>DIEE01000031.1 GCA_002418465.1 Pseudomonas sp. UBA5782 | reverse complement strand
GCAGCGCCTGCACGGGCTGCCGGCGCAGCGGCTGTACGCGGTGCGCGCGCGGCTGACGATCTACGAAGGCCACCTGCTGGCGCTGGGGCTGCAGCCACAGCAGGCGCGCACGCGGCTGGTCGGCGGCATCGGCGAGGCGCGCGCCTGTCGAGACGTCAGCCTGCTGATCGGCTACTGCGTGCTGGCCACCCTGGAAGGGCGCAGCGGCAACCTGCCGGAGGCGTTCGTCCAGTTGGCCGAGGCCGAGCGGCTGATGCACATCTGGGACATCCCGCCGGTGTACTACCTGGCGATGATCACCCTGGTGAAATGTGACCTTTGGCTGGGCCAGGGGCAGCTGGAGCTGGCGCAGTCCTGGCTCGAACGCCTGGCGGAAACATACGGCGGCGAGCAGCCGGCGGCGGCGCCCGAATGTCATCCGCAGTTACCTCTGTACATCGAGCTGCAACGCGCCGCCCTGGAACGCCATCAGGGCCAGGCGCAATCCGCCGAACGCCGCCTGCGCGCGCTGTGCACCCGCGCGCAGGTCGAGGGCGGACAGTTGCTGGCCGTGGTCGCCCAGGTGCAGTTGACCCTGTTGATGCTCGCCGGCAACCGTGAGAGCGAGGCCCGCCAGCAGTTCGGTGAGAGCCTCGCCGGCGCGCTGGGCGGCGCCTTGCTGCCGTTCAACGAGCTGTTCGTGCAGCGCCCGGAATGGCTGCGCGAGCGGCTCCGCGAGCGTCCCGGCTGCCCCGTTCGCGGGGCGCTTTCGGCGCTGATTCCCGCGCCCAGCGAGTCGGCCTCGACAACGGCGGCCGCACTCGCCGATGCCCTCAGTTCGCGCGAGCTGGCGGTGCTCCAGCTGATCGCCCAGGGCTGCTCCAACCAGGAGATCAGCGATCAGCTGTTCATCTCGCTGCACACGGTGAAGACCCACGCCCGCCACATCAACGCCAAGCTCGGCGTCGAGCGGCGCACCCAGGCCGTGGCGCAGGCGAAGACCCTCGGGCTGTTGAGCTGAGCTTCACGCCGGAGCGTTTCCGATCGAAGCGTCGCCGCCATCCCGTCACTGAGCTGCCGAACCAAAGTTGGGCACGTTGACCCGGCGCCGCGTGCTGTCATGGACGTACAACAAGAGGGAACTGCCATGTCTGCCTCCACCTACTCCCTGCTGCCCCCGGTCGCCTCCGGTTTCGCCCGCCTGGGCTTCGGCGCGCTGTCGCTGGAGCGCCTGAAAGCCCGCTACGCCAGCGCCGAAAGCGGCTCCAGGTTCGTCGAGCTGGACGGCTTCGAGGTGCATTACCGCGACGAGGGCAGTCGCGACAAACCCGCGCTGGTGCTGATCCACGGCGTGGTTTCCTCGCTGCACACCTGGGACGGCTGGGTCGCCCAGCTCACCGCGCATTACCGTCTGGTCCGCTTCGACCTGCCGGGCTTCGGCCTCACCGGGCCGCCGCGCCACGGCGGTGGCTATTCCGCCGAGCGACTGGTGCGCGTGCTCGGCCTGCTGCTGGACTACCTGGGCATCGAGCGCGCGCACATTGCCGGCAATTCGCTCGGCGGTCACCTCGCCTGGAACTTCGCCCTGCAGGCGCCGCAGCGGGTGAGCAAGCTGCTGCTGATCGACAGCGCCGGCTATCCGATGAAGAAAGTCCCGTGGATGATCGCCTCCGCCGCGCTGCCCGGCGCCAGCCTGGCGATCCCGCTGTGGATGCCGCGCGCGCTGATCGCCCAGGGCATCAAGGAGGTCTACGGTGACCCCGAGCGCATCGCGCCCGGCGTGGTCGACCGCTACTACGACCTGACCCGGCGCCCCGGCAACCGGCGCGCAATGATGGAAATCTTCCGCCTGCTGCTGCAGGTCAACCGCGACGAGCTGCACGACACGCCGGCACGGGTGGCGCGCATCGGCGTGCCGACGCTGCTCATGTGGGGCGAGAGCGATCGCTGGATTTCGCCGCGACACGTCGAGCTGTGGCATCGCGACCTGCCGGGATTGCAGGTGATCACCTATGAAGACGTCGGGCACATCCCCATGGAGGAAGTGCCCGAGCGCAGCGCGATGGATGCATTGCGCTTCCTGCGCGGATGACCGGCAGCTCACGCGGCCCGTGGCTGCGGATCGAACTCCTCGCGCACCTGCTGCAGCAACGCGAGGTTGTCGTGCTGCCAGGGGTGGAAGTCGGCGGCGAAGAAGTCCCGATAGGGGCGCAGCAGCGGGCGGAACACGCCGTTCCTGCCCCACATCCACTGCAGCCCGTCGCGCCACAGCCGCCAGTTCCACAGCAGGCCGTCGCGCCTGAGCATGTGCACCAGGCCTCGGGCGGTATCCAGCACGAAGAACAGCGTCGCCACGCGCATCGCCCGGCGCAGCAGCGTGCGGCTGCCGCAGACCTGCCGGTAGACGTCGAACGCCACCGCCTTGTGCTCGGTTTCCTCCAGCGCATGCCAGCGCCACAGGCGCGCCATGTTCGGCTCGGCGCCGCGCAGGCAGTCGGGGTCGCGCAGCACCTGGTCGGCCATGATCGCGGTGATGTGTTCCAGCGCCGCGGTGGCCGCCAACTGGCGTTGCGGCGAAAGGTGCTTCTGCGCGTAGCGGATGCGCCCGCGGGCGCGCCGCTCGATCGGTTCGATGGCGTAGCCGAGATTGCGCAGGCGCTGGCTGTACTGCAGGTGCTCGCGGCTGTGGTGGCCTTCCTGGCCGATGAAGCCGCGGATCTGCTCCTGCAGCGTCGGGTCATCGATCTCGTTGCGAAAGTGCCGCACCGAATCGATGAAGAAGCGCTCGCCGTCGGGGAACAGCACCGACATGGCGTCGAACAGGTGGCTCCTGAACGCATCGCCGCCGTGCCAGTGGCGCGGCAACGGGTCGGGCAGGTCGAAGTCGAGGTGCCGAGGGCGGATCTGCAATCCTTCCGGCGTGCTGCTGGCCATGATTCGGGCTCCTGTTGGCGGTCGGGCTTCAACTATCGCCAACGCAGCGCAGGGGGCACAGGTCGTCACCTGCCAATCGAGCGGTCATATCCGGCCAGGGCTGCCGCATGACGCTGCGCCGATCCCTCGAGGCCGGCAGCGATCAGCTGCCGCTGGCCTACGCCGAAGCCCTGCTGCAACTCGCCGTCGAACTGGGCGTGCCGCGCGAGCGCCTGCTGGCCACTGCCGGCTTGCGCGCCGAGGCGTTCGCCAGCGTCAACGGGAGGCTCGCCTTCACTGATTTCTACCGGCTGGCCAACACCGCCCTGCAACTGTGCGACGAGCCGGCGCTGGGCCTGCTGCTCGGCCAGCGGCTGAACCTCTCCAGCCACGGCATCCTCGGCTACGCGGTGCTGGCGAGCGCCGATCTGGGCACGGCGATCCAGTTCGCCCTGCGCTATTACCGGGTGCTGGGGCTGGCGTTCGATCTGCAGGTGCGCGAGGAGGGCGGCTATCTCGTGCTCAGCGCCATCGAGGGCGTGCCGCTGGCGGGGTTGGCACGCTTCGCCGCGGAAAGCCTGCTGAGCAGCCTGCACAGCATCGCCTGCTTCCTGCTCGGCGAGGTGCCGCAGGGCGTGCGCGTGGATTTCACGCATGCAGCGCCGGACTACGCCACGCGCTATGCCGCTGCCTTCGGCGGGGCGACTGTGGTGTTCGCCCAGGCCGAGCATCGCCTGAGCCTGCCTTCGCATTACCTGCAACGGCCGATGGCGCTGGCCAACCCGGCGGCGCTGCGCATGTGCCAGGAACAATGCGAGGCGCTGCTGGCCACACTGGATCTCGGCGAAGGTTTGCTGACGCGCCTGCGCCGCCTGCTGCTGGCACGGCCCGGCGAGTTTCCCGATCTCGAGAGCGCGGCGCGTGCGCTGCACATCAGCGGGCGCAGCCTGCGCCGGCATCTGGCGGCCAGCGGGACGCGCTACCAGGCGGTGCTCGACGACGTGCGCAAGCGCCTCGCGCTGCAATACCTGACCACCACGCAACTGCCGTTACAGGAAGTCGCCAGCCTGCTTGGCTTCAGCGATCCGTCGAACTTCCGCCGCGCCTTTCGCAACTGGACCGGGCGCACGCCGGGCAGCTATCGCCCGGCGCGCTGAGTCAGCCTTCGATGCGCGAAAGCGCGCGTTCGATCTCGTCGGCGTCGTCCGGCCGGACCAGGCGCGCGACTTCCTCGCCATCGTGGAGGAACACCAGCGTTGGCCAGAGTTTGACCTTGAACGAGCGGCCCAGGCGCCGGCCCTGGCCGTCCTCGATCTTCAGGTGACGCACGCCGGGGTGCGCGGTGAACGCGTCGGCGATCAGCGGCTGCACGGCGCGACAGTGGCCGCACCAGCCGGTGCCGAACTCGATCAGCGTCGCTCCGTGCAACGCATCGACTTCCCGGCGTGTAGGCTCGACATTCGTATACTCGGCAACCATTGGCATCGTGCTGCATCCTCTTCCGGGACTTTTCCGGGGGAATTTCCATCTGGCGGGCCTTTCTAACGGCCAGTCTGTTTTTGTAAAGAAGGAGCAATCATGTTCGAAGTTCCCCGTCTGTTGATCGGTGCAACACTTCTGGCGCTGCTGGCCGGTTGTGCCTCGCCCAATCCATACGACAACCAGAGCGACGTCGGCGGTAGCAACCGCACCGCAAAGTACGGCGGCCTCGGCGCCCTGGCAGGAGCGGTGGCAGGTGCCGCCATCGATCACAACAACCGCGGCAAGGGCGCACTGATCGGCGCCGCGGTGGTCGGCGCGGCGAGCGCCGGCTATGGTTACTACGCCGATCGCCAGGAAGCCGAACTGCGTCGCAGCATGGAAGGCACCGGCGTTGAAGTGCAGCGCCAGGGTGATGACATCAAGCTGATCATGCCCGGCGCGATCACCTTCGCCACCGATTCGGCGGAGATCGTCAGCGCCTTCTACAGCCCGCTGAACAACCTGGCGACCTCGTTCAAGCAGTACGAGCAGAACAACATCGAGATCGTCGGCCATACTGACAGCACCGGCTCGCACGCCTACAACATGAGCCTGTCGCAGCGCCGCGCGCAGGCCGTCGCCGACTACCTGACCGCGCAGGGTGTCACGCCGGCTCGCCTGAGTACGCGTGGCGCCGGGCCGGATCAGCCGGTGGCGAGCAACGCGACGGATACCGGACGGGCGCAGAACCGCCGGGTCGAAGTGAACCTGCGGCCGATACCCGTTCAGCAGTAAGTAGTGGCCAATTGCCGCCCGTCGATCAATTTGAGCGGAACGCTCTGGCGGGCGGCCTTGTCAGACAATAGCGGCTATCGTCAAGGCATGGCCCTTGCGGCCGTCGATAACTAAAGAGCAGTTCGATAATAGGTGTGCCTTATGTGCCAACGACCCTGGGTCTCCGTACACGCCCGCTCCCCGATTGGACTGCCGATAGGTAAAACCTGGTTCTTCAAAGGAGTGAAGAATGGCTTCGGCACACGCTAAGGTTCCATTCGCGGCAGCGCAGACGCTGCTGGTGGTCGATGATCGCGAAGCCAACCTGATAGCCATGAAGGCTCTGCTGCAGAACGGCGACTGGAACGTGCGCACCGCGATTTCCGGCGTCGAGGCGTTGCAGTGCCTGCTGGAAGACGACGTCGGCCTGGTGCTGCTGGACGTGCAGATGCCGGAGATGGACGGCTTCGAGGTCGCCCGGCTGATGCGTGGTAATTCGCGCACGCGCTTCACCCCGATCATCTTCATCTCCGCGGTGGATCACACCTCCGAGTCGGTCATGCGCGGCTATGCCACCGGCGCCGTGGACTTCATCCACAAGCCCTTCAACCCGCAGGTGCTGCGGCACAAGGTCAGCTCGTTGCTCGATCACGAGCGCAGCCGCCGCGACCTGCAACTGCTCACCCAGCAGCTGGAAAGCGAGCGTGCGTTCAACGCCTCGGTGCTGGAGAACGCCGCCGAAGGCATCCTGGTGGTGAACGACGAAGGCATGATCGACTTCGCCAACTCGGCCATCGCGCAGATGCTGCAGTGCCAGGTCACCCAGCTGCAGGGCACGCGCCTGCTCGATCACATCGAGACGGCGTCGCTGGAAGGTACTGCCTGGAAGGAGTCGCAGATCTACGAGCACTGGCGTCGCGGCATGGTCTACCGGCTGCACGACGCCTTCCTGCGCATCGTCGATGACGGGCTGCTGCCGGTCGCGCTGTCGTGCTCGCCGCTGTCGCGCCAGCAACGCTCGATGGTGGTCATCGTTCTCGACATGTCGGTGGTGCACAACCTGCACGCCCAGCTCGAATCGCAGGCGGTCACCGATGCGCTGACCACGCTGCCCAACCGCCGCGGCTTCGACCAGGCGCTGGAAGCGGCGCTGGCGCGCAACGACCGCAACGGCAAGTACCTGGCGGTGCTCTACCTCGATCTGGACGGCTTCAAGCGCATCAACGACTCGCTCGGCCACGCGGCCGGCGACGAAGTGCTCAAGCGCGTCGCCGACCAGTTGCAGAAGTGCCTGCGCCCCTACGACATTCTCGCGCGGATGGGCGGCGACGAATTCACCGCCTTGCTCGACTCCCTCGATCATCCCGAGGATGCCGCGCGCGTCGCCGAGAAGCTGATCGAGGCGATCTCGATCCGCTACAAGGTCGACGGCATGGAAGTCACCCTGGGCGCCAGCATCGGCATCGCCTGTTTCCCCGACAGCGGGCGCAGCGTGGACGCCATGCTGCGCGCGGCGGACATGGCGATGTACGAGGCCAAGCGCGCCGGGCGCCAGCAGTACCGTTTCTTCTCACCGGAAATGAACGGCCGCGCGCGTTCGCGGCTGATGCTCGAGGAAAGCCTGCGGGTGGCCATCGAGCAGAACGAATTCGCCCTGGTCTACCAGCCGCAGATCTACCTGGAAAGCGGCCGCCTGCGCGGCTTCGAGGCGCTGTTGCGCTGGCAGCACCGGGTCGCCGGCAGCGTATCGCCCGGCGTGTTCATCCCGTTGCTGGAGGAAACCCGGCTGATCAACCGGCTCGGCGGCTGGATCTTCCGCCAGGGCGTTTCGCAGTGCCAGACCTGGCCGAGCTTCAGCCACGGCCTGGTGGTCAGCCTCAACGTCAGCCCGGTGCAGTTCAGCATGCCGCAGCTGGTCGAAGATCTGCGCCGGGTGATCGAGCAGGAAGGGCTGAGCCCGGCACAGGTCGAGGTGGAGGTGACCGAGGGCGCGCTGATGGCCGACCTTGAGAACACCCGCGAGCAGCTACGCCAGTTGCGCCAGCTGGGGGTGAAGATCGCCATCGACGACTTCGGCACCG
>DIEE01000163.1 GCA_002418465.1 Pseudomonas sp. UBA5782 | reverse complement strand
AGCCCGCGCCTGCGCGCGCTGCAGGACGAGCTGGCGCGTGGCGGCGACAGCCACGCGTTCTGGCGCGAGATGGCGGCGCGCGGTACGCCGCTGGTGGAGGCGCTGGATGCGCAGCGGGATCGGGTGACCTTCCTCTGGCGCGGTGCGCGACACAACGTGCNNTTCGGACGTCTGGTTCAGGACCTTCGATCTGCCGCGGCAGACGCGGCTGTCTTATCAACTGGCACCGGACGTTCCCGAACTGGATGCCGACGCCATGACCCGGCGCCGGGCGATCCTCGCCACTGCCCAGGCCGATCCGCTTAATCGCGGCGCCTTTCCGGAAAAAGGCCTGGATGCCTACCAGTACGACTCGGTGCTGGAGCTCGCCGAGGCACCACCGCAGCCCTGGGTTGCCCCTCGGCCCGATGCGGCCAAGGGCAGCCTGCAGCGGCACCGCTTCGCCAGCACGGCGCTGGGCAACACGCGCTCGGTCTACCTGTACCGACCGGCCGGCTACCGACCCGGAGCCGAGGGCAATGCGCTGTTCTACCTGTTCGATGCCGAAGCGTATCTGGGCAAGGTCCCGACGCTGACCATCCTCGACAACCTGATCGCCGCCGGGCGGATCCCGCCGACCGCAGTGGTGCTGATCGATAATCCGAACCAGCAGAGCCGCGCCGCCGAGCTGCCGCCGAACCCGAATTTCGCGCATTTCCTCGGCGAGGAACTGACGCCCTGGCTGCATCGGCAGGGTATCAGCGCCGCGGCGGCGCGCACGGTGATCGGCGGCTCCAGCTACGGCGGGCTGGCCTCGGCCTACGCGGCGCTGCGCTATCCGCAGGTGTTCGGCAACGTGCTCAGCCAGTCCGGCTCGTTCTGGTGGGCGCCGCCGGGGGCCGAGGCGCAATGGCTGACCCGCGAATACATCGCCGCGCCGCGGCTGCCGCTGCGTTTCTATCTGGAGGCCGGACAATTCGAGGGCGGTATGGGCCAGAGCGGTATCTTCGAGACCACCCGCCACCTGCGCGACGTGCTGCAGGCCAAGGGCTATCCGGTGATCCACCGCGAATGGTCCAGCGGCCACGACTACCTGAACTGGCGCGGCACCCTCGCCGATGGACTGATCGCGCTACTCGGACGCCCGCAGGGCTAGCGTCTTCGGCTAGAATGGCGCCGCGGAGCGCCTGGCGCTCCCCCGACTTCCGGCCTGCCTGGCCTCGAGCCGCCCCTTGGGCGGCTTTTTTATGCGCGGATGAATCCCTTATTCGTAGGGTGCGCCGCGCGCACCGAATGGCCCCGGCGGTGGGTGGTGCGCGAGGCGCACCCTACGAAACGCTCGTCGCATATCACGAGGCTTCCGTGGGGCGGGTGAACCCGCGTCGCGGCGTCTCTAACCTTGCGATCGCGGGTTTCACCCGGTCTACATCAGGAATTGCAGCGCGGGATGATCGAAGCCGGCGAGTGCGCGCAGCCATTCCTGCGTGGTTTCGCCGGCGTCCTGTGGCCAAACCGCGGAAACGGATTCCAGCCGGCGCAACAGTTCGTGCTCGGCCTGCAGCTCCAGCGCCTTCGCCTGATCGCGCAGTTCGGCCAGCGAGGCGTCTCCCGCTGCGTCGGCTTTCCAGCGCTGGCGAAGCCACCGCAGCGGGGCGACCACTTCGGTTTGCCAGGGGGTCGCCAGCGCCTTCAGTTGCTCCACCCGTGCCGCCGTGCAGGCTACGCCGCGCGCGCCGAGCCAGGCGCCGCAGAGCAGCAGGCAGACGTCTGCGCCCTCGGCCTGCAGCGTCAGGCAGGCATTCTCGACGCAGGGGCGGGCATAGCGGGCGAGGGCGAAACTCCATAGATCGGCGGGCATTCGGCACTCCGGGCGGGGTAGGGGCGAAGCTGATAAACTCCGCCGCCATCATGATACGACTACAGAATCTTACCCTGCAGCGCGGTCCGCAGCGCCTGCTCGAAGGCGCCGAGCTGACCCTGCATCCCGGTCAGAAAGCCGGCCTCGTCGGTGCCAATGGCGCCGGAAAATCCAGCCTGTTCGCGCTGCTGCGCGGCGAACTCGGGCCGGACGCCGGCGATTGCCAGCTGCCCGCCGACTGGCGCATCGCGCACATGCGCCAGGAAATCGAGACCCTCGAACGCCTGGCTGTGGACTACGTGCTCGACGGCGACCTCGAACTGCGCCGCGTGCAGCGCGAGCTGGCCGCTGCCGAAGCCAGCCACGACGGCGCCGCCCTGGCGCGCCTGCACACCGAACT
The DNA here is from genome assembly GCA_002418465.1 of Pseudomonas sp. UBA5782. GTDB lineage: Bacteria > Pseudomonadota > Gammaproteobacteria > Pseudomonadales > Pseudomonadaceae > Pseudomonas_O. The sequence continues at coordinate 18,832 of DIEE01000163.1, read as the reverse complement.
GGACAACGCCGACGGCTACAGCGCCGACGCCCGCGCGCGCAAGCTGCTGGCCGGGCTGGGCTTCTCCAACGAACAGATGGAGCGCCAGGTCGGCGACTTCTCCGGTGGCTGGCGCATGCGTCTTAACCTGGCCCAGGCGCTGATCTGCCGCTCCGATCTGCTGCTGCTCGATGAACCGACTAACCACCTCGATCTCGATGCGATCCTCTGGCTCGAAGGCTGGCTGAAGAGCTATCCCGGCACGCTGGTGCTGATCTCCCACGACCGCGATTTCCTCGACGCCGTGGTCGACCAGATCATCCACCTCGAGCAGCGCAAGCTGACCCTCTACCGCGGCGGCTACTCGGCCTTCGAGCGCACCCGCGCCGAACGCATGGCGCAGCAGCAGCAGGCGTTCGAGAAGCAGCAGGCGCAGCGCGCGCACATGGAAAGCTTCATCCGCCGCTTCAAAGCCAAGGCCAGCAAGGCGCGCCAGGCACAGAGCCGGATCAAGGCGCTGGAGAAGCTCGAGGAGCTGGCTCCGGCGCACATCGATTCGCCGTTCGACTTCGTCTTCCGCGAGGCCGACAAGGTCTCCAGCCCGTTGCTCGACCTCGCCGAGGGCCGCCTCGGTTACGGCGAGCGCGCGGTGCTGGAGATGGTCAAGCTGCAACTGGTGCCGGGCGCGCGGATCGGCCTGCTCGGGCCCAACGGCGCCGGCAAGTCGACCCTGATCAAGACCCTCGCCGACGAGATCGCGCCGCTCGGCGGGCGTCTGACGCGTGGCGAAAACCTGGTGATCGGCTACTTCGCCCAGCATCAGCTGGATGCCCTCGACGACAAGGCCAGCCCGCTGCTGCACCTGCAGCGCATCGCACCCGGCGAGCGCGAACAGACCCTGCGCGACTTCCTCGGCGGCTTCGATTTCCGTGGCCCGCGTTGCGACGAACCGGTGCTGAATTTCTCCGGTGGCGAAAAGGCCCGCCTGGCCCTGGCGCTGATCGCCTGGGGCAAGCCGAACCTGCTGCTGCTCGACGAACCGACCAACCACCTGGATGCCGATTCGGTGGCCTGGCTGGAGCATTTCCTCCACGACTTCCCCGGCACCGTGGTAGCGATCACCCACGATCGCTACTTCCTCGACAACGTCGCCGGCTGGATTCTCGAACTCGACCGCGGCCACGGCATTCCCTACGAGGGCAACTACTCGGGCTGGCTGGAATCCAAATCCGCCCGCCTGACCCAGGAAGCCAAGCAGGAAGCCTCCCACGCCAAGGCGATGAAGGCCGAACTGGAATGGGTGCGCCAGGGCGCCAAGGCGCGTCAGGCCAAGTCCAAGGCCCGCCTGCAGCGCTTCGAGGAAATGCAGTCGCAGGAATTCCAGAAGCGCAGCGAGACCAACGAGATCTACATCCCGGCCGGTCCGCGGCTGGGTGACAAGGTCATCGAGTTCAACGGCGTATCCAAGGGCTACGGCGACCGCGTGCTGATCGACAACCTGACCTTCAGCGTGCCGAAGGGCGCCATCGTCGGCGTGATCGGCGGCAACGGCGCGGGCAAGTCGACGCTGTTCCGCATGATCACCGGCAAGGAGCAGCCGGATTCGGGCAGCATCGACATCGGCGATACCGTGCAGATCGCCAGCGTCGACCAGAGCCGCGACATGCTCGAAGGCAACAAGACCGTCTGGGAACAGGTCTCCGACGGCTTCGACATGATCAAGGTGGGCAGCTACGAAGTGCCGTCGCGCGGCTACGTCGGGCGCTTCAACTTCAAGGGCGCCGACCAGCAGAAGTTCGTCAAGGACCTCTCCGGCGGTGAGCGCGGTCGCCTGCACATGGCGCTGACCCTCAAGCAGGGCGGCAACGTGCTGCTGCTCGACGAACCCTCCAACGACCTCGACATCGAGACCCTGCGCGCCCTGGAAGAAGCCCTGCTGGACTTCCCCGGTGCGGCCATCGTGATCTCCCACGATCGCTGGTTCCTCGACCGTATCGCGACGCACATCCTCGCCTACGAGGACGACTCCAACGTGACCTTCTTCGAAGGCAACTACACCGAGTACGAGGCCGACCGGAAGAAGCGCCTCGGCGACGCGGCCGCCCAGCCGCACCGCGTGAAGTACAAGAAGCTGGCGCAGTAACTGCCAGCCACGACGGAGCCGAAAGGCTCCGTCGTCGTTTCCGGCGGCGTTTTTCCCACTGGTGGCGGTTGGCCCGTATACGGGATAATCGCCGCCCTGCGCATGCCGGCGAACGGTACGCGCTGATCGGCAACGGCACTGAATGGAGTTCACATGGCGGCACTTGGCTTGCGCGGAAAATCGTTGCTGGCGTTACTGCTGACCTGCCTGTTGGCATTGGGAATGGCCGGGCTGATCGGCTGGCAAGCGCTCAAGGGCGTGCAGAACCGCTATGGCGAGGCTTACGCACGCAACGTCGCCCAGCTCAACCGCGAGAAGATCGCCGCGCCGGTATCGCGCGAGCTGGCCCTGGCGATGCGCCTGGCCGACTCGGAGATCACCCGCCAGTGGCTGCTCGACCAGGGCAACCCGGCGAAGCGCGCGATGTTCTTTCGCGAGGCCGCGGGTTACCAGAAGGTCTTCGCCGAAGGCACCTACTTCGTGGTTGGCGCCAGCGACCTGGGCTACTACCTCAACGACGCCGGCAAGGCCTTCAGCGACCAGCCGCGCTACCTGCTGAAGAAGGACGACCCCAAGGACGACTGGTTCTTCCGCAGCCTGAACGACCCGGCGCCGTACAAGCTCAACGTCGACCGCAACCTGGAAACCCGCGACCTCAAGGTGTGGTTCAACATTCCGGTCAGCGACGGCGAACGGCGCATCGGCGTGATCGGCTCGGGCATCCGCCTGACCTCCTTCCTCGACGACTTCGTCACCGCCAACACCGCCGGCGTGCTGTCCATGGTGCTCGACGGGCAGGCCTCGATCCTCGTCCACCCGGACGAGAACATGGTCGCCGAGAACGCCGAAGGGGTGATGGGCCGCTCGCTGGCGACCAGCATCTACGGGCAGCTCGACAACGCCGACGACTCGGCCGCGGTACGTGGCGCGATGGCCGACGTGAAGAGCAAGCCGGGCAGTGTGGAAACCCTCTGGGTAAGCATGGAGGGCCGTACCCAACTGCTCGCGCTGGCCTGGATTCCCGAACTGGACTGGTACGTGGCCAGCGCCATCGACCTTGGCGTGGCCCAGGTCATCGAGCTGGATTCGCTGGTCCCGGCGCTGATCGCCTTCGGCATCATCATGCTGCTGCTGATCGGCAGCGTCGCCTGGCTGGTCGAGAAACGCGTGCTCAAGCCGCTGCGCTTGCTGCGCCACAGCGCCCAGGCGATGGCCGCGGGGCAGTACGACGCGCCGCTGCCGATCGACCGCGACGACGAGATCGGCGAACTGAGCGCCGCCTTTGGGGTGATGGCGCAGAAGGTCCGCAGCCACACCGGCGAGCTGGAAAGCCGCGTGCGCGAGCGCACCCAGGCGCTGGAACTGGCCAACCGCGAGATGGCCGCCGCGCACAAGAAGATCGACGACTCCATCGACTACGCCAGCCTGATCCAGCACGCGATCCTGCCCAAGCGCCAGCTGATCACCGCACTGGGCGAACGGCATGCCGTGCTCTGGCGCCCGCGTGACGTGGTCGGCGGCGACTTCTACGTCTATCGCGCCGGCGACGACGGCTGTCTGTTCGGCGTGGTCGACTGCGCCGGACACGGCGTTCCCGGCGCGCTGATGACCATGCTCGCCCACGCCGCCATCGACCAGGCGATCGCCGACGTCGGCCTGGCCGACCCGGCGGGCGTGCTGGCCCGCACCGACCGCATCGTGCGCAGCATGCTGCGCGACGACGTCGATCGGCAGGCGCTGGCGACCAACATGGACGTCGGCCTCGCCTACGTCGATTTCCAGCGCCGCGACGTGACTTTCGCAGGCGCCAAGATCGCCCTCTACTACAGTGACGGCGAAACCCTTGAGGAACTGCCGGCGGCGCGCCGGGCGATCGGCGACAAGCGCGTCGGCGAATACGTCAACGCGCGCATCGGCCTGCAGAGCGGGCGCACCTTCTACCTGACCACCGATGGTTTTCTCGATCAGGCCGGTGGTGAGTTAGGCTATGGCTTCGGCAACAGCCGCTTCGCCGAGATGATTCGCCGCCATGCACGCCTGCCGCTGGCCGAGCAGGGCGATGCCTTCAGTGCGACCCTGGCCGAGTACCAGGGTGATTACCCCCAGCGTGACGACATCACCATGCTGTGTTTCCGTTTCGATTGAGAGCGTTGTCCAAACCGGAGCTTGCCAAATGGAATCCCTTGACCTTTTTGCCATGCGCGAGAGCTACAACCGCCAGCAGATCATGCTCTGCTTCAACGGTCCGATCTCGCGCAGCCTGATCGAGGAAATCGGTAATGCCCTGCGCAATTACCTGGCCGCCGATCATGCGCACCCGTCCTCGGCAATGGACGTGTTCGCGGTGTACATCGAAATGACCCAGAACATCCGCCACTACAGCAAGGTGAAGAACTGGTCCGATCAGGAAGCCGGTGCCACCGTGGTGGTGGCGCGCAATGACGCCGGCCGTTACGTGGTCTCGGCGGGCAACCTGATCGAGGCGGCTGACGGCGAAAACCTGATGCGCGCGGTCAAGGAGCTGGCCGAGCTGGACAAGAGCCAGCTCAAGGCCATGTACAAGGAACAGTTGCGCCGTCCGCGCGACGAGAACGTGGTATCCGGTGCCGGCCTGGGGCTGATCGACATCGCCCGAAAATCCAGCGAACCCCTGCAGGCGACCCTGCGGGAAGTCGTGGGTGGCCGAGCGTTCATCAGCCTGAGCGCCGTTATCTGACATTCAAGAGCAATTCGCCAAATGACTAATTTTTCCATTCCGGGCAGCCAGTCTTCCCCTTCCATCCAGTCCGACTGGGACAAGGGCACCTTGTCCATGCAGGGCGACTCCTACCCGGAGAACTCCTACGAACTGTTCCACCAGGTCTTCGAGTGGATCGAGCGCTTCCTCGCCGAGGCCGACCGTCCGCTGACCCTGGAACTGCACCTGCTGTACCTCAACACCAGCAGCATCAAGGCGATGATGGACATCTTCGACCTGCTCGAGGCCGCGCACGGCGAGGGCAAGCAGGTTGCGGTGAACTGGCATTACGACCGCCGCAACGAGCGCGTGGTCGAACTGGCGGAAGAGTTCAAGGAAGACTGCAGCTTCCCCTTCGCGATCCTCAGTCACGACTAAGCAAGGGTTCATCCTATGCGTGGAAAAAGCGCGCTCGAGGAAATGATCGAGAAGCTGCTCGCCGATCCGCAGCACAAAGACCATGCGCTGCGCGATGCCCTGAACCTGCTCTGGGAGTCGCACAACGATCTGCTGGTGCGCATAGAGCGGATCACCCGGGTTTCGGACGGCTACCAGAGCATCGCCCGCGAGCGCGAGCTGAGCCTTTCCGCGCGTTTCGACAAGCAGTTGCGCCAGCTGGAAAAGGTCGCGCGCATCTCCGACCGCTACCAGCAGATGATGCGCGACCTGAACATCGCGCTGAAGGAAGCCTCGACCCACGACGCGCTGACCGGGATCGGCAACCGTCGCCTGCTGATGGATCGCCTGCGCGAGGAGGCCGACCGCGCCAAGCGCTACGAGCGGCCACTCAGCGTGGTGATGCTCGACATCGACCGTTTCAAGGCGATCAACGACGACTACGGCCACGAGATCGGCGACCGTGTGCTGATCGAGATCGCTCGCGTCATGGAAGCCGAAGTGCGCGAACAGGACCTTTGCGGGCGCTGGGGTGGCGAGGAGTTCCTCATCCTCATGCCGGAAACCGACGTCGCCACCGCCGCCCAGGTGATGGAACGGGTGCGCGCCAGCATCGGGACCCTGGCGGTGCGGGTGAACAACGACCTGCTGTCGGTGACGGTGAGCGTCGGCGTCGCCGCGCTGCACACCGACGAGAACTACTCCAGCACCATCAACCGCGCCGACGTGGCGCTGCTCTCGGCCAAGCGCAGCGGGCGCAACCGCGTCGAGGTCGACGCCTAGGACACCTGGTCGTCGCGCTGCGGGTGGCGGTTGAGCCGCTGCAGGATGTCCGTGACGATGCGCTCGGGCGGCGCCTCGATGCTCACCAGCAACGCCTCGCTCTCCAGTGGTTTCTCCAGCGTCTGCAGCTGACTGTGTAGCAGGCGCGGGTCGAAGAAATGCCCGCCGCGCCCGGCCAGCCGTCTGGCCAGCACCTCCTCCGAGCCATCCAGGAACACCCAGCGAAGCGCCGCATCGCCGCCGCCGAGTACGCCGCGATAGGCGCGCTTGAGCGCCGAGCAGGCGAACACCCAGTCGCGCTGCTGGCTCTTCTTCTCGTCGATTGCCGCGCGCAGGCTGGCCAGCCACGGCCGGCGATCATCCTCGTCGAGGGGCACGCCGCGGGCCATCTTGGCCTTGTTGGCTTCGCTGTGGAATTCGTCGGCGTCGGAGAAGCCGCAGCGCAGGCGCGCCGCCAGCTGCGCGCCGATGGTGGTCTTGCCGCTGCCGGAGACGCCCATGACGATCAGGATCATGCGCCGTGCATTCCGGAGATGTGGCGGGTGTGGCTGGATGTCACGCAGCGAGAGCGGCGGGCGCAGGCGTGGCGCATGGCGAATCCCCAGGAAAGACGATGCCCTCATGCTGCCAGATTTTCCGTCGGCTCGCGGCCCGTTGGTCCAGCCTCAGTCGCGGCGCAGCGCCTTGCCCATCGCCTGGGTCTTGTGCTGTTCCCATTCGCGGTCGCGATCGCTGCCGATCAGGTCGAGTGTGTCCTGGCGCTGTTCGCTGACCCGCTGCGCGTGGCACTGGTTGAACCCGTCGGACCAGCCGGTGGCATAGGTGGCGTCGGCGAGGAAGCGCGGCACGTCCTTGCGGAACTGCCCGCTGATCGCCCCGGCCGCCTGCCGGCCGCTGCTGCAGCCGTCCTGAAAGCCGTCGGCGAAGGCCGGCGGATAGCCCTCGGCGAGCAATTGTTCATGGGTGGTCTGGCAGCCCGCCAGGAGCAGCGAGCCGATGAGTAGAAGATGACGCACGATGGCCTCCGGCGCCGTCGCAAAAAGGTCGACGGGCGGGCGGCATCGTCGGCGGCAGCGGGTGAGAAATTCGTCAAGAACGCGTGAGGCGAGCGTGACGAGTTGCGGCGCCGGTCAGTAGTGGTACCAGCGCAGCTCCAGCATCAGCTCGTTGCGCGGGCGGTCGAAATGGCTGAAGTCGCGTTGCGCGCTGAGGCGCAGGCCGAGGTTGCGTGACAGCTCCCATTGCTGGTTGAGCGACAGCGCCCGGCGCGCCTCGCCGTTGTGGAAGTAATCGCCACGCGCTTCCAGGCTCAGGTTGCCCAGCGCGTTGCGCCACAGCAGGCCGGTGTCGAAGCCCAGCGCCGGGGCGATGAAGCCGGCGAAGTCCGGGTTGTTCTCCAGTCGCGTGGTGGCCAGGGCGAAGCCGAGCAGGTCCTCGCCCAGCGTCCAGCTGCCGCCCACGCCGCCGTTCAGCTGGCGCACCAGGGTCTGCTTGCCGTCGCGCCCGGCGACCCGTTCCAGGCCGGTGGACACCTGCCAGGAGAGTGGCTGCAGCAGGCGATTGCGCGGCGTCAGCGAGCGGATGCTGGCCAGGTCCAGGCGCTGCAGCTGCCAGCGCTCGTCCTCGTATTGGCGCACGCGCAGGTCGAGAATCTCGATCTGCGCGCCGATCGGGAAGCCCAGGCCGTTGTCGTTGAGGTCGTGGTAGGCCATGCGCAGGCCGTATTCGGCGAAGGCCTCGCCGTCGCGGCTGCCGGCGCCGAGCTGCCAAGTGCGCGATTCGTGGCCGGTCTCCGGCAAGCCGGGGCGTTCCAGCACCAGCGCCGGCGGTGGATTGCGGTTGATCGCCCTGAGCAGCGCGTAACTGCGCGCGGCGCCGACGCTGTCGCGCTCCTCGCCAGTGGCGCGGTAGCGGACCAGGCGGAACGCGGCGTCCTGGATCAGCGCGCGGCGCTCGGCGGGCAGGGCGCCGAACTGCGCGTCGTCGAGGCGCTTCTCGTCATCGGCCAGGCGCAGTGCCCATTCCTGCTCCTCATCCGACAACGGCTCGGCGCGCGCCAGCAGTTCCTTCTCCCGCGAAGGGCGATAGTCGATGCGTTCGACCAGACCGGCTTCCTTCACCGCGCGCACGGTGTCGGTGGGGATCGCGGTGAGCGGGAACTGATCCGTCAGTTGCAGGCCGGGGCGCGCCACCTGGAGCAGTTCGAGCAGGCGGTAGGAGCAGTTCTCGTCGAAGAAGTAGTAGTCGAAGCGGATCTGGTTGAGTTCCCAGACGTGTTCGACCATCCGCGCGGTTTCCTGTGGCGTCAGGTTCAGCCGGTATTCCCAGAGGTCGCGGTTCTCCAGGCGGTTGTACTCGCTGAGCTTCTCGCGGTACGGCACCAGGGAGAACAGCCCCGGATAACCCCCGGCCAGGCCTTTCCAGGCATAGAGGATGCTGTTGTCCATGCCCTCGATCATCGCGCCGAAGTTGAGTGCGTAGCTGAGTAGCGGACTGCCCTGGTCGTCGACGCCCTCGGGGTCGATGCGCAGCAGGGTGTGGCCGAACATCGAGGACGGGCTGTTCAGGTACGCCGCGGGGAACACCAGCACCGCACTATGCGGCGCCACGTCGGCATACCAGTTGCGGAACTCACTGCAGGCCGGCTGCGGCAGGTCGTCGAGATGCAGCTTTTCCTGCAGCCAGCGGGTGCGCGCCGGGTAGCGGCACTGGGCATGCCGGTCGCCGCTCGAGACGGGCTGATAGAGCGCGTCCAGGGTGGCGCGCAGTTCCGCCTGCGGATCGTGTTCGCCATCGGCGGCGAGGAAGAAGTCCTCGTCATCGACATAGCTGCGCCAGCCACCCAGCGTCTTGCGTTCGTAGTGACCCAGGGCCAGCCAGTAGTCATCCAGCGCCAGGGTGGCCAGGCGTTCGGCGGCGATCTTCGGAGCAGCGAGGGCAAGGGGCGCACAGAGGCACAGCAGCAGGCTCGACAGCAGGGTTTTGCGCATCCGACTTCCTGTCTGGAAAGAGAGCCCGCCCGAACGGGCGGGCGGGGCGGGCGTCAGGCCTGTTCGACCACGTACTTGGAGAGGCGGGCGTCGTTCTTCATGACTTCCAGGGTGGCCGCATGGACATCCGCGGCCGTCGCGTTGGCGTTGCTGAAGATCTGGTTGAAGTGCTGGTGGGTGACGCTGGAGAAGTAGGCGCGATCCTCCGGCTTGATGCCGAGTACCACGGCATAGCTGGTCAGCGCTTCGCCTTCACCCTTGGCCATGTCCTCGGAGACTTCGTCGAGCATGCCGCTCAGGGCGATCAGCGACTTGCCGCCGTAGGTCAGCTTGCCATCGGTGGAGCAGCCGTTGGTACCCGAGGTCATGCCGAAGGTGGCGTTGCCCGAGGTGCCGTTGGTGATCGATGCGACGATGTGCGAAGGCGTGCCGCGCTGGCCCTCGAAGAGCATGTTGCCCCAGCCGCAATTCGGGCCGCCGGGCGCTTCGGCCAGGGCGTTGAAGGAAACCGCGGCGAACAGACTACCGAGCAGGATTCTTTTCATAGTTATTCTCTCTACCGTACCTGGAAAATGGAACGTGTTTGCCGCGCGGCTCGATCGGTACGACGCAGAACGCGACCTTCCAGCCGTGCGGTGCTACGGAACTGTCGGCATGACCGACCGAATCGCACGGTTTTGAGGGTAGTTCAGCGCTTCGGTTCCGTCGTCGCGCAGATATCTGCAGAACGAACGGCAATGTGGTGAACGCCTTGCCAGTGTCGTCGGCACGGCGCCAGAATGCGGACGTCATCCCCTGCGGCGTTCGCCGCCCGAAGCAAGGATTTCCGATGCCCCAACCCTTCGCTGCCGTGCTGCGTCTGGCTCCCGATGCGCTTACCCGTCCCTTCGCCCCCGATCAGTTCAACTTCACCACCACCGATGATCTGGAGCCCTTCCGTGGCGTGCTCGGTCAGGAACGTGCCGTCGAGGCACTGCAATTCGGCGTCGCCATGCCGCGCGCCGGCTACAACGTGTTCGTCATGGGCGAGCCTGGCACCGGTCGCTTCTCCTTCGTCCAGCGTTACCTGAAAGCCGAGGCCAAGCGCCTGGAGACGCCGGCCGACTGGGTCTACGTCAACCATTTCGACGAGCCGCGCGAACCGCGCGTGCTGCAGTTGCCGCCGGGCAGCGCGGATGCCTTCATCGGCGACCTGGACCAATTGATCGACAACCTGCTGGCAACCTTCCCGGCGGTGTTCGAACACCCGGCCTACCAGCAGAAGAAGAGCGCCATCGACCGCGCCTTCAACCAGCGCTACGACCGCGCGCTGGACGTCATCGAGCGGCTCTCGCTGGAAAAGGAGATCGCCCTCTATCGCGACAGCACCAACATCGCCTTCACCCCGATGAAGGAAGGCAAGGCGCTGGACGAGGCGGAATTCGCCCAGCTGCCGGAAGCCGAGCGCGAGCGCTATCACCAGGACATCTCCGAGCTGGAGGAGCGCCTCAACGAGGAACTCGCCAGCCTGCCGCAGTGGAAGCGCGAATCGAGCAATCAGCTGCGCCAGCTCAACGAGGAAACCATCACCCTCGCGCTGCAGCCGGTGCTCTCGCCGCTGTCGGAAAAGTACGCCGAGAACGCCGGCGTCTGTGCCTATCTGCAGGCGATGCAGGTCGACCTGCTGAAAACCGTGGTCGATCAACTGATCGACGACAACCGCACCGACGCCCAGCGCCGTCAGGGTCTGGAAGACCAGTACAGCCCCAGCCTGGTGGTGGCGCATCACGCCAAGGGCGGCGCGCCGGTGGTGTTCGAGCCGCATCCGACCTACGACAACCTGTTCGGCCGCATCGAGTACGGCACCGACCAGGGCGCGCTCTACACCAGCTATCGCCAGCTGCGACCGGGCGCGCTGCACCGCGCCAACGGCGGTTTCCTGGTGCTGGAAGCGGAGAAGATGCTCAGCGAGCCGTTCGTCTGGGAGGCGCTGAAGCGCGCCATGCATTCGCGCCAGTTGAAGATGGAATCGCCGCTGGCCGAGCTTGGCCGGCTGGCCACCGTGACCCTGGCGCCGCAGGTGATTCCGCTGCAACTCAAGGTGATCATCATCGGTTCGCGCCAGCTCTACTACACGCTGCAGGACGTCGATCCGGACTTCCAGGAGATGTTCCGCGTGCTGGTCGACTTCGACGAGGACATCATGCTCGCCGACGAAAGCCTCGAGCAGTTCGCCCAGTTGCTCAAGACGCGCACCTCGGAAGAAGGCCTGGCGCCGTTGACCGCCGCCGCCGTCGCGCGCCTGGCGACCTACAGTGCGCGCCTCGCCGAGCATCAGGGGCGGCTCTCGGCGAAGATCGGCGACCTGTTCCAGCTGGTCAGCGAGGCCGACTTCATCCGCCAACTGGCCGGTGAGGCGACCACCGACGCTGGGCACATCGAGCGCGCGCTGCGCGCCAAGGCCACGCGCACCGGGCGGGTTTCGGCGCGGATTCTCGACGACATGCTTGCCGGGATCATCCTCATCGACACCGAAGGCGCGGCCATCGGCAAGTGCAACGGGCTCACGGTGCTGGAGGTCGGCGATTCGGCGTTCGGCGTGCCGGCGCGGATTTCCGCCACCGTCTATCCGGGCGGCAGCGGCATCGTCGACATTGAGCGCGAGGTCAACCTCGGCCAGCCTATCCACTCCAAGGGCGTGATGATCCTCACCGGGTACCTCGGCAGCCGCTACGCCCAGGAATTCCCGCTGGAGATATCCGCGAGCATCGCCCTGGAGCAGTCCTACGGCTATGTCGACGGCGACAGCGCCTCGCTCGGCGAGGTCTGCACGCTGATCTCGGCGCTCTCGCGCACGCCGCTCAAGCAGTGCTTCGCCATCACCGGCTCGATAAACCAGTTCGGCGAGGTGCAGGCGGTCGGCGGGGTCAACGAGAAGATCGAAGGCTTCTTCCGTCTCTGCGAGGCGCGCGGGCTGACCGGCGAGCAGGGCGCGATCATTCCCTACGCCAACATCGCCACGCTGATGCTCGACGAGCGCGTGCTGCAGGCGGTGCGCGCCGGGCAGTTCAACGTATACGCGGTGCGCCATGTCGACGAGGCGCTGAGCCTGCTGCTCGGCGAACCGGCCGGCTCGCCGGACGAGCGCGGGCGCTTCCCGGCCGGCAGCGTCAACGCGCGGGTGGTGCAGCGGCTGCGCGAGATCGCCGAGATGGGCATGGAGGAAGACGGCAAGGACGCGGCGGAAAAGGACAAGCCGACGCAAGGCTGATCGACGGTCGAGCGCTGCGGGGAATGCTCAGCGAAATTGCTGGTCACAACGGATGAAGCGGCGGTGGACCCTGTCCGCCGTCGCCTCATTTAATGGTCCGTCCACGTGCGGCGGGCCGATTCCGCGCCATGACGTCACCGCGAGCGGTGTTTGGCGGATCAAAGGACCAGCGAGGAACGCCGCCATGTCGCGCACCCTCTGCCTTACCCGTGAATGCCTGGGGATGACCACCCGCATCGAGTGCATGATTCGCCCGCTGAGCGGCGATAACGGGCTTTGGACGCTTCTCTGCGCGGCCGGCATGTCCGGCTCGCAACCTTCCGCCATCAAGGTGCAGGGCCCGTTTCACGGGCCTTTCGTCGCCGAAGGTGTGCTCGATGCGATCGCCGAGTGCCTCGCGGCGCAGGGCTACGCGCAGTGCGACGAGCCGCAGACCTGGTGCCTGCATCTGCACGGCGAGCTGCGCAAGCTGAACCAATCGCGCCGCCCGCCTATCGGCAGCTACGCCCTCCAGCCGGAAAGCTGAGTTTCGCCCGAGCTCGAACCGTCGCTCGGCGCCGGTTCAGGGCTGCGTGCGCCTGCGCGCCCGCTCGGCGAGGACATCCTGCGTGACATTCTTTTCGCTCCAGGCCGCCTTGTCGGTCGCGCCTCGCTGGGTATACTCGCGGCATTTTTCGCGGAGCTGATAACACCATGGAACGCTTTTTCGAAAATGCCATGTACGCCACGCGCTGGCTGCTGGCGCCGATCTACTTCGGCCTGTCGTTCGCCCTGCTGGCGCTGTGCCTGAAGTTCTTCCAGGAGGTTTATCACATCCTCCCGCACGTCTTCGAGAAGGCCGAGTCCGATCTGATCCTGGTGCTGCTGTCGCTGATCGACATGGCGCTGGTCGGCGGCCTGATCGTCATGGTGATGATCTCCGGCTACGAGAACTTCGTCTCGCAGCTAGACATCGACGAGGGCAAGGAGAAGCTCGACTGGCTGGGCAAGATGGATTCCAGCTCGCTGAAGATGAAGGTGGCGGCCTCTATCGTGGCGATTTCCTCGATCCACCTGCTGCGTGTGTTCATGGACGCGCAGAAGATCGACAACGAAAAACTGCTCTGGTACGTGGTGATCCACATGACCTTCGTGGTGTCGGCGTTCGCCATGGGTTACCTGGACAAGCTGACCAAACACTGATTTCTTCGGTCTCATGGCAATCGATCCATCCTGCCGGAGACCGCGATGACCCTCGCCCAACTGCAGCAGCTGGCGCTGGCCGGCAATATCCACGAGCTGAACCTGCTCTCGCTCGAGGGCGGTTTCTACGTCCTGCAGGCCCTCACCGCCGATGGTAGCGCGCGCCTCGAGGACGAGAGGGCGGGGGTGCTGCACCTGCGTTCTCTGGAGCACGCGCGCTTCGTGCTGCGCGAGGTACCCGAACTGCCGTTGTATCTGGTGCAGTTTTCCGCCCACGAAGAAATGGTCGGCATGGCGCCGCGCAGTGAGTCGCCGCTCAAGGTGAAGGTCAGCACCCGCGCCTTCGACGGCTGAGCGCGCGGCAGGTGTGGTAGTCTGCGGGCCTTTTTTTCTAGGAGACAGCAGATGAGCACAGTGGACCTGAACAGCGACGAAACCCGCGTCAGCTACGGCATCGGCCGCCAGCTCGGCGACCAGCTGCGCGACAACCCGCCGCCCGGCGTGAGCATCGATGCCGTGCTCGCCGGTCTCACCGACGCCTTCGCCGGTCAGCCGAGCCGTGTCGACCAGACCGCAATGGCGTCGAGCTTCAAGGTGATCCGCGAGCGCATGCAGGCCGAAGCGCAGGCCAAGGCCGATGCCGCCGCCGGCGAAGGGCGCGCCTACCTGGCGGAAAACGCCAAGCGCGAAGGCGTGACCACGCTGCCGTCCGGCCTGCAGTACGAAGTGCTGACGGCAGGCGAGGGCGCCAAGCCGACCCGTGAAGACAGCGTTCGCACCCATTACCATGGCACCCTGATCGACGGCAGCGTGTTCGACAGCTCCTACTCGCGCGGCGAGCCGGCCGAATTCCCGGTGGGCGGCGTGATCGCCGGCTGGACCGAAGCGCTGCAACTGATGGGCACCGGCAGCAAGTGGCGCCTGCACGTGCCGAGCGAGCTGGCCTATGGCGGCCAGGCGGCGGGCAGCATTCCGCCGCACAGCGTGCTGGTATTCGACGTCGAGCTGCTCGACATCCTCTGAAAACGCCTTGCCGAAGACCGTCTTGCGGCGGTCTTCGCTCAGGCGGGGAGGCGGCTCAGCAGCGGGCCTTCGGATTCCCTGCATGGCCGCTTGCCGCAGCTGGCGCAGTTCAGCTCGCTGTTCGGGCGCAATGCCCGCGCATAGCAGAACAGAAACAGGTTGCGCACCAGCTCCTTGACGATCACCGGCTCGCAGGAATTCAGCCCTGCAAGGTCGAGATCGCCCTGGTCGCGCAATTCGTCCAGCGCTTCCTCTTCCAGTACCGCGCAGACTTCCCCGGTTTCCCGATGCAGGATGCGCAGATAGGGGTGCGGGCGTTCCAGCCAGGCATCGATCAGATAGGTCATGGGTTCATCTCCGGTAAGTGGCTAGAGATGAGAATAATTCTTATTACAGGAATAGCAAGCGGCTATTTCACAATCGGCGACGAGTGCGCTGCGAGCCCTCTGCGGGCGCGCGTTGACCCGCCTGCTTCCGGATGTCGCGCCCCGGCAGGCGGGCGCGATGGCGCAGGACAACGGCTTTTGGGTTCGCTCAGTGGGTGCGGGCGACGGCGAAGCGGGTCAGTTCGACCAGGGCGTCACGGTAGACGCTGGCGGGCAGCGCTTCGAGGCAGGCGATGGCGCGATCAGCATGTTCGCGGGCGAGGCGCGCGGTGTAATCGAGCGCACCCGAAGCTTCGACCGCGATACGGATGCTGTCGAGGTCTTCGATGCCGCCTTTCTGGATCGCGTGGCGTACCAGCGCGGCCTGCTCGGGCGTACCTTCGCGCAGGGTGTAGATCAGCGGCAGCGTCGGCTTGCCTTCGGCGAGGTCGTCGCCGACGTTCTTGCCGAGGGTTTCTGCGTCACCTTTATAGTCGAGCAGGTCGTCGACCAGCTGGAAGGCGATGCCCAACTGGTCGCCGAAGGTCTGCAGCGCCTCGCGTTGCTCGACGCCAGCCTCGGCCAGTGCGGCCGCGCTGTGGGTCGAGGCTTCGAAGAGCATCGCGGTCTTGCCGCGGATGACCTCCATGTAGGTTTCTTCGGTGGTGCTGGCGTCGCGAATCTTCGACAACTGCAGCACTTCGCCCTCGGCGATCACGCGGGTCGCCTGGGAGATGATGCGCATCACCGGCATCGAGCCCAGCTCCACCATCATTTCGAAGGAGCGTGCATAAAGGAAGTCGCCGACCAGTACGCTGGGCGCGTTGCCCCACTTGGCGTTGGCGGTGGAGCGGCCACGGCGCATGCCGGACATGTCGACGACGTCGTCGTGCAGCAGGGTCGAGGTGTGCAGGAATTCGATGGTGGCCGCCAGCAGGCGCAGCGAGTCGCCCTCCAGGCCGAGGGCCTTGCCGGACAGCAGCACCAGCAGTGGACGCATGCGTTTGCCGCCCGCGGAGATGATGTAGTCGCCGATCTTTTCCACCAGGGGAACGCGGGAGCTGAGCTGTTTACGGATGATTCCGTCGACAGCGGTAAAGTCGTCCGCCACCACGTTATAGAAGGCCTGGGGTTGCATTGGCGAGTCGTACTCCTATGGGATGCGCGGCATGCTAGGGGCCGGGTCCGGCACTGTCAAGGCGAGGCCGGACGGTGCTTGCGCGTACAACCTGGCTTGCGTACAATCGCGCACCCCGAACTTCCCTGGGCATTTCCCTGCCTTACGCAATTGCCTGGTGTCTATCCGGCCCCAGGCAGCCATGCCAGCCGCCAACTCTTCCTACAAAGCGCTGGGTGAGCAGGATCAACGGAGATATTCCATGTACGCTGTAATCGTTACCGGTGGCAAGCAATACAAAGTCGCCGAAGGTGAATTCCTCAAGATCGAGAAACTGGAAATCGCCACTGGCGAGTCCGTGACTTTCGATCGCGTTCTGCTGATCGGCAATGGTGACGACGTCACCATCGGTGCGCCGGTCGTCGACGGTGCCAAGGTCGTTGCCGAAGTGGTCTCCCAAGGCCGTCACGACAAGATCCGCATCATCAAGTTCCGTCGTCGTAAGCACCACATGAAACGTCAGGGCCACCGTCAGTGGTTCACCGAAATCAAGATCACTGGCATCCAGGCCTGATCCCTTTTAGGAGGCTATGACTCATGGCACACAAAAAAGCTGGCGGTTCTACCCGCAACGGTCGCGACTCAGAAAGCAAACGCCTTGGCGTTAAGCTGTTCGGCGGCCAGGTCATCAAGGCCGGTAACATCATCGTGCGTCAGCGCGGTACCCAGTTCCACGCCGGTTATGGCGTTGGCATGGGCAAGGACCACACCCTGTTCGCGAAAGTGGCCGGCGTGGTCAAGTTCGAAGTGAAGGGCGCGTTCGGCCGTCGCTACGTGAGCGTCGTCGCGGCCTGATCGCGGCGTTGCTGAAGAAGCCCTGTCTTGCGACGGGGCTTTTTCGTTTCTGTATCCTATCGTTTTTTTCAGCCCGCCCGAGGGCGGGAGGCGTTCCATGAAATTCGTCGATGAAGTATCGATCGTTGTAAAAGCAGGTGACGGCGGCAATGGCTTGATGAGCTTCCGTCGGGAAAAATTCATCGAAAAGGGTGGCCCCAACGGCGGCGACGGCGGTGACGGCGGCTCCATCTATATGGAAGCCGACGAGAATCTCAACACCCTGGTCGACTACCGCTATACCCGTCGCTTCGACGCGCAGCGCGGCGAGAACGGCGGCAGCAAGGACTGCACCGGGCACAAGGGCGACGATCTGGTGCTGCCGGTTCCGGTTGGCACCACGGTCATCGATGCCAATACCCAGGAGATCATCGGCGACCTGACCAAGGCCGGCCAGCGGCTGCTGGTGGCTCAGGGTGGCTGGCACGGCCTGGGCAACACACGCTTCAAGTCGAGCACCAACCGCGCGCCGCGGCAGACCTCGCCGGGCAAGCCGGGCGAGATGCGCGACCTCAAGCTGGAGCTGAAGGTGCTCGCCGATGTCGGTCTGCTTGGCCTGCCGAATGCCGGCAAGAGCACCTTCATCCGCTCGGTATCGGCGGCCAAGCCCAAGGTGGCGGATTACCCCTTCACCACGCTGGTGCCGAACCTGGGCGTGGTCAGCGTCGGTCGCTACAAGAGCTTCGTCATCGCCGACATCCCCGGCCTGATCGAGGGTGCCGCCGAAGGTGCCGGTCTCGGTATCCGCTTCCTCAAGCACCTGGCGCGTACGCGCCTACTGCTGCATCTGGTGGACATGGCGCCGCTGGACGAGAGCGATCCGGCCGAGGCGGCCGCGGTGATCATTCACGAGCTGGAGAAATTCAGCCCGTCGCTGGCTGAGCGTGATCGCTGGCTGGTGCTGAACAAGGCCGACCAGATCCTCGAGGAAGAGCACGAGGCGCGCCTCAAGGCGGTGGTCGAGCGGCTCGACTGGAAAGGCCCGGTGTACGTGATTTCCGCACTGGAGCGCGAAGGCACCGAGGCGCTCAGCCAGGACATCATGCGTTACCTCGACGAGCGCACCGTGCGCCTGGCCGAGGAGCCCGAGTATGCCGAGGCGCTGGCCGAGCTGGATCAGCGCATCGAGGACGAGGCGCGTGCGCGACTGCAGGCGCTGGACGATCAGCGTGCGCTGCGCCGTGCCGGGCTGAAGAGCGCCGACACCGTCGAGGACGAAGACGACTTCGATGATGACGAGGATGACGGCGACGGGCCGGAAATCTTCTACGTGCGCTGAGGGCGCTCAGGAGCGGGACGGCCGGTCCTTCCCGCTGTTTGCATCTGGACTGGGATGGAATCATGCGGGACAAGGTGACCGGCGCGCAGCGCTGGGTGGTGAAGATCGGCAGCGCACTGCTGACCGCTGACGGGCGCGGGCTGGATCGTGCGGCCATGGCGGTGTGGGTCGAGCAGATGGTCGCGCTGCGCGCGGCGGGCGTGGAGCTGGTGCTGGTGTCTTCCGGCGCAGTGGCGGCGGGCATGAGTCGGCTCGGCTGGACGGCCCGGCCCAAGGCCATGAACGAGCTGCAGGCGGCCGCCGCGGTGGGGCAGATGAGCCTGATTCGTGCCTGGGAGTCGAGTTTCGCCGAGCACGAGCGGCAGACCGCGCAGATCCTGCTGACGCATGACGACCTTTCCGACCGCAAGCGCTACCTGAATGCGCGCAGCACCCTGCGCACCCTGGTCGATCTCGACGTGATACCGGTGATCAACGAGAACGACACGGTGGTCACCGACGAAATCCGCTTCGGTGACAACGACACCCTGGCTGCGTTGGTGGCCAACCTGGTCGAGGCCGACCTGCTGGTGATCCTCACCGATCGCGACGGCATGTTCGACGCCGATCCCCGCCTGAATCCCAATGCCGTGCTGATTTCCGAGGCGCGTGCCGACGACCCGGCGCTGGACGCCGTAGCGGGCGGCACCGGCGG
>DIEE01000260.1 GCA_002418465.1 Pseudomonas sp. UBA5782 | reverse complement strand
GGGTCACGGCGCGAGCGGGTGTGCGCCGCGCGCGCCGTGTGCGCACGCCCCGCGCCGGCCGGTACACTCTGCGGCTTTTCCGCCCGCTCGGCAGGAGAGGCCGCATGGACCTCAACGATCCCAGTTTCGAAGAATTGCTTGACGCCCTGCACGACGGCGTCTACATCACCGACGCCGCCGGCACCACGCTGAAGATCAACCGCGCCTACCAGCGCCTGACCGGGCTGCGCAGCGACGAGCTGGTCGGGCGCAACATGCAGGACCTGGTGCGCGAAGGGGTGATCTCGCAATCAGCCTCGCTGCGCGTGCTCAAGGAAGGCAAGCCGTTCTCGGTGATGCAGAGCCTGGGCAACGGCAAGCAGCTGCTGGTCAGCGCCTCGCCGATCCTCGAGGCCGACCGGCGCATCCGCTACGTGGTCAGCGCGGTGCGCGACATGACCGAGCTGCTGCGCATGAAGCACGAGCGCGACGAGCTGCAGCAGCTCAAGCAATTGCGCAGCAGCACCGCGCAGCTGCACGCCGGCCCGCGCGACGACCTGCTGCACTCGCCGCTGGTAGCCAGCCAGGAGGTCTCCGGCGCGGTCTTCGCCCTGGCCCGGCAGGTCGCCGCGAGTGACGTCAAGGTGCTGCTGCAGGGCGAGACCGGGGTCGGCAAGACGCTGGTCGCGCAGTTCATACACAACGCCAGCGCGCGCGCCGGCGAGCCCTTCCTTTCGCTGAACTGCGGCGCGCTGCCCGAGCACCTGGTCGAGGCCGAGCTGTTCGGCTACGCGCCCGGCGCCTTCACCGGCGCCTCGGCCAAGGGCAAGCGCGGCCTGCTGGAGCTGGCCAACGGCGGCACGCTGTTCCTCGACGAGATCGGCGACCTGCCACTGGCGCTGCAGGTGAAGCTGCTCAAGGTACTGGAGGAAAACCGTTTCATCCCGGTCGGCGGCCTGGAGCTGAAGGAAGTCGACGTGCGCGTGATCACCGCCACCCACCGCGACCTGCGGCGGATGGTGGCCGAGGGCGGTTTTCGCGCCGACCTGTTCTACCGGCTCAACGTGGTGCCCATCGGCATTCCGCCGCTGCGCGAGCGTCGCGAGGAGATCCGCCCGCTGCTCGACTACTACCTGGCGCACTTCAACACCCGGCATCGGCGCGAGCTGCAGTGGAGCCTGGAGGCGGTCGACCTGCTGCTCGACTACCCCTGGCCGGGGAACATCCGCGAGCTGATCAATATCGTCGAACGGCTGGTGGTGACCTGCGCCGGCACGCGCATCGAAACCCTCGACCTGCCGGAGGAGTGCCGCGCCGGGCTGCTGCCGGTGGAGGGCGCCGACCTCGACCTGCGGCGCATCGTCGAGCGCGCCGAACGCCTGGCGATCCGCCAGGCACTGCAGCGGCACAAGACCACCCGGCTGGCAGCCAAGGCCCTCGGCGTGAGCCAGGCGACGGTGGTGCAGAAGATGAAACGCTGGGAGCGCAGCGATTAGATTTCCAATCAGGGCCGCTTGGGTTGATTAGAAAACCAATCATTTCCCTGCGTTCGTGAGGGCCTTGAGCAGGCTGCGCGCCAGGCGCGTCGCGGTCTGCGACAATTTGGCACAGCTTTGGCAATGCTCGGCGTCCACCTCCCATAACAAACAACAAGGTGAAGCCGATGACCATCGCCGCTTTCAAGATCGCCAACAAGCTGCTGACCGGGCGCTCCGCCGTCGAGCAGCTGGATGCCGAACTGACCCGCCTGAACATCCGCAACCCGCTGATCGTCACCGACGCCATCCTCGTGCAGTCGGGCACCGTCGACCAGGTGCTCAGCCAGCTCGGCGGGCGCGCCTACGGCATCTTCGATCAGGTCAAGCCGGAGCCGGAAATCGCCATCGTCGAAGACTGCACCGGCGCCTATCGCCAGGGCGGGCACGACGGGCTGATCGGCGTCGGCGGTGGCAGCGCCATCGACATCGCCAAGAGCGTCGCCGCCTACGCCGGCCACGAGGGCAAGCTGGAAGAGCTGTTCGGCGTCGACCAGGTGAAGCGCAAGGGCCCGCCGCTGATCGCCATCCCGACCACCGCCGGCACCGGCTCGGAAGTCACCAACGTGGCGATCCTCTCCGACAAGGAAGCGCAGTTGAAGAAAGGCATCGTCTCCGACTACCTGCTGCCCGACGTGGCGCTGGTCAGCCCGCTGATGACCCTGACCTGCCCGCGCGGCGTCACCGCCGCCAGCGGCGTCGATGCGCTGGTGCATGCGATCGAGTCGTACCTGTCGCTGAACGCCTCGCCGATCACCGATTCGCTGGCCATCGGCGCGATCAGGCTGATCGCCAAGTCGCTGCCCAAGGCCTACGCCAACCCCAACGACATCCAGGCCCGCGAAGACATGGCCACCGCCAGCCTGATGGCCGGGATGGCCTTCGGCAACGCCGGCGTCGGCGCCGTACATGCGCTGGCCTATCCGCTGGGCGGCCGCTTCAACATCGCCCACGGCGTGAGCAACGCGCTGCTGCTGCCCTACGTGATGGCCTGGAACAAGCTGGCCTGCGTCGAGCGCTTCCGCGACATCGCCGAAGCCATGGGCGAGCCGGTGGCCGGGCTGTCCGACCTCGACGCCGCCGAGCGCGCGGTGCAGGCGATGGCCGCGCTGTGCGCCGCGGTGGAGATTCCCAAGGGCATGCGGGCCTTCGGCGTACCCGAGGACGCGATCCCGCAGATGGCCGAGGAGGCCAGCAAGATCGACCGGCTGATGCGCAACAACCCGCGCAAGTTCAACGCCCGCGACATCGAGCAGATCTACCGCGCCGCCTACTGATCCACCGATAACCGTTACAGCACCGCGCCGGTTCGCTCCGCCGCGGTGTGGTCAAGCACTTGCCAATAATCAATAACAAGGTGTTCCCATGTCCTCGCAGAACAATCTGACCGAGTCGCCGTACATCCCGCTCGGGCCGTTCAAGGTCCGCTTGCCGTTCATTCACTACAAGTTCGAGATGCCGGACTACCTCCAGGGCCTGCTGATGTGCGCGGTCGACCTGGCGGCGATCCCGCTGATGACCGAAATGCTCGGCATGCCGTTCGAGGCGGCGCTGGCGGTGGTCATGCTCAACGGCCTGCTGTACCTGCTCCACCACCTGCTCGGCGACCCCGTGGTGCCGGGCTGGATCACCCCGGCCGTGCCGCTGCTGATGGCCTTCTGCGCGCAGTTCCCGATGGGCCCGGAGCGCGTGCATGCGCTGATCGCCTTCCAGATGATGCTCGGGCTGCTCTCGATAGGGCTCGGCGCCACCGGCATGGCGAGCAAGGTGATCGGCTTCATCCCGGCGGCGATCAAGTCGGGGATCATCATCGGCGCCGGCCTCTCCGCGGTGACCTCGGTGTTCGCCGTTGGCGGCAAGTTCGACGCCTTCCCGTGGACCATCTCGATCGCCATCGGCGTCGCCTTCTACCTGATCTTTTCCCAGCACTTCCAGAAGCTGAAGGTGCGCAACGTCTTCTGGTGGAACTTCGCCAAGCTCGGCATCCTGCCGATCATCCTGCTCGCGGTGGTCGTCGCGCCGCTGTTCGGTGAAGCGCACTGGCCGCAGATCCAGTGGGGCCTGAGCAAGCCGGACTTCGTCACCCTGTGGAACGAATACACCGTCTTCGGCCTGGGCATGCCCTCGCTGGGCATGTTCATCACCACCATTCCCACCGTGCTGGCGGTGTACATCATCGTCTTCGGCGACGTGCTCTCGGCCAAGGCCCTGCTGGACGACGCCGAGCGCAGCCGCAACGAGGAAAAGGTCGACTACGACGCCAACCGCTCGCACCTGATCTTCGGCGCGCGCAACGCGCTGATGAGCGTGATCGGCCCGGACGTGGCCATGTGCGGCCCGAAATGGGCGGCCATGCTGGTGGTGATCACCGAGCGCTTCAAGGGCGGGCCGAAGGCGATGAAGTCGATCTACGGCGGCTGCGGCTCGTTCCGCTGGGGTACCAACACCGGCCTGCTGCTGTTGCCGGTGGTGACCCTGGTGCAGCCGATCCTCGGCGTCGCCCTGGCGCTGACCCTGCTGATCCAGGGTTACGTCAGCGTGCGCCTGGGCATCATGGAAGCGCGCAGCCAGCGTGACCTGGGCATCGCCGGGGTGATCGCCGCCGTTCTCGCGATCAAGGGCGCCAGCTGGGCCTTCGCCATCGGCATCGTGCTCTGTCTGCTGATCTACGGCCGCCACTTCTTCACCGGCGAGAACGACGGCACCTTCGCCAAGGACCTCGGCAGCGCCGACCTCGACACCTCGCCGCTGCCGGATGCCGACACCGCCGAGCCGCCGCACGCCATCCCGGTCCAGAGCCACTGAGCCTGAGCCTCTACGGAGAAATCGCATGCAACTCAACGACTCCGGCCTGCTGCGTCAGCAGGCCTACCTGAACGGCGAATGGTGCGAAGCCGACGCCGGCGAGCGCACCGAAATCCTCAACCCGGCGGATGCCTCGCTGGTGGGTTCGGTGCCGAACATGGGCGGCGCCGAGACCCGCCGCGCGATCCTCGCCGCCCAGGCCGCGCAACCGGCCTGGCGCAAGCTCACCGCCAAGGAACGCTCGCTGAAGCTGCGCCGCTGGGGCGAGCTGATGCTGGAAAACCAGGAAGACCTGGCGCGCCTGATGACCGCCGAGTNNCGGCGATGATCACCCGCAAGGTAGGCCCGGCGCTGGCCGCGGGCTGCGCGATGGTGCTCAAGCCGGCGCCGCAGACGCCGTTCAGCGCCCTGGCGCTGGCCGAGCTGGCGCAGCGCGCGGGCATCCCGGCCGGGCTGTTCAGCGTGATCACCGCCGACGCGCAGCGCTCGCGCGAGGTCGGCGCCGAACTGTGCGCCAACCCGATCGTGCGCAAGCTGTCCTTCACCGGTTCCACCGGCGTCGGCATCAAGCTGATGGAACAGTGCGCGCCGACCCTTAAGAAGCTCTCGCTGGAGCTGGGCGGCAACGCGCCCTTCATCGTCTTCGACGACGCCGACCTGGATGCGGCGGTCGAGGGCGCGATGATCTCCAAGTACCGCAACGCCGGGCAGACCTGCGTCTGCGCCAACCGCATCTATGTGCAGGCCGGTGTCTACGACGCCTTCGCCGACAAGCTGGCGGCTGCCGTGTCGCGCCTGGTGGTCGGCGAAGGCACCCGCGAGGGCGTCACCACCGGTCCGCTGATCGACGCCAACGCGGTGGCCAAGGTGCAGCGCCATCTGGCCGACGCCACCGCCAAGGGCGCGCAGGTGCTGGCCGGCGGCAAGGCGCTGGGCGGCAACTTCTTCGAGCCGACCATCCTCACCGGCGTCACCGCGCAGATGGACGTGGCCCGCGAGGAAACCTTCGGCCCGCTGGCGCCGCTGTTCCGCTTCGAGGACGAGGCCGACGTGGTGCGCCAGGCCAACGACACCGAGTTCGGCCTGGCGGCGTACTTCTATGCCCGCGACCTGTCGCGCGTGTTCCGTGTCGCCGAGTCGCTGGAATACGGCATGGTCGGCATCAACACCGGGCTGATCTCCACCGAGGTCGCGCCGTTCGGCGGCATGAAGTCCTCCGGTCTCGGCCGCGAAGGCTCCAGGTACGGCCTCGACGAGTACCTGGAGATCAAGTACCTCTGCCTGGGCGGCATCTGAGCCCAAGGCCGTGGTGCGCGCGGCGCACCCT
>DIEE01000199.1 GCA_002418465.1 Pseudomonas sp. UBA5782 | reverse complement strand
TGCCGCTCGGCCTTCGCGCCGACCAGCAGCTTGGCCAGCACCGCCCGCCCCTGCCAGTGCGCCAGCCCGACATAGCGCTGCCCCGGCAGCACGCGCAGCCAGGCACTGATGCTCAGGATCTCCGCGCCGAACTCGACGTTCAGCGGCAGGGCCGGCGCGCGCCCCGTGTGCTGCAGTTCGGCCAGTTTCACTTGCGTGCCTCCTTGCGACGCTGGCGCGCGGCGAGCAGCGGCAGCCAGTGCGCCACCGCGGCGCTCTGCTCCGGCTGCTGCAGATAGGCGGCGAGGAAGCCGCGTACGTCGGACTCCTGCCAGACACCGGCACGGCGCAACAGCGGCTCCAGATCGCGCACCCGGTCACCTTCGCCACGGCGCAGCGGGCGGGTCTTCTCAAGGTCGATCAGGCAGGCGTCGAAGCCGTCGGCCTCGCGCAGGAAAATATGCTTGGGGTAGAAGCAGCCGTGATTCTGCCCGGCATCGTGCAGCCGGCGCGCCAGCTGACCGACCGCCGCCACCAGCGCGCGGCGCTGCTCCGCCGGCTGCTGCTGCCAGTCGTCCAGCCAGAGCTGAAGGTCATGCCGATCATCCAGCGCACGGGTCAGCAGGATCGCGCGGCGCTCGCCGCCCACCGTGCGCTGACCGAAGAAGGCCGCCTGCAGCGCCGGAATCCCCAGCTCGCGATAGCGCCGGATATTGCGGAACTCACGGGCGAAGCTCGGCTCGCCGAACGGGTGGCGAAGGCTGCGCATCAGGTAGTTTGACTGGCGCTTGAGGTAGTAACCCTGGCCGTCCAGCTCCAGCCGGAAGACCTGGCTCCAGCCCTTGCCGGCGCGGTTCGGCGCGTCCACCGCGTCCAGCTGCAATGCCCAGAGCGCATCGAAGCTGGCCAGCCCGTGCCGCTCGAGCAGGGCACGGTCATCGGCGCACAGGTAATCGTTCACTCGCGGCCCTCGAAATACGCCAGCACCTGGCGGATGCGTTGCTTGTCGCCCTCGGCGAGCTGCGTCCTGCCGGCATATTGCAGGTAGAAACGCAGCCGCTGCGCGCGCGACAGGGTGTGCTTGGCCACCTTGTCCAGGCAGGCGAGGTCCTTGACGATGCGCCGACGCAGCAGCGCCCCGCGCCAGAAGGTCCCACCCGGGCAGTCGATGAAGAACAGCTCGCCACGATCGTCGACCAGCAGGTTGCGCCACTTGAGATCGTTATGGGCGAACGAATGGTCGTGCAGAATCCGCGTCGCCAGGGCCAACTGGCGGCTGACGCCATCGACCCAGTTGCGGTCGCGCAGGCGGGCATCGTGATTGTTCGCCAGCCACGCCAGGTCGTGGGTATTGGGCAGCTCGCGGGTGATCAGCGCGCCGCGCACGAAGGCGCCGCCGTTACGCTCCAGGCCCCAGCCGACCACCGTCGCAGTGGGAATCCCCCAGCGGGCGAAATGCTTGAGGTTCTGCCACTCGGCCTTGACCCGCGGCCGACCGAGAAAGCGCCGCACGCCCTTGCCGGCGCCCCAGTAGCGTTTGACGTAGTATCGCACGCCATCGATCTCGACGCGGATCACCTCGGACAGCGGGTCACGGGTCAGGCGCTCGCCCTTGAGGGCGAACACCGCTTCCAGGCTGCCGAAATACTCCGACAGGCCGGCCTGCGCCGAGTCGAGCTTCCAGCCCGCCATCAGCGCGCCTGACCGAGATCGCGGGCGATGCGCCAGACCGGCACGAACGGCCGCCAGACGTAGTTGCCCAGCCATTTGAAACGCCACAGCGGAAACAGCACCGTGTTCTTGTGGTTGAAGCCGGGGCGCCAGACGAAGTTCTTGCGCCGGCGGCTGATGGTGAACGTGGGGATGTCCATCATCGAAGCCAGATGACCTCCGCCGGAGTCGTTGCTGATCACCACCGCGGCGCCGGCGACGTAGTCCATCAGCGCCTTGACGTCGGGAAAGGTGTGCAGCGGAAAATCGCCGATGCCCGCGCTGATCCGCTCGCGCTCGTCCGGCATGCAGACGAACTCCACGTCCCAGCCACGCGCCTTGATGGCATGTGCCAGCAGGCGGAAACCGGCCAGCCAGTAATTCTTGCTCTCCTTGGGCGTGGTCGGGAAAACCACCACGCGACGGCTCGGTGCCGGTTCTTTCGCGCGTCCCATGACCCGCTCTCCCGGCCCCAGGGAGATCCCGTACACCTGGTTGGCGTAGGAGTCGACCCAGTCGACCATGGTCTGTCCGGCGCGCGAATCGGGGCAGAACGGGATGCTTGCGCTCGCCAGGCGCTCGCCGCGCACGATCACCTCGCGCCCGTGCAGGCCGGACTCCCGGGAGATCTTCTTGGCGGTGACGAAGGCCACGTTGGTCAGCGCCGCATAGGCCTGTGCGCCCGCGCCCGGCTCGTAGCACTTCTCGAAACAGGCGATCAGCAGGTCGAAGCGCGGCGACAGCACCTCGAGCGACTCGCTGTCGTCCGGTTGCACGTCGAGCCAGTCGAAATACTCCCGCGCCGGATACAGGGTTTTGCTGAAGAAGCTGACCTGCGCGCCCGCGCGGTGAAACAGCCAGGCCAGACGCAGGTAGAGGGTGACGTCACCCAGTGCCGGAAAGGAAACGATGCCGACACGCAGACCGTTGAAATTCATGTTGTCCCTTGGTGATTGAAGGGGCGACTCATGCGCCAGCCCCCGGCTCGTACTTGCGTCGGTAGCGCTGCAGCAAACGCTCGGCCTTGCGTTCGAGCCAGGCCAGCAGTGCGGCTTCGTCGAGGAGGATCTGGCGCAGCGGTTTGCCGAAGTAGGTTTTCAGGAAGCGCAGCTTGTCGCGGCGGGTCAGGCCGATGTCCAGGGCGGAGAAATACAGCCCGGCGATGTCCTTGTTGCGCCAGCGGGTCGGCGTTTGCGCGCGCACCTGGGCGCGGTGCAGGTCGATCACAGACAGCCTGAACGCCCCGGCCACCGGCGGCTTTTCGGTGTGCAGGAGGAAATGGCAGATGTAGCAGTCTCGGTGGTTGACCCCGGCGCGGTGCATCTCGCCGGTCATTCGCGCGACTTCGGCGATCAGCGCGCGCTTGAGCGACAGCGGCGGCGGATTGCTCGGCCAGTCGCGGCAGAAGTCTTCCAGGCTGACGGTTGGCGCCAGCTCCTCGGTGACGATGAAGGAATGCTGCGTCGCCGGGTTGGCGCCACGCTCGCCGAACGCCACCGAAGTCATGGTCGGCACGCCGACCTCGGTCAGCCGCTGGATCGCCGCCCATTCCTGGCCGGCGCCCAGCACCGGCGCCTTGGCGGTCAGCCAGTTCTTGAAGATCTCGCCCCAGCCGACGCCGCGGTGGATCTTCACGAAGTAGCCGCGACCGTCGACTTCGGTGCGCAGCGTGCGGCGTGCCTCCAGCTCGCGGAACACTTCGCCCTGCAGTTTCTCCACTTCGGCGAAGGCGTCGCGGCCCTGCCAGAGGCTCTTGAAGGGGTCCCGCAGCACCAGCCTGCTCATGCCCGCTCCCCGAGAATCACGTCGGCCGCCCGCTCCGGCATCGAATACAGGTCCGCCGAATCGGCGAAGGTCAGGCCGTTGCGCGACCAGCCGGCGCGCGCCGCGTCGTCGGCGAGCATGGCGGCGAGAGTCGCGTTCAGCTGCGCCTGCTCGAACGGCTCGGCGAGCACGCGGCCGGCATCGGCGTCGGCGATGTAATGGGCGTAGCCGCAGACCGCGCTGACCAGCACCGGCAGCCCGGCGACCAGCGCCTCGAGCAGCACGGTGCCGGTGTTCTCGTTGTAGGCCGGATGGATCAGCAGGTCGGCGCCGAGCAGGAAGCGCGGGATGTCGCTGCGCCCCTTGAGGATCTGCACCTGTTCGGAGATGCCCAGCGCGCCGATCTGCAGCAGGAACGGCTTGGGGTCGTCCTGGCCGATGGCGATCAGCCGGGTGCGCTTTTTCAGCTCGCGGGGCAGCGCGGCGACGGCTTTCAGCGTGCGGTCCAGGCCCTTGGTCTTGAAGCCGGAGCCGATCTGCACCAGCAGCAGGTCATCCTCGGCCAGCTTGAACTCGCGGCGGAACTCGGCGCGAATCCCGGCGGCATTGGCCGGCGCGCGGCGGTCGGCGGCGATGCCCGGCGGCAGCAGGTGGAAGCGCTCGGCCGGGGTGGCGTAATGCTTGACGAACAGCGGCTGCTGGACCTCGGAGATCATCAGGATTTCGGTCTTGGCGTCGACGCCGAACACCGCCCGCTCGTAGTCGGCGAAGTGCTTGTAGCGCCCCCACTTGCGGTACAGCGGGTTGCGCAGGGTCTGCGCCTTGTCCTCGTAGCAGCCGTCGGCGGCGTAGTAGACGTCCAGGTTCGGCATCTTGTTGAAGCCGATCAGCCGGTCCACCGGATCGCGGACGAGATCGGCGGCGATCCAGGCACTGAATTTCTCGTTGCGCCGGTGGTTGAACAGCGCCTTGACCGGCGCCACGCGCACGTCGAAACCCGGCGGCACTTCACCTTCCCAGATCGGCGTGTAGACGCGGATGGCGTGGCCACGCCGCTGGCACTCCAGGGCGATGCGCATGAAGTCGCGCTGCAGGCCGCCGAAGGGGAAGTACTTGTAGAGGGCAAAAGCCAGTTGCATCAGGCGCGATCCTCGAAAACGCTCTCCGGCGCCAGCAACAACGCCTCCAGTTCGGTACCGACGCGCTCGGCATCGAGGCCGTCGAAACACGGCGTGTCGCGGTCGCCAAGCCCGGCGCCCGGGCCGCTCGCGCACAGGTGGACCTGCGAGCGGCCATAGGCGCCGACGCGGTCCGGACGGGTCGGCCCGTAGAGCGAGATGCACGGCACGTCCAGCGCCGCGGCGAGGTGGCCGAGACCGGTGTCCACCGCCACGCAGGCACGCGCGCCGGCGATCACCTTGGCGACCCCGGCAAGGTTCAGTTTGGGCAGCACGGCGACCTTTTCAAGACCGGCGGCGATGCGCTCGGCGCGGGCCTTCTCGGTCGGGTTGCCCCACGGCAGGCGAATCGCCCAGCCGCGTCCGGCGATGCGCTCCGCCAGCGCGCGCCAGTCGGCCTCCGGCCAGTGCTTGCTGGCCCAGGTGGTGCCGTGCAGGAACAGCACGTAGGGCTCGCCGGACGGATCGGCCAGCTGCGCACGGTCCAGCCCGTAGTCGCCGATACCGGCCGGCAGCGGATAGTCCAGCGCCTGGGCGAACAGCGCACGGGTGCGCTGCAGCGCGTGCTGCTCGCGGGCCACGGCGTAGCGCCGGTCATAGAAGCGTGCAGCGATCGGCTCGCGAGCGGAGTCACGGTCTAGCCCGGCCACCGGCGCCTTCACGTAACGAGTCAGCCAGGCGCTTTTCAGCAGGCCCTGGGCGTCGATCACCAGGTCGTAGCGGGTTTCGCGCAGGCGCGCCTTGAAACGCCGAAACTCACCGCTTTTCCAGGTCTGCAGCAGGTGCTTGCGCCAGCGGCGGATCGCCACCGGAATCACCTGCGCCACCGCCGGATGCCAGGCCGGAATCTCGGCGAAGCCCTCCTCCACCACCCAGTCGAAACGGATGCCGGGGATCGCCCGCGCCGCATCGGTGAGCGCCGGCAGGGTGTGGATCACGTCACCGAGGGAGGAGGTCTTGATCAGCAGAACACGCAACGTCAGCTCACCTCGAGCGGGTCGCCGACCAGCCGGCCGAGGGCGTCCAGCACCGGGCGCGGCTTGAGCTGACGCAGGCAGTTGTAATGGCCGAAGCGGCAGGTGCGCTCGAAACAGNNAGGGCTGCATTCCAGGCCCAGGCGCACCACTTCCACCTGATCCGCCAGCGGCGGGGTGAAGCCTGGCGAGGTGGAGCCGTACACCGCCACCAGCGGGCGGTTCAGCGCGGCGGCCACGTGCATCAGGCCGGAGTCGTTGGAAACCACGGCGGCGGCGCAGGAGAGCAGGTCGATGGCCTCGGCCAGCGAGGTGTCGCCCGCCAGGTTAAGCGCTTCCTCGCGCAGGCCGGGGATCAGTCGCGCGCGGATTTCCTCGCCGACCGGATGATCGTTCTTCGAGCCGAACAGCCAGACCTGCCAGCCTTCGCGGATCTTCAGCTCGGCGACCTTGGCGTAGTGCTCAACCGGCCAGCGCTTGGCTTCGCCGAACTCGGCGCCGGGGCACAGCGCCAGCACCGGACGATCCAGCTGCAGGCCGAACCTGGCCAGCGCGGCGTCGCGGCTGGCCGGCTCGATCGCCAGCGCGGGCCGCGGATACGGCTGCGGCAATGCGGCACCGGGGTCGTAGGCGAGCGCCATGAAGCGCTCGATCATCAGCGGGTAGCGTTCCTTGTCCAGCTTGCGCATGTCGTTGAGCAGGCCGAGGCGCATCTCGCCGCGCCAGCCGGTGCGCTTGGGAATCCCGGCGAAGAACGGCACCAGCGCCGACTTCAGCGAGTTCGGCAACAGGATCGCCTGCTGATAGCGGCCCTTGAGGCTCGCGCCGATACGCCGGCGGGGGGCGAGGTCGAGCACGCCGTGGCCGAGCGGAAAGCTCAGCGCCTCGCGCACTTCGGGCATCCGCTCGAGGATCGGCCGGCTCCACTCGGGCGCCAGCACGTCGATGGCGCAGCCGGGATGGCGCTGTTTCAGACAGGCGAACAGCGTCTGCGCCATCACCATGTCGCCTACCCAGCTCGGGCCGATGATCAGGATATTCATAAGGGACTCAAGGCGCGGACCAACGCGGGAAGCGAAACGCCGGAGCCCGACGGAAGCGGCGCAGGGCCGTCTCGCGTCGGGCTCCGCCCGGACGATCCCGCGACTTACTTGACCAGGGTACGCCAGTCGGCGTGGCCGTCGGTCTTGCCGCTGACCAGGTCGAAGTAGGCTTTCTGCAGTTTCTCGGTGATCGGACCGCGGCTGCCGCCGCCGATCTGCCGGCCGTCGACTTCGCGGATCGGCGTGACTTCGGCGGCGGTGCCGGTGAAGAAGGCTTCGTCGGCGATGTACACCTCGTCGCGGGTGATGCGCTTCTCGACGATCTCCAGACCGAGTTCCTTGGCCAGGATCAGCACGGTGCCGCGGGTGATGCCGTTCAGGCAGGCGGTCACCTCGGGGGTGTACAGGCGGCCTTCGCGGATCAGGAAGATGTTCTCGCCGGAGCCTTCGGCCACGTAGCCTTCCGGGTCCAGCATCAGCGCCTCGTCGGCACCGCCGGACACCGCTTCCTGCAGGGCCAGCATCGAGTTGATGTAGGCGCCGTTGGACTTGGCGCGGGTCATCGAGATGTTCACGTGGTGGCGGGTGAAGGAGCTGGTGCGCACCTTGATGCCGCTCTTCAGCGCTTCCTCACCCATGTACGCGCCCCAGTGCCAGGCGGCGACGATGACGTGGACCTTCAGGTTGTCGGCGCGGATGCCCATGCCTTCCGATCCGTAGAACACCATCGGGCGGATGTACGCCGAAGCCAGGTTGTTCTCGCGCACGGCGGCGCGGGTCGCCTCGTTGATCTCGTCCTTGGTGAACGGGATCTTCATGTTCATGATGTGCGCCGAATCGAACAGCCGGTCGGTGTGCGCCTGCAGGCGGAAGATCGCCGTGCCCTGCGGGGTTTCGTAGGCACGCACGCCCTCGAACACGCCCATGCCGTAGTGCAGGGTGTGGGTCAGCACATGGGTGGTGGCGTCGCGCCACTGCACCATTTCGCCGTCATACCAGATCACGCCATCGCGGTCGGCCATCGACATAATTGCCAGCTCCTCAAGGTTCGGTTCGTACAACAATACAGGTCGGCGACGCGCCGGGATTCAGCTCAGCCCCAGCGTCCGCCAGATGCGCATCACGGCGCGCCGTTCGGCCTGCAACTGATCGCCCGTGACCACGCCCGGAAGCTTTTCCAGCGCCTGCCGGTGCGCCACGGAACGGTAGGTCTTGTAGGCTTCCTGCAGCAGGGCGACGTCTTCGGCCGGGAGCAGTCCGGCATCAGCCAGGCCGTCCAGAATGCGGATGTTATCGGTGTAGCGCAGCAGCTCGGGGTGCCCGTGCGACCAGGCCAAGGCCGCGTATTGCACCATAAATTCGATATCGACGATACCTCCGGCGTCCTGCTTGAGGTCGTAGCCGACGGTGGCGGCGAAGGCGTTCGCCGCGGTGCCGGCGGCGGTTATCGGGGTGCCCAGGTTGCTGCGCATCTTGGCGCGCATCTCGCTGACGTCCTGGCGCAGGCTCGGCAGGTCGCGCTCGCGACCAAGCACGCGGGCGCGCACCTGCTCGAAGCCTTCGCCGACCCGGTGGTTGCCGACCAGCACGCGGGCACGCACCAGCGCCTGGTGCTCCCAGGTCCAGGCTTCGGCCTCCTGATAACGGGCGAAGGCGCCCAGCGAACTGACCAGCAGCCCTGAGGCGCCGGACGGGCGCAGGCGCATGTCGACCTCGTAGAGCTGGCCGGAATTGGTGTGCGCGGTGAGCAAATGGATGATCCGCTGACCGAGGCGAGTGAAGAACTGCGCGCCGTCGATCGGCTTGGGCCCGTCGGTTTCCGCCTGCGCATCGCCGTCGTGGATGAACACCAGGTCCAGATCCGAGCCGTGGCCCAGCTCGATGCCGCCGACCTTGCCATAGCCGACGATGACGAAATCCGGGTCGCAGGGGCTGCCGTCGGCGCGCTTCGGTACGCCATGCCGCGCCACGCTGTGGCGCCAGGCCAGCGCCAGCACCTGATCGAGGATCGCCTCGGCGAGCCAGGTCAGGTAGTCGCTGACCTTCATCAGCGGCAGCGAACCGCTGATTTCCGAAGCCGCCACGCGCAGGCCGTGGGCCAGCTTGAAATGGCGCAGGGCTTCCATCTGCTGCTCGAGATCGTCCTCGGGAATCCGCAACAGGCGCTCCTGCAACTCGGCGGCCAGTTCCGGCGCCTGCGGCGGGGTGAATAGCCGGCCTTCGTTGAGCAGCTCGTCGAGCAGGATCGGGTAACGCGCGATGTGCCCGGCGATCCACGGACTGGCGACACAGAGGGCGATCAGCCGCTGCAGCGCACCGGGGTTTTCCGTCAGCAGCAGCAGATACGCCGAGCGCCGTACCACCGCCTCGACCAGCGGCAGCACGCGCTCCAGCACCCGGTCCGGGGCCTCGTGCTCGGCGGCCATGCTCAGCAGCCGCGGGATGAAGGCGTCCAGCCGATCGCGCCCCAGACGCTGCATGGCGCGCACCTGCGAGCCGTTGCGCAGTTCGGCGAGGCGCTTGCGCGCGGCGACCGGATCGACGAAGCCGGCGTCCGCCAGCTGTCGATCAATGGCCTCCTCCTCCATGCGGTCCTCCCACAGCGGCAGCCATTCGCCGCCGACGCTGGCCTGGCTCGGCAGGTTATCTTCTTCATGGGGATCGGCGATCACCTGGCGGAAGTGCCAGTCGATGCGCTCGCGCCAGTGGCTGAGGCGCTCGTGGAAGGCCGCCCAGTCAGCGAAACCCATGATGAAGGCGACCCGCGACCGATCCAGCGCGCCGTCGGGGAGCATCTGCGTCTGCCGGTCGGCGATCGCCTGCAGTGCGTGCTCGGTGTAGCGCAGGAAGGCGTAGCCGTCGCGCAGCTCGGCGATCACCGCGCCCGGCAGGTAACCCTGCCCTTCGAGGGTCGCCAGCACCTTGAACAGCGAGCGCTGCTGCAGGCTCAGGTCGCGCCCGCCGTGGATCAGCTGGAACACCTGGGCGATGAACTCGACCTCGCGGATGCCGCCGGCGCCGAGCTTGATGTTCTCGTCCATGCCCTTGCGCCGCACTTCCTGCTGGATCATCTGCTTGAGCAGGCGCAGCGCCTCGATCGCCGAGAAGTCCAGGTAGCGCCGATAGACGAACGGGCGCAGGCGCTCGAGCAGTTGCTGCCCGGCCTGCCGATCGCCGCCGACCACCCGCGCCTTGATCATCGCGTAGCGTTCCCAGTCGCGGCCCTGGTCCTGGTAGTACTGCTCCAGCGCGCTGAAGCTGAACACCAGCGCACCGGCCGAGCCGTAGGGGCGCAAGCGCATGTCGACGCGGAACACGAAGCCGTCGACGGTGATGGCATCGAGCGCCTTGATCAGCCGCTGGCCGAGGCGCACGAAGAACTCCTGGTTATCCAGCGCGCGCTTCACGCCCTGGGTCTCGCCGCCCTCGGGGAAGCCGAAGATCAGGTCGATGTCCGAAGACAGGTTCAGCTCGCCGGCCCCCAGCTTGCCCATGCCCAGCACGACCAGCTGCTGGGCCTCGCCGGAACGCTTGCCGATCGGCGTGCCGAACTGCGCGCAAAGGCGCGGGTAGAGCCAGCGGTAGGCCTCGTCGATGCACACGTCGGCCAGTTCGGAGAGGTCGCGGCAGGTTTCGATCAGATCGGCCTGACGGCTCAGGTCGCGCCAGATGATGCGCACCTGCTGGCGATTGCGAAAACGCCGCAGAAGCCGCGCGAGCTGCTCCTCGTCGTCGCATTCGGTGAGCAGCGCGTGCAACTGATCGCGCAGTTCGCCGGTCTGCAGAGAACGCTCCAGCTCGCCGGAGCCGGCCAGATCGAGGGAGGCTTCCGGACCGCGGGGTGGCTGTTCGGCGACGAAACCGCTGGCCGCTGCGACCCGCGAA
>DIEE01000223.1:9378-9629 GCA_002418465.1 Pseudomonas sp. UBA5782 | reverse complement strand
CCCGCCGAGAGGTTGCTGGCGGCGCTGGCGACGGTGGCGAAGGCGCCGGCCGAGGGGCGCGGCTGGAACCATTCGGCGCCCTCGAAGGGCTGTGCCAGCAGGCGGCTGCCGCGCACCGTGCCGGCGGCATCGCGGATCAGGCTGCCGTTGGCCTGCTCGGGAAACGCCAGCTGCGCGACGGCGGTGACGGCCAGCGGGTAGGCGACCCCGGTGATCAGGGTCAGCAGCGCCAGCAGGGTAACGGCGGGGCG
>DIEE01000223.1:0-9324 GCA_002418465.1 Pseudomonas sp. UBA5782 | reverse complement strand
GGGTCGAGCGCAGCGACACCCATCACGGACACCTCGTTGGGTATCGCTGCGCTCAACGCCAACCTATGTCCGCGTCATGCCAGCCCTGCGGCGACCAGCAGCAGGTCGAGCGCCTTGATACCGAGGAACGGCGCGACGAGGCCGCCGAGCCCGTAGATCAGCAGGTTGCGCCGCAGCAGGCTGGCCGCATCGGCGGCCTTCACGCGCACGCCGCGCAGGGCCAGCGGAATCAGCGCGACGATGATCAGGGCGTTGAACACGATGGCCGAGAGGATCGCGCTCTGCGGGCTGTGCAGGTGCATCAGGTTGAGCAGGCCGAGCTGCGGATAGAGACCGCTGAACAGCGCCGGCAGGATGGCGAAATACTTGGCCACGTCGTTGGCCACCGAGAAGGTGGTCAGCGCGCCACGGGTGACCAGCAGCTCCTTGCCGACCCGCACCACGTCGAGCAGCTTGGTCGGGTCCGAGTCCAGGTCCACCAGGTTGGCCGCCTCGCGCGCCGCCTGGGTGCCGTCGTTCATCGCCATGCCGACGTCGGCCTGGGCCAGCGCCGGGGCGTCGTTGGCGCCGTCGCCGCACATCGCGACCAGCTTGCCCTCGGCCTGCTCCTGGCGGATGCGCTGCAGCTTCTTCTCCGGCGTGGCCTCGGCGATGACGTCGTCTACCCCGGCTTCGGCGGCGATGGCGGCGGCGGTCAGCGGGTTGTCGCCGGTCACCATCACGGTGCGGATGCCCAGCGTGCGCAGCTCGGCGAAGCGCTGGCGAATCCCTGGCTTGACCACGTCCTTGAGGTGCACGG
The DNA here is from genome assembly GCA_002418465.1 of Pseudomonas sp. UBA5782. Classification (GTDB taxonomy): domain Bacteria; phylum Pseudomonadota; class Gammaproteobacteria; order Pseudomonadales; family Pseudomonadaceae; genus Pseudomonas_O. Next base: position 8,525 of record DIEE01000223.1, on the reverse strand, counting down.
CGCCGAGCAACTGACCGTCGGCGCAGACCAGCAGCGGCGTGCCGCCACTCTGCGCGATGGCGTCGATCTCGCGGGCCAGCGCCGGCGCCAGATGATCGCGCTCGCTGCCGAGAAAGCTCAGCACCGAATCCACCGCGCCCTTGCGCAGCACCCGGCCGTTCCAGTCGATCCCGGACAGCCGCGTCTCGGCGCTGAACGGCACCGGGGTCACCGCGTCGCGCGGCGGCTCCTCGATCGGATGCAGCGCGCGCAGGTAGTCGACGATGGATTTGCCTTCCGCCGTGTCATCCGCCAGCGAGGCCAGCAGCGCGCCTTCGGCCAGGGCCATGGCGCTGACGCCGGGTGCGGCGAACAGCGCGCTGCAGCGGCGGTTGCCGAAGGTGATGGTGCCGGTCTTGTCGAGCAGCAGCACGTGTACGTCGCCGGCCGCCTCCACCGCGCGGCCGGACTTGGCGATCACGTTGAGGCGCACCAGGCGGTCCATCCCGGCGATGCCGATGGCCGAGAGCAGGCCGCCGATGGTGGTCGGAATCAGCGTCACCAGCAGCGCCACCAGGTACACCAGCGGCAGGTCGCCGCCGGCGAAGCGGGCGAACGGCTGCAGCGTGGCGACCACCAGCAGGAAGATCAGCGTCAGGCCGATCAGCAGGATGTCCAGCGCCACCTCGTTGGGCGTCTTCTGCCGCCTGGCGCCTTCCACCAGGGCGATCATCCGGTCCAGCGTCGATTCGCCGGGGTTGGCGCTGATCCGCACCAGCAGCCAGTCGGAGACCAGCTGCGTGTTGCCGGTCACCGCCGAGCGATCGCCGCCGGATTCGCGGATCACCGGGGCCGATTCGCCGGTGATCGCCGCCTCGTTCACCGCGCCGATGCCTTCGACGATCTCGCCGTCGCCGGGGATCAGTTCGCCGGCCTCGACGCGCACCAGGTCGCCGCGCCGCAGGCTGCTGGCAGCGACGCTGGCGTAACTGCCGTCGGCATTCCGGCGGCGCGCACGCAGGCCTTCGCCGCCGGCCTTGAGGCTGTCTGCGCGGGCCTTGCCGCGGCCTTCGGCGAGCGCTTCGGCGAAGTTGGCGAAGAGCACGGTGAACCACAGCCAGAGCGCGATCTGCAGCGCCAGGCCGGTGCTGACGCCCGGCGCCGGTACCAGGCACAGCAGGCTGGTGACCACGGCGGCCAGTTCGACCACCAGCATCACCGGGGCGCGCAGCAACTGGCGCGGGTCGAGTTTGACGAAGGCCTGCACCAGCGCCGGTCGCCAGAGGGCGGAAAGGCGCGTGCGCGCCGCTTGGCTGGCGCCGCTCGGCGCCGGAATCTGCGGGTTGGCTGTCATGTCGGTTCCTTAATGGCCCGGCAGGCCGAGGTGTTCGGCGAGCGGGCCGAGGGCCAGCGCCGGGAGGAAGGTCAGACCGCCGACCAGCAGGATGGTCAGGGTCAGCAGGGTGACGAACAGCGGGCCGTGGGTCGGGAAGCTGTCGCTGCCCAGTGGCGCGCGCTTCTTCTGCGCCAGGCTGCCGGCGATCGCCAGCACCGGCAGGATGTAGCCGAAGCGCCCGAGCAGCATGGCCAGGCCCAGCATCAGGTTGTGGTAGAGGGTGTTTGCGCCGAAGCCGGCGAAGGCCGAGCCGTTGTTGGCGCTGGCCGAGGTGTAGGCGTAGAGGATCTGGCTGAAGCCGTGCGCGCCGGGGTTGCTCACCGAGGCCAGCGGGCCGGGCAGGCTGGCGGCGAGGGCGCCGAACACCAGCACGCCGACCGGCATCACCAGCAGGGTCGCCACCAGCAGGCGGACTTCGCGGGCCTCGAGCTTCTTGCCCAGGTATTCCGGAGTGCGGCCGATCATCAGCCCGGCGAGGAATACGGCGATCAGGACGAACAGCAGCATGCCGTAGAGCCCGGCGCCGACGCCGCCGAAGATCACCTCGCCGAGCATCATGTTGAACAGCGGCATCAGCGAACCGAGCGCGCTGAAACTGTCGTGCATGGCGTTCACCGAGCCGTTCGAGGCGGCCGTGGTGGCTACCGCCCAGAGGCTCGAGGCGGTGATGCCGAAGCGGCTTTCCTTGCCTTCCAGCGAGCCGCTCTGTTCGATCGGCAGGCCCGCCAGCAGCGGGTTGGGCTGGTACTCGGCGTACAGCGTCAGACCCAGGCCGATGACGAAGACGATCAGCATGCTCGCCAGCAGCGCGCGGCTCTGGCGCAGGTCCTTGACGTAGTGGCCGAAGGTGAACAGCAGCGCCGCCGGGATCAGCAGGATCGAGACCACTTCGAACAGGTTGCTCCAGGCCGTGGGGTTCTCGAACGGATGCGCCGAGTTGACGCCGAAGAAGCCGCCGCCGTTGGTGCCCAGCTGCTTGATGGCGATCTGGCTGGCCGCCGGGCCGAGCGGAATGCTCTGCGCCTGGCCCTGCAGGGTCAGCGCGTCGATGTAGGGCTGGAAGGTCTGCGGCACGCCCTGCCAGACCAGCAGCAAGGCCAGCAGCAGGCACAGCGGCAGCATGCCGTAGAGCGTGGCGCGGGTCAGGTCGACCCAGAAATTGCCGATGTCCCGCGTCGAACGCCGCGCGATGCCGCGGCAGAAGACCGCCAGCACCGCCAGGCCAACGGCGGGGCTGACGAAGTTCTGCACGCCGAGGCCGAGCATCTGGCTGAAGTAGCTGAGTGTCGACTCGCCGCTGTAGGCCTGCCAGTTGGTATTGGTGACGAAGCTGATCGCCGTGTTCAGTGCCAGGCTCCATTCCACGCCGCCCAGCCCCTGCGGATTGAGCGGCAGAACACCCTGCAGCAGGAGCAGGGTGAACAGCACTAGCACGCTGGCCAGGCTGAACACCAGCAGCGCCGCCGCGTAGCCCTTCCAGTCCTGGCCGGCGTTCGGGTCGAACCCGCAGAGCCGGTAGCAGCCGCGTTCCAGCGGGTCGAGCAGCGGGCTGAGCAGTGTGCGCTCGCCCTCCATCGCGCGGTACAGGTAGCGGCCGAGCCAGGGCGCCGGTGCCAGCACGAGGACGAAGAAGATGCCCAGAAGCCAGTAGTCGGAGGTCTGCATGGCGCTAGCTCCGCCCGGTGCGCAACAGCGCCACCAACAGGTAGATGAACAGCCCCGTGGCCAGGGCCAGGGACACGCCGTCGAGAATGCTCATGGGTTTTCGCTCCTTGTCGGCGGACCGTCCGCCTGGGGTCATTCTCGACAGGGCGGGCGTAAAGGAACGAGACGTGCGGTGGGCGACGGCGTAAAGAATTCATAAAGACCGAGCCGCGGTTGGCGGATGGCGCATCTTCCCGTACATTCGCCGGAAAGCTGGCGCCTGGATAATGGCTCGGCTACGTCTTCAGGAGGCAGTACGCATGTCGAACGCGAAGGACACGCTGACCGGTTGGCAGCGCCTCGACGCCTGGCTGGCACGCAACGATCCCGCTCGGCTTGCCGACCTCAACCCGCCGGCTTCCGCCGACGCTATCCGCGAGCTGGAGCGCACGCTGGGGCTGACACTGCCCGGCGCGTTCGTCGACTGTCTGAACGCGCACGATGGCCAGCGCGGCCAGGCCGGCGCGCTGTTCGACGGCAACCAGTTCCTGCCGATCCGGCACATCGCGATGAGCTGGTCGTCCTGGACCGAGCTGCTCGAGGACGGCGATTTCGACGGTCGCGTCGCCCGCCCGGATGCCGGCATCCGCGATGGCTGGTGGCAGCGCGGCTGGGTGCCGTTCGCCTCCAACGGCGGCGGCGACTACCTGTGCCTGGACCTGACGCCGGCGCCGCAGGGCCGCGTCGGCCAGGTCATCGAGGTGCTGCACGACGTGCCGCAACGCGTGCTGGTCGCGCCGTCCTTCGCCGACTGGTTCGGCGACTTCATCCATCGCAAGACCGCCTGACCGAAGGGACTCGCCATGCAACCCACCGCCACCCTGACCCGCGAGCAGCGCCTGCAAAAGCTCTTCGACGACTGCCAGCAGCACGTGCTGTCGCAGATCATCGGGCCTTTCGGCCTGTCCACGGCGATGTTCAAGGACGTCGACCGCAACGGCGGCAACGTCACCACGCTGCACAACTTCAAGCGCGAGGACGACGACTACGTCGCGACCGACTCGGACAAGGCGCTGCACGGCCAGTCGCGCAAGGAATACGACAAGTCGGTGCGCGCCGAATACGAGGTCGACACCCAGGCCAAGGCCGACACTGCCGGTGGCAAGACCTGGGACGACAAGCGCGGCGAACGCATCGCCCAGGGCCGCGACGAGTACACCGGGCAGACGGTGAACGCCGACGGCACCGTGGAGCTGAAGAACGGCGGCCAGGCGCGCGCCGAGCTGGACCATGTGGTGTCGATCTCCGAGGTGCACAACGATCCGAAGATGCACCTGGCGCTGGGGCAGGTGAACGACGACGGCAGCGTCGACGTCAGCCGCATCCGCGAGATGGTCAACGCCGACGACAACCTGGCATTGACCAACCAGCCGCTGAACGGCTCCAAGGGCGACGAGGACCTCGTCGACTGGGCGGCCAAGGAGCGCAAGGACGGCCAGACCAACGCCGAGAAATACGGCGCCGACCAGGAAAAGATCGACGAGAAGCACAAGACCGCGCGCAAGCACGTCGACCGCACCGCCAACCACGCGCTATTGAAGAAGCAGGCTACCGAACTGCTTGTCACCGGCGGCAAGCAGGCCGCGCTGATGGGCGCGCGACAGGCCTTGGGCGTGCTGCTGACCGAACTGGTCAACGGCCTGTTCAACGAGGTCAAGGTACTCATCCGGCAGGGCGTGGAAGTCGGCAAGAGCCTGCTCGAGGAAATTGGCCAGCGCCTGTTGCGCATCGCCGATCAGGTGGTCAAGAAGGTGCCGGCGGCGCTCTCGCAGATGATCGAAGGCGGCGTCAGCGGCTTCGTCAGCAACCTGCTGACCTTCCTGCTGAACAACTTCCTGTCCACCGCCAAGCGCTTCGTCACGGTGATCCGCGAAGGCCTGCTCGGCCTGTTCAAGGCGGCGAAGATGATGCTCTTCCCGCCCGCGCACATGACCCGCGAACAGGCGCTGCAGGAAGGCCTCAAGCTGCTCGGCACCGTGGTGATCAGCTCGGTGGGCATCCTGCTTGGCGAAACCGTCTCGGTGTTCATGGCCAGCGTGCCCTTCCTCAAACCCTTCGCCGACCTGCTCACGCCGGTGCTGATCGGCACCCTCAGCGGCCTGCTGTCGGCCTTCCTCGCCTACCAGATCGATTGCCTGTTCGACCGTCGTGCGCGCAAGGAACAGCTGCTCAACGAGCTGATCGCCGACGCCGGTCGCCGCGAAGCCATGGCCGGCGAGCTGGTGACGCTGTCCGAGGCCTCGCTGGGCAATGTCGCGCTTTACGCCCAGTCCATCGAGCTGTACCGCCAGACCGGCGAGTCGCTGGGCGCCGCCGGGCTGGCGTCGGCCGCCACCCTGGCCAGCCTGGAGCAGGCCCTGGAAAGCACCCGCGAGCAGGTCGACAAGAGCCAGCGGATGATCGGCTACATCAACGAAAGCCAGACGGAAATCGAAGATTTCCTCAAGACCCTCTGAACCCCGCCAACCCACGAACAAAGCAGTAGCAGGAAGCAAGTCGATGCCCAGCCAGACCAGCGCCAACGCCGCCCCGGAGCGAACCCAGGAACTGCAGATCGTCCAGGCCTTTTCCAGCCTCGAAGTGCCCGAGCGGATCATCCGCGAGAGCAACATCAAGGAGCTGCTGCACGGCCTGAACGCCGACCAGCAGAAGGTGCAATCCGACGCCGAGCGGCTGAGCCGTCTGCGTCAGGAGAAGAAGGACGGGAATTTCGTCGGTAACTGGTTCCACGGGCGCGGCGACAAGATTCAGGAGGCGCAGCTCGACCTCAACGCGACGATCGGCCAGCTGACGCAGAAGTCCTCGCAACTGCTGGTGGTCAACACCGCCATCTCCAAGGTTCTCAGCGACCAGCAGAACATCCTCCTGCAGCAGCAGAACCTGCTGAAGCAGCAGGCCGAAGCGCTGGCGGCGCAGAACCAGCGGATTCTCGACCAACAGGTGCAACTGGCCGAGCAGCAGGAGGCGATAAAGGCCGCCAACCAGGGCCTGCTGGAAGCCAAAGGCCTGACCCAGGAGCAGGCGCAGCAACTGGTGGGCTGCGTGAAGCTGGTAAGGGAGGCGGAGCAACGCATCGACGGCGCCAACCAGGCGCTGCGCGAGGAGGTGGCGCGTGACCTGGGTGTCACCAGCAGCCAATGCCTGAGCCAGCTGGCCGCCGGTTTTACCGAGCTGGAGCAGCGCCAGGCGGAACACGCCCGGCAACTGGCCGACGCGCTGCAGATGCAGGCCGAGCGCAACCAGGACGAATTCGTCCGTTTCGCCGAGGCCAGTCAGCAGCTGCAGCAGACCATCGAGCAGCGCCTGCAGGGGCAGGATGCCGCGCTCGCCAGCCAGGCGGCCGAGGCGGCGGGCTTCCAGGCGACGCTGGAGCAGCGCCAGCAGGCGCACGTTCAGGCATTGCAGGAGCAGCTCGGCGCCCATGAAGCCGCCGCCGTGCAGCAGGCCGCGGCGCTGCGCGAATCCTTCGCCCAGTCCTTGCAGGCGCTCGACCTGAGCCTGGAGCAGCGCCTGCTGGCCCTGCAGGCTGGCCACGAGCAGCGTTTCGCCCGGCAGCGCCTGGCGCTGGCAGGCGCCAGCGTGCTGGCGCTCGCCGCGCTGGGTTGGCAGGCAGCGGTGCATTTCTCGCTGGCCTGACGCCGGCCGGGGATTTCATCGGGCCGTTGCGCATCCTTCACCCTCGCTGGGGTCGAACGGACTATCGACGACGCGCTGCGAGGCGGACCGGATGAACAGCAATCGCGAGAAAATGCTCGCAGGCGAGCTTTACCAACCCTGGGACCCGGAGCTGGTCGCCGCGCGCGCGGCGGCGCGGGTGCTGATGCATGCCTTCAACGCCAGCGCGGAGAATTCCGCCGAACGCCGCGAAGTGCTCGGCCGGATTCTCGGCTCGGCGCAGGGCGAGCCGTACATCGAATCGACCTTTCGCTTCGACTACGGCTTCAACATACACGTCGGGCGGACCTTCTACGCCAACTTCGACCTGCTGATCCTCGACGCCGCGCCGGTGCGCATCGGCGACGACTGCCTGATCGGGCCGGGCGTGCACATCTACACCAGCACCCATCCGCTGGACATGGACGTGCGCATCTCGGCGCTGGAAAGCGCGCGGCCGGTGACCATCGGCAACGGCGTGTGGATCGGCGGGCGTGCGGTGATCAACCCCGGCGTCAGCATCGGCGACGGCGCCATCGTCGCCTCGGGCGCGGTGGTGACCCGAGATGTGCCGGCCTTCACTCTGGTCGGCGGCAACCCGGCCCGCCTGATCCGCCAGCTCGGCCCGTAGGGTGCGCCCTGCGCACCAGCCGCACCTCAGGTCCTCCCCGGTGCGCGCGGCGCACCCTACGGCAGCCGGACCCCTGAAAAAGAAAACCCCGCACCCAGACAAGCCGGTGCGGGGTGACGCGAAATCCGCGGAACGAGGTTCGGCGTGGGTGCTAGCGCAAGGCGGCGTGCGGCCCGGAAAGGTAGTCGAGCAGGCGGAACAGGCTGATCTTTAGCGTGCTGCACAGGGTCAGGCCCTGGCGGATGGCGGCGGCGTCCTGCACCGCGCCGCTGCCCTGCAGGTCGTCGGCGCAGGCGCCGAGTAGCGCCTCGATGCTGTCCGGCGTGCTCTCCAGGTGGTACTGCAGGGCGATCGCGCGTTCCTTCCAGATGAACCCCTGGCATGCGCAGGCCGCCGAGCCGTACAGCGGGATCGCTCCTGCCGGCAGCTCGAAGTTGCGTTCGTGCCAGTGCAGCGCCATCAGCCGTTGCGGCAGCATGCGGCCGAGCGGCGAACTCTGCGCCTGGGCGTATTTCTCCACCGGCCACCAGCCGACTTCGGCCTGGCCGGCGTCGCGCACCCGCGCACCCAGCGCATCGGCGATCAACTGGCCGCCGAAGCCGATGCCGAGCAGGCGTTTTTCCGCCTTCAGCGCGGCACGGATCAACTGTTTCTCGGCGCTCAGCCAGGGGTACTCGGCTTCGTCATCGACGTTCATCGGCCCACCGAGGACGATCAGCAGATCGAAGTCATCCAGCTCGGGGAGCGCGGCGCCTTCGTACAGCGCGTGCACGCGGGCCCAGAGGGCGCGCCATTCCAGCCACGGGCCGATGCGCCCTAGGCCCTCGAAGGACGCATGTTGCAGGATAGAGACGCGCATCAGGCCACCTCCGCCGTAGCGGTTTTCGCCCGCGCCAGGGCGGCGGCGAGTCGTTTGAGCATTTCTTCGACATTGGCCGCGCTGACCGTCAGCGCCGGCGAGAAGCGCAGGCAGTGCGCGTGCGGGGCGCTGATCAGCAGGCCCTCGGCCAGTGCCGCGCGCACCACCGCATGCGCGTCCAGTCCGAACAGCGGCAGGCCGATCAGCAGGCCGTGGCCGCGCAGCGGGCCATGGCCGTTGCGCCGCGACAACCGGGCCAGGCCTTCGCGCATGCGTTCGCCGACCTCGCGGATGTGTTCGAG
>DIEE01000272.1:41248-41391 GCA_002418465.1 Pseudomonas sp. UBA5782 | reverse complement strand
GACGAGGCGTAGCTGCTCGCCAGCGCCCACGCCTGGCAGGCGCGGCTGGCCCAGCCACGATGAGCGGCCTGGCGCAGCGCAGTGGCGGGCGGGGGCGCCAGGACAACGAGGCGCTGATCCTCGCCGCCGCCCAGGCGACCTTC
>DIEE01000272.1:11495-41236 GCA_002418465.1 Pseudomonas sp. UBA5782 | reverse complement strand
ATCGCCCTGCGCGCCGGCCTGCCGAAGGCCAACCTGCACTACTACTTCGGCAACAAGCAGACGCTCTACATGGCCGTGCTCGGGCGCATCCTGCAGCTCTGGACGGAGAGCTTCGACACCCTGAGCATCGGCGACGAGCCGGCCGAGGCGCTGTCGCGCTACATCCGCAACAAGCTCGAATTCTCCTGGCGCAATCCGTTGGCCTCGAAGGTCTTCGCCATGGAGGTGATCAGCGGCGGGGCTTGCCTGGAGGCGCATTTCAACCAGGATTTCCGCGACTGGTTCCGCGGTCGCGCGCAGGTATTCCGCGCCTGGTCGGCAGCAGGCAAGATGGACCCGGTGGACCCCATCCACCTGATCTTCCTGCTCTGGTCGAGCACCCAGCATTACGCCGACTTCGCCACCCAGATCGGCTCGATTCTCGGCCAGTCCGGCGGCGTCGAGCGCGAGATGGATGAGATCTGCGGCAATCTGACGACGATCATTCTCAAGGGGTGTGGCGTGAGGGGTGATATCACTCGTCAGAGCCTGACGAACTCAACCGCTGTTTCGAGTAGTCTTTGCTCCACAGGAGCCAGGCTGGGAATGGAATGACCAATCACAAGATCAAAATCCGCCGAAAGAACGTCGAGAAGATCCTCCTGGCCGCCGAGCAGGTGTTCGCCGAACAGGGCCACGCCGGCACCTCGATGGCCGACATCGCCAAGCGCGCCGAGCTGCCGCGCTCGAACCTGCACTACTACTTCACCACCAAGGACGAGCTGTACCGCGAGGTGCTGGTCAACCTGCTCAGCGTGTGGGAACTGGAAGGCGCCTGCTTCGTGCATTTCGACGACCCGCGCGTGGTGCTGACGAGCTACGTGCGCGAGAAGATGACCCACTCGCGCACCCGCCCGCACGGTTCCAAGCTGTGGGCCAACGAGATCATGCATGGCGCGCCGCTGTTCCGCGACATCCTCGACGAGCACCTGTTCGCCGGCGCCAAGTTCAAGGAAAACAAGATTCGCCAGTGGGTCGAGGAAAAGCGCATCCGCCCGGTCGAGCCCTCGGCGCTGCTCTACCTGATCTGGGCCTCGACCCAGCACTACGCCGACTTCGACTACCAGGTCACCGCGCTGAACGACCACAAGCCGCTCAGCGACCAGCAGTTCGAGCAGGCGGTGCAGACCATCACCGCGGTGGTGCTGCGCGGGATCGGCCTGGAGCCCTGAGCCGAACCCTGCCGATACGAAAAGGCCGCGTTCTTCGCGGCCTTTTGCTGTGCGCAGGCTGTCGATCAGCGCGCCGGCGTGGCGGCGCGTTCGGCCTTCAGCGTACGCAGTTCGGCGCCGATGCGCACGGCCAGGTGCTCGAATTCCGGGGTTCTGCGCAGCGCCAGGTAGAGGTCGTCATGGCTGATCGGCTGGCGGTGGTAGTCGATCTGGTCGAGGATGCCCAGCTGCCGCGCCAGATACAGGCCGACGCGGCGCTCGATCAGCACCATGTCGACGCGTCCGAGCAGCAGCTTGCCGAAATTGGCGGCATGGCTGGGCGCGTTCTCGCGGATGAAATCCTTCGACTGGCGAAACGCCTCGTTGGAATACCAGTAGCCGGGCGACACGCCGATGCGGCGGTCTTTCAGGCTGTTCAGGTCGCGGTAAGGGAAGGGCCGCTGGCGGGCGTAGAACAGCACGAACTCGCTGCTCGACAGCGGTTCGTCGACGAACACCATGTCCTGCTCGCGGGCCTGGTTTCGGAAGATGTCGAGGATGGCGTCGGCGCGGCCTTCGTCGAACTCCACCAGGCTGCGCTTCCACGGCAGCAGCCGCAGTTCGTGGGCTATGCCGAGGCGTTCGAGCGCCTGGGCGGTGAGTTCGTAGTCCTGGCCGCGCACCACGCCGCTCTCTTCGTAGACGTAGGGCGCCCAGGGTTCGCTGACGATGCGCAGCGGATCGGCGTGCGCAACCAGGCTGGCGGCGCAGAGCAGCAATGCCCAGCAGGTCCGTTTCACCATCCGCGACTCCCTTCTCTTGTTGCCCGCGCCCGTGCTCATGTCACCGGCGATGGAAGCAAGACATGCGCCAGCGGGGGCATCCGGATGCGTTGCGCTGCCGGACGGCCCCTGCCGGATCAGGCACCGAGGCCCAGGTTGCTGCAGATCGCCAGGCTCGGTTCGGCCTGGTTCAGCGTGTAGAAGTGCAGCCCGGGTGCGCCGCCGGCGAGCAGGCGTTCGCACATCGCGCTGATCACCTGTTCGCCGTAGGCCTGGATGCTCTGCACGTCGTCGCCGTAGGCTTCGAGCTGCTTGCGCATCCAGCGCGGCAGTTCCGCGCCGCAGGCATCGGAGAAACGCGCCAGCTTGCTGTAGTTGGTCACCGGCATGATGCCCGGCACGATCGGCGTGTCGATACCCAGCTTGCGCACGCGCTCGACGAAGTAGAAGTAGCAGTCGGCGTTGAAGAAGTACTGGGTGATGGCGCTGTCGGCACCGGCCCTGGCCTTGCGCACGAAGTTCGCCAGGTCGTCCTCGAAGCCGCGCGCCTGCGGGTGCATCTCCGGGTAGGCGGCGATCTCGATGTGGAAGTGGTCGCCGGTCTCATGGCGTATGAACTCGACCAGTTCGTTGGCGTAGCGCAGCTCGCCGCTGGCCATGCCCATGCCCGACGGCAGGTCGCCACGCAGCGCGACGATGCGGCGGATGCCGGCGGCCTGGTACTGGGTGAGCAGGCTGCGCAGGTCTTCCTTGCTGTCGCCGACGCAGGACAGGTGCGGCGCGGTCGGCACCTTCACCTCGCCATCGAGCTGCAGCACGGTGTTCAGCGTGCGGTCGCGGGTCGAACCGCCGGCGCCGTAGGTGCAGGAGAAGAAGTGCGGCTTTTCCGCGGCCAGCCGGCGCGCGGTGGTCAGCAGCTTGTCATGCCCGGCTTCGGTCTTGGCCGGGAAGAACTCGAAGCTGACGTTGGGGCTGGAAGAAGTCATCGGGTATTCCGTAGGCGGGTCAGCTGAGGGCTGACCCGCCATCCTGGGAGTGGGTGTTCCGGTGGGTTGCCCCACCGTGGCGCGACTCAGTAGCGGTAGCTGTCCGGCTTGAACGGACCTTCGACGGCCACGCCGATGTACTCGGCCTGCTTCGGCGTCAGTTGGGTGACCACGCCGCCGAAGCCCTTCACCATTTCCAGGGCGACTTCTTCGTCGAGCTTCTTCGGCAGCACTTCGACGGTGATGCTGGTCGGCTTGTCGCCGGCCGGCAGGTTGGCGAACTTGGCGTTGAACAGGTGGATCTGCGCCAGCACCTGGTTGGCGAAGGAACCGTCCATGATCCTGCTCGGGTGGCCGGTGGCGTTGCCCAGGTTGACCAGGCGGCCTTCGGCGAGAAGGATCAGGTAGTCGTCGTTCTGCGCGTCGAAGCCGTTCTTGCCGGTGCGGTGGATCTTGTGCACCTGCGGCTTGACCTCTTCCCAGGCCCAGGTCTTGCGCATGAAGGCGGTGTCGATCTCGTTGTCGAAGTGACCGATGTTGCAGACCACCGCGCGTTTCTTCAGCGCCTTGAGCATGCCGGCGTCGCAGACGTTGGCGTTGCCGGTGGTGGTGACGATCAGGTCGATCTTGCCCAGCAGGGCCTTGTCGATGCTGGCGTCGCTGCCGTCGTTGCGGCCGTCGATGTACGGCGAAACCAGTTCGTAGCCGTCCATGCAGGCCTGCATGGCGCAGATCGGATCGATCTCCGAGACCTTGACGATCATGCCTTCCTGACGCAGCGAGGCGGCCGAGCCCTTGCCCACGTCGCCGTAGCCGATCACCAGCGCCTGCTTGCCCGACAGCAGGTGGTCGGTGCCGCGCTTGATGGCGTCGTTGAGGCTGTGGCGGCAGCCGTACTTGTTGTCGTTCTTGCTCTTGGTGACCGCGTCGTTGACGTTGATCGCCGGGACTTTCAGGGTGCCGGCCTTGAGCATGTCGAGCAGGCGGTGCACACCGGTGGTGGTTTCTTCGGTGATGCCGTGGATCTTGTCCAGCATCGCCGGGTACTTCTCGTGGATGATCTGAGTCAGGTCGCCGCCGTCGTCGAGGATCATGTTGGCGTCCCACGGCTTGCCGTTCTCGAGGATGGTCTGCTCGATGCACCACTCGTACTCTTCTTCGGTCTCGCCCTTCCAGGCGAATACCGGGATGCCGGCGGCGGCGATGGCGGCAGCGGCCTGGTCCTGGGTGGAGAAGATGTTGCACGACGACCAGCGCACTTCGGCGCCCAGGGCGGTCAGCGTCTCGATGAGTACGCCGGTCTGGATGGTCATGTGGATGCAGCCGATGATCCTCGCGCCTTTGAGCGGTTGCTCGTTGGCGTATTTGCGGCGCAGGCCCATCAGCGCCGGCATCTCGGACTCGGCGATGATCAGCTCTTTGCGGCCCCATTCGGCCAGGGAAATGTCGGCGACTTTGAAATCGGTGAAACCGGCAGGCGTCGAAACAGCGCTCATGGGATGAGTTCTCCATTCGTTTTTTGTGCGAATGGGCGCCGTTGCTGCGTTTGGGAAACGCCCCGTGCGAGCCTGACAGGTGGAACCGCTCCGGATCGATCCGAAACCGGCTCTGCCTGCTGCAGCGCCCCTCGCCCGGGTGGCGGGCACGACCGGCTGAACCGGTGGTGTGAGGCGAAGGATTATAGCGATGCCGGCGCGACTACCCAAGAGGGCAGCGAAAGCGCGCGCCGGATGGCGGGCGACGTTACTTGCTAAGCATGGTGCCGAGCAGCTTGACCCCGGCGTTCACCGCGGTTTCCTGGGCGGTCTGCGGCGCGGCGGCCGGCACGGCCTGGACCTGCTGCTGGGTGCTGGCGGTCTGCGCGCAGAGGGCGTTGGCCTGCAGCAGGATCTGCTGCACGTTGCTGTTGTTGGTCGCGTTGCCGGCGGCCTGGGCCAGCGCCAGCTGGGTCTGGTATTCGCGGAGCTTGGCGTCGCAGGCGCCGTTGCCGGTGCTGGCCACGGTGTTCGCCGTGTTGGCGTTGTTGGACGTGCCGTTCACTGCGTTGGCGACGTTGGCCACGCCATTGAGCACGGAACCGAAATCCAGAGCCTGGGCCGGCAGTTGGAAGGCGAGCAGGGCAGCGGTGGCGCAAAGGGGCAGCAGACGCATGGGGATCAACCTCGATGTCGGGTCGCCCGGCGGCGCACTGGCGCGCTGTAAACCGGGCGAAGTCCTTGGAAAGTAACGGATTCGATACCGATTTAAACCCATGCGCGGCGGTAGGGCAATTATGAATTTTGAACTTTTACACTGGATTCCCGGTCGCGACAGTCACGCGCCGGTCTGTGATCATGCTGGCGATTCCTCACCATCGACAGGAGTGTCCATGAACTTCCATACGCGCAAATGGGTGAAGCCCGAAGACCTCAACCCCAACGGCACGCTGTTCGGCGGCAGCCTGCTCAAGTGGGTCGACGAGGAGGCGGCGATCTACGCCATCGTCCAGTTGGGTAATCAGCGGGTGGTGACCAAGTTCATTTCCGAGATCAATTTCGTCAGCTCGGCGCGGCAGAGCGACATCATCGAACTGGGCATCACCGCCACCGAATTCGGCCGCACCTCGATCACCCTGCGCTGCGAAGTGCGCAACAAGATCACCCGCAAGAGCCTGCTGACCATCGAGCGCATCGTCTTCGTCAACCTCGGTTCTGACGGCCTGCCGGCGCCGCACGGCAAGAGCGAGATCACCTACATCCGCGACCAGTTCAAGGAAGAGGACCAGCCGATCGAGCCGGCGAGCTGAGCGACCGGCGGCGAGATGACCTGCGTCAACCTGTCGCCAGGTGAGGCGGCCGGGTGCGCGGATCAGTTTGGCAGCGATGCGGACGGCGGCGGATAATCCGCATCCCCGCCATCCCTCGCGAAAATTCCCCCATGTCCTGCAGATCGTTGTTCATCGTATTCGCCGCGCTGCTCGCGCTCGGTGGTTGCAACAAGATTGACCCCAACTCCCCGCTCGGTCAGCGCCAGGCGATCTTCAAGCAGATGCTGAAGACCAGCGAAGACCTCGGCGGCATGCTGCGTGGCCGGCTGAAGTTCGAGGGCGACGGTTTCGCCAGCGGCGCCGCGCACCTGGACGAGCTGTCGCACCAGCCATGGAAGCATTTCCCGGCGGTCAAGGAAGAGCACAGCAACGCGCGCGACGAGGTGTGGCAGCGCCAGGAGCGCTTCAACGAACTGGCGCGCGACCTCGAAGCCAGCACCGCCGCGCTGGTCTCCGCCAGCAGCGCCAGGCCGTTGGCCCCCGAGGCGGTCGCCGCGCCGCTGCAGAAGGTCGAAGACGCCTGCGAAGCCTGCCACAAGGAATTCCGCGACTACTGATCGCGGCAGCCTCGGTCCACGGTCAGAAGCCCGCCACTCCGGCCGCGTTCAGTCGCCGGCTCAGCGCCTGGACCTGCGCATCGCTGAAGAACGCCACCAGCTGGAGCGCGCGTCCCGGCCCTATGCCCGGTTCGCGTTGCCAGTCGGCCTGGCTGCGCGCGGCCAGTTGCGACCAGCCCGCGCCGAGGTTGGCGGCGCCGCTGGGCGGAATGCCGAGGGCGCTCAGCCAGCGCTCGAATGGCTGGTGGCGTGCCTCGGCGAAACTCGCCAGCAGGCGTTCGGCGCGTTTCTCGCCGAAGCCGGGCAGCGCCACCAGCTGCTCCGCACGCAGGTCCAGCCAGTCGAGCAGATGCTCCACCAGTCCCGCGTCGATCAACGCCTGCCAGCTGCCCGGGCCGACGCCGGAAAGGCCCAGCCCCTGCTTGCCACCCAGCCATTCCAGCCGCGCGGCGAACTGGCTCCGGCAGTCCGGCGTGGGTTGCCAGCAGCTCAACGGGTGGTAGCGCGAGGCGACAGGAATCTCCAGCGGCGTGCGCTGCGCCGCATGCCAGACCACGCCATCGAGGCGCGGAATGGTCAGCCCGGCGAGGCTTACCGACACCTGATCGCCAGGCTGGATATCCAGTTCGCGCAGGCGCCTCAGCGAGCCGGCCGACACGCGCTGCACGCGGCGGTCGTCCAGCTGCACCGGGAGCAACTGNNGCAGCGGCGTGATGCGCCCGCTGCGACCGACCTTGAACTCCACCGCGCGCACCTCGGCGAGCACCTGGGCGAAGGGGTATTTCCAGGCCACCGCCCAGGCTGGCGCGCTGGCGCTCCAGCGTTCGCCGGGCGGACGCCGGTCCTGCTTGATCACCACGCCGTCGCTGGCGAACGGCAGCGGCGCCCGGTACCAGTGTTCGCGCCACGTTCGGGCCTCGTCGAAGGACGTCAGCGGCTGGCTGAAGCGCTGGCTGTCCGCGAAGCCCAGGCGCTGCAGCTCGTCGAGGCGGGGGCGCATGTCCGCCGGGCCGTCCGGCCATTCCCAGACGAACAGGCCGATGCCGGCGGCGTCACCGGCATCGAGATTCTGCCGCGCCAGCAACCCGGCGACCTTGCCGCGCGCTCCGGCGCTGCCGTGGCTGGCCTGCACGTGTTCCGGCAGACGCCAGTACAGCTCGCCCTGGAACAGCAGCGGGCGGCTGTCCGGCAAGTGCGCGGGAACGCCGGGGAGTGCGCGCACCCTGGCCGTCCAGTCCTGGCCGAAGTGCCCGTCGCCACGGCTGATCGCCTGTTGCAGCTGGCCATCCCGATAGATCAGCGTCACCGCCACGCCGTCCACCTTCGGCTGCACCCAGAGTCCGTCGCGGCTGGCCATCCAGGCGCGCACCTGATCGTCGTCGGCGAGCTTGTCCAGGCCGGTCTGCGGCACCGGATGGGGCACCTGGCCGGCGGCGCCGGCCAGAGGATCGGCGGGCGCCGGCGCCTGTTCGGCGAAACAGGCGCGCCAGCCGGCAAGGCGCTCACGGGCCTGGTCATAGAGTTCGTCGGCGATTGGCGAACGGCCTTGGCGGTGATAGGCGGCGTCCCATTCGGCGATCTGGCGCGACAGGCCGTCCAGCTCGGCGCGGGCGCGTTCGGGCGGCCAGGCGGGGCAGGGTGCGGCATGCAGGGGAAGGGCGAGAAGAAAGGTGGCGGCGGCGATCCAGCGCTTCATCGGGAGCATCCTTGCTCGGAGTGAAGCACGCAGCCTAGTTCAGCGTTTGCCGCCCGGCGATGCGACTCAGGCGAGCAGGCGCTGGATCTGTTCCTGCAGGGTGTCGAAGGAGAACGGCTTGGCCAGCACCGGCGCCTGATGCGCGATGGGGCTGCCGGAGTCGAGGATTTCCGCCGGATAGCCGCTGATGAAGATGACCTTGAGGTCCGGGCGCAGCATCAGCGCCGGCTCGGCGATCATCACCCCGGAAACCCCGCCGGGCAGGCGGAAGTCGCTGACCAGCAGGTCGAGGCGCGGCTTGCTCGCGAGTATCGCGAAGGCTTCCGCGGCCGATGCGGCCTGCAGCACGTCGTAGCCTTCCTCCTCGAGGTATTCGGCGAGCAGCAGACGGACGTCCGGCTCATCCTCGACCAGCAGAACGATTTTGCTTTTTGGCTTGTTCATTGGAGGGTGCTCGATACTGCGAAAGTGAATTGCCGATGCCGTCGAATATGCTCGTCATTCGACATTGTGCACCAGCCAAGTTCCGAAAACTTTCACGCAATTCAGCGATTTGCGCGTCGTCGTCGAGGCGCCCGCGGCGTGCGGCCGCTTGCTAAACTGCGCGCTTCCCGATTGCCCGCACCCTCGCCATGACGCCGCTGAAATACCTCGCCGCCTATCCGCCCGCCCTGCAGGAGAAGGTGCGCACGCTGATCGCCCAGGAGCGCCTCGAGGACTACCTGCGCCAGTGCTATCCCGAGCGCCACGCGGTGCAGAGCGACAAGGCGCTGTACGCCTACACCGTGGCGCTCAAGCAGGAGTTTCTGCGCAACGCGCCGGGGCTGGACAAGGTGCTTTACGACGCCAAACTCGACGTACTGCAGAAGGCCCTCGGCCTGCACACCGCGGTGTCGCGAGTGCAGGGCGGGAAGCTCAAGGCGAAGAAGGAAATCCGCATCGCCGCGCTGTTTCGCGACACCGCGCCGCAGTTCCTCAACATGATCGTCGTCCACGAGCTGGCGCACCTGCGCGAGTTCGATCACAACAAGGCCTTCTACCAGCTCTGCGAGCACATGCTGCCCGGCTATCACCAGCTCGAGTTCGACCTGCGCATCCACCTCACCTGGCGCGATCTGCAGGCAAAATCCTGAAACGTCCTGGCGGGAACGCCGCCGTCGCGGGTGCGTCTAGAACTGGATAGGCGCCGTGCCGCGGCGCGCTCTTGCGACCCCGCCAAGGCTGCCGATGCGCTCACCCCGAACCTCGCGATCCTGTCCGGTCCTGCTGCTTGCTGCCGTTTTGGCGATGGCCGCGCCCGTGCTGCGCGCCGCCGACTCGCCGGTCGATGGCATGGGCGTGCTGCTCGACCGGCTGCGCGAGGTGGATGCGCGCTTTCCCGGCGAACTGGGCGTCTACCTCAAGGACCTGCACAGCGGCACCTCGCTGAGCTTTCGCGACGAGCAGACCTGGTACTTCGCCTCCGGGGTCAAGCTGCCCGTGGCGATCGCCGTGCTGCGCGGCGTCGAGCAGGGGCGCCTGGACCTCGATCAGCAGGTGCCGCTGCTCGCCGAGGATTACGTCGACGGCGCCGGCAAGACCAAGCTCTATCCGCCGGGCACGCCGCTGACGCTGCGTTTCCTGCTCGAACAGATGATGATCTACAGCGACAACACCGCCTCCGACGTGCTGATCCGCCTAGTCGGCCTGGAGGCGGTGAACGCGATCACCACCGAGCTGGCGCCCGGCGGTTTCCAGCCGATCACCTCGCTGGCCGCGGTGCGCCGGTACGTCTACGGCTACTACAGCCCGCGCGCCAGCCAGCTCAGCGGCGCGCAGCTGCTGTTGCTGAAACAGCAGCCGAATCCGGCCGCGCGCCTGGCGCTGCTCGGTCGCCTGCTGCAACTGACGCCCGGGGAGCTGGCCAGGGGCGACCTGGACAGTGCCTATCGCGCCTACTACCGGATGCAGCTCAATTCCGGCCGCCTCAGCGCCTACGCCGGGCTGCTCGAACGGCTGGTCGCCGGCGAAGCGCTGGACGCCGAGCGCAGCAGCTATTTGCTGCGGCTTATGGACCGTTCGCTGACCGGGCAGAAACGCATCCGCGCCGGCCTGCCGAAGAACGCCCGTTTCGCCCACAAGACCGGCACCCAGTGGGCGCGCTTCTGCGATTTCGGGGTGATCAGCACGCCGGAGTCGGCGCCGCGGCAACTCATCGTCGCCGCCTGCACGCGCGACGACCGTTCGCTGCAGCGCGCCGAGCTGGCCCTGCGCGAGGTCGGCGAAGCCCTGCAGGCCGCCGGCACCCTTCGCCCACCCGTCGAGGACTTCCCATGAACCGTCTGAGCCTGTTCGGCATTCCGCTGTCGCTGGGCCTCGGCCTGGCGCTGCTCCTCTGGCTGCTGCCCGGCGCGCCGGTGGATGCGGCGCTGAACGACGAGTTCGACCGGCTCGACCAGCGCACGCCGGGGCGCCTCGGCGTCTACGTCAAGCGCCTGGACGATGGCGAGCTGGCCGAGCATGACGCCGAGCGCCCGTGGTACCTGGCCTCGGCGATCAAGGTGCCGGTGGCGATCGCCGTGCTGCAGCTGGTGCAGGAGGGCCAGCTGAACCTGAACGACGAGCTGCAGCTGCGCGATGGCGACCGTGTCGACAGCACCGGCGGGCTGGTCTGGGCAGCGGCTGGCAGCCGCTACAGCCTGACCACGCTGCTGCGGGAGATGCTGCGCAACAGCGACAGCACGGCGGCCGACATGCTCATCCGCCGGGTCGGCGAGGACGAACTCAACCGCCGCGTGCAGCAGATGTCGCCGAGCGGCTTCGGTCGCATCACCACGCTGCTGCAGGTGCGCTATGACGTCTACGGCGAGCTGCATGAGAAGGCCGCCGGGCTGAGCAACCGCGACATCCTGCAGATTGCCTCGGTGCCGCCGGGCGACGAACGCCTGGAGCTGCTGGCCGAGGCGCTGGGCGTCGAGCGCGGGCAACTGAAGCTGGGCACCTTGCGCGAGGCCTACGAGCGCTATTACCGACGCGGACTGAACTCCAGCACCCTGCCGGCCTACGCCACGCTGCTGGAGCGGCTGGTGCGCGGCGAACTGCTGGATGCCGAGCGACAGGCGCAGCTGTTCGCCTTCATGGGCGAGGACGAGTACCACGACTATCGCCTGCAGGCCGGCCTGCCGCAGGGCCTGCCATTCATCCAGAAGACCGGCACCCAGTACCGTAGCGCCTGCCACATGGGCGTGATACGCCCCGAGCCGGTGGTCGAAGCGACCGTGGTGGTCGCCTGCGTGGAAGACGCCAACCAGGATGAGGAGGCACCGAGCGTATTGGAAGCGGTGGGCGAAGCGGTCTACCGCGCACAACAAGAAGTGGCGCAGCAACCGGCGGAGCAGGGCCGCTCGTAGGGGCAGGCAGCATCGCTCTCGTAGGAGCGAACTCGTTCGCCGGCGGGGTCAGGTCAGGCGAACAGGTTCGCCCCTACGCAGAGGCCGTGGGTGGCGATCCTTTGGCGGCTCAGAGGGCCGCGAGCACTTCGAAGCGGCGTTTGCGGCCGGCGATTTCGCGTTCGAATTCGCTGCCGTCGTGCTGGCCGAGGAGGGCGGCGCCGAGGGGCGAGCGGGCGGTGATCACCAGCACGTCGCCCTGCGCGTCGTTCAGCTTGAGGCCGGCGCCGTCGGGGCCGAGCAGCAGCCATTGTTCGCCACCGGCGTCGTCACTCAGCTGCACCAGCGTGCCGAGGCCGATGCCGCGCTGTTCGTCGTAGGCGTGCAGCGGCAGCTGGCGCCAGGCGTTGAGCGCCTGTTGGATTTCCTCGACGCGGCGCGACTGGCCGACCGCGAGGTAAGCCGCTTCCAGGCCGAGGGTGTCGTATTTGTTCTCGGCGATGTTCTCTTCATGGGTCGCCGCTTCGTGGGCAGTCTGCGCCGCGCGGCGGGCCAGTTCGAGGTCGCTTTCCAGGCGTTGCAGCAGGCGCTCGCGCAGCTGCGACTTGTCCCGGCTCACCCGCCGCGGGCCAGGTTGACCGGGAGGAACACGTCGACGATCACTTCCTCGCCTTCGCTGCTGAACTCGACGCGGCCGCCGAAGCTTTCGCACAGCGCCTTCACCGTTGGCAGGCCGAGGCCCCAGCCCTGTACGTCGCTCTTGGTTGAGATGAAGTAGGGGGTCGCCAGGTTGGCCAGTACGTCGCTGGGGATGCTGCCGCCGTTGCGCACGCGGATCAGCATCTCGCCGTCGAGGTCGCGCTGCTCGATGAAGATCGGCGCGGTCTTGCTGCCGTGCTTGGCGGCGTTGATCACCAGGTTGTCGATGATCCGCAGGAACGCGTGGCGATCCCAGAACACCTGCGCACCGGGGGTTTGCAGGTCGACGCGCAGTTCGTTGCCGATCTGGATGCGCAGATCGCTGGCCGCGTCTTCGAGCAGCTTGCCGACGGCGAAGGTCTCGCCGTTGAGCTGCAGGCCCCCGCCGAGGCTGACGTGGGAGATGTCCAGCACGTTGGTGATCATCTGGCTCATGCGCTGCAGGTTCTTTTCGAGAATCTCCAGCATCTCGTCGCTGCGCCGGGTCGGGCTCTTCTGCATCAGGCCGACCACCATCGAGGCCGCGGTGAGCGGCGAGCGCAGGTCATGGCTGAGCGAGCGCATGAAGCGCTCGAGCATGATCTTTTCGGTCTGCAGGTTCTGGCTCAGCGCGATGGCCACGTTGCGCTGCTGCTCGACGCGCTCGAAGCGGTGGGTGGTCTTGAGCAGCGAGGAAATCGTCGCCACCACCTCGTCCGGGTTGATCGGGTGCGTCAGGTAGGCCTGGGCGCCGCTGTTCAGGCCGGTGGCCTTGTCCTTCCCGGTGACGAAGGTGGCGGAGATGTTGATGATCGACGGCAGCTTGCCGCGACCGAGTTTCCTCTCGGCGGCCTGGATCAGCTCGAAGCCGGTCATGTCCGGCAGGTTGATGTCGATGATCATCAGGTCGATGGCGTTGTCCATCAGCGCCAGACCGTCCTGGCCGCTGCCGGCCTCGAGGATTTCGTAGGCCTCCTGGCTGGCGAGGATCTTCTTCAGCACGTAGCGGTTGGCGTCGGTGTCGTCGATGACAAGGATGCGCTTTCGGTTCTTCATTCTTGCCTCCACGCTAGGCTCCTCACGCACTGCAGCAGGCGTTCGGAATAGTCCGCCTGGGTCTTAAGCAGCAGCGCATGGCAGTGTGGCTCCAGGCGAGCGCGTTCATCTTCGCCGAGCTGTTTCGCGGTATTGATCACCACGCGCTGGTGCATGCTCCAGTCCATGCTGGCGAGCAGGTCCTCGCCGCTGATGTCCGGAAGCTCCAGATCGAGGAAGATGATGTCCGGGCGCACCGCGTTGAGCGTGTCGATGCTGGAGCGGGCACTGTCCGCATCGATCAGCACCGGGTCGTAGGGCTCCAGCGTGCGACGGATCAGGTAGCGGTCGGCTTCGCTGTCGTCGATGATCAGGATGGTCGTTCCGCTGAGGTCGAGGATGCGGTCGTCGCCCTCTTCCTCGCCCAGTTCCAGCGGGATCTGCACGTAGAAGCGGCTGCCCTGGCCCTCATGGCTGGACAGCGAAATCCGCCCGTTGAGCAGCGTCGCCAGCCGTTGCGCCAGCGGCAGGCCGAGGCCGGTGCCTTCGATGTTCTTCAGGTTCGGCGACTTGATCCGGCAGAACTCCTCGAACACCCGCGCCTGGTTTTCCGCGGAGATGCCGATGCCGGTGTCCTCGACGAGGAACTCCAGGTGCGCCTCGTCCGGCTGGAACACCTTGATCTTCACGTTGCCGGCCGGGGTGTACTTGAAGGCGTTGGAAATCAGGTTGCGCAGCACCTGGAACAGCCGGCCATGGTCAGTGTTGAGCTGCACGTCGCTGTTCGGCAGCTGGATCAATGGGGTGACGCCAGGGTAGCGAATCGCCAGAGCGGTGGTCAGGCTCTCGATCTCCTCCATGAAGTCGAACAGGCTGAAGCGCGACGGGGCTATTTCGAGGCGTCCGGACTGCACCTCGGCGAGGTCGAGCAGTTCGGTGATCAGGTTCGCCAGCTCGGCCGCGGCATCGCTGATGAACTTCACCTGCTTGAGCTGCTCGGCATTAAGCTGGCCGTCGACGCCGCTGGCGAGCAGCTTGGAGATGTTCTCGATGATGTTGATCGGCGTGCGGAATTCGTGGGTCATGTTGGAGAAGAAGCGGCTCTTCGATTCACCGGCCTCCTTAAGCTCCTGGGCGGTCTTCTCCAGTTCGGAATAAAGCGCCACCACGCCCTTGTTGGTGTTCTCCAGCTCCTGCGCGGTGTCTTCCAGCTCCTGCTGGCGCACGCGCAGTTCGTTGTTGGTCAGCAGCAGGTCTTCGCTCTGCAGCTGCAGTTCCTTGTACGGGTCGAGCTCGCCGTCGGCGTTGAGTTGCTGGCGGAAGGCGATGATCTGCTGATCGCTGGGGAACGGCCGCGGGTAGTTCATGTACTTGACCGCGCGAATCCGCGTGCCCTTGTCCGAGGATTCGATCTGGAACTCGTCCATCAGGCGCTTGGCGCCGATCAGGCCGACGCCCATGCCGGTGCTGGAGACGTAGCTGCCTTCGAGGATGTCCTGCAGCTGGGCGATGCCCTTGCCCTGGTCTACGGCGTCGAAGGCGATGCCGTTGAGCTGGCCGCGGGCGTCGCGCTTGAGGAAGAAATGGAATTTCCCCTGGCTGGCGTACTGGTAGATGTTGCGCGCCAGCTCGGAGACGCCGGTGGCCAGGCGGATCTGCTCCAGTTGCGACATGCCCACCCAGTCGGCGATCTGCTTGGCGCGCTGACGGCAGAGCACCACGTCGATTTCGGACAGGATCGGAACGCTGGAGATCGACAGCGCGTCACGCATGACGGAGCACCACCACGGTGGCGTCGTCATTCAGGCGGCGGAAGTCGCGCATGATCGCCCCGGCGACGAGGGCCGGGTGGCGTGCGCGAAGGCCGGGGTAGGCATTCAGGCTGGATTTCGTGGTGATGCCGTCGGAGGACATGATCAACAAGGAGTGCTCGTCCCAAGGGTAAGAGAAGGTCTGAATCCTTCCGACCTTGTAGCCCACCGTTCCGTTCGACGAAACCATGCCGCGCGCCTGTTCCGCGTGCAGCGTGCCGGCGATGTTGCCGACCCCGCAGAAGGTCACCTGGCCCTGGGCGACGTCCACCTCGGCGAACGCCAGCGCACCGCCACGGGTACTCAGCAGCGCCTGGTGGCTGCGCTCCATCAGCTCGATCAGGTTCATTCGCGGGTCGTGATCGAGGAACAGCTGGCGCGCGCGCCAACTGGCTTCGTTGGCCTGCGGGCCGTGGCCGAGACCGTCGCAGAGCATCACCCGGTTGTCGCGCACCGCCCAGGCATCGCCGCAAGACTCTTCCTTGGGATGCGGCAGGCACAGCGCGCTGCTGACCAGCACCGTGGCGGGTTCCGCGGCGAGCAGGAAGCGCGCCAGCAGAAGGGTGCCCTGGCCCAGCTGCGAATAGATGTCGAAGACGTCGGAAAGGCGCCTGATCGCGCCCAGGCCGGCGCCCATGGTGCCCTTGCTGGAATAGCTGTCGGCCATGCACTGGCTGACGTTGGCCATACCCGGCCCGCGATCCATCGCCATCACGTCGAGAGAACGCTCGTCGTGATTGACTAGGATTTCGCCGTGTTCGGCGTGGTTGACCAGGTTGCGTGCCATTTCCTGCACGACGATGGTCAGCCGGCCCAGGGCATCCTCGTCGAAGCCGAGGGCCTGGGCCTGCTTGATCACGGCGCGGCGCACCGCATCGACATGGGCGACTTCGGCAACGATGAACGCGCGGGTGCAATAGCCCTCGTTCACCGCCATTTCCACAGTTCGATGCGGGTGCCTTGCCCGGGTTGGCTTTCGATGGCGAACTGGTCGACCAGACGCTTGGCGCCGCCCAGGCCCAGGCCCATGCCGCTGCCCGAGGTGTAGCCATCGACCATGGCCCGGTCGAGGTTGGCGATGCCGTCGCCCTGGTCGGAAATCACCAGGCGCACGGCGCCGCGCCCGTCCTTGGTCGTCTCTTCGATCACGCATTCGCCGCCGCCGCCATAGATCAGCGCGTTACGCGCGATCTCGCTGGCGGCGGTGACGATCTTGGTCTGCGAAACCAGACCCAGTCGTGCGGCTTCCGCCGCTTTGCGCACGCGCTGTCGGATGAGGACGATGTCAGTCTCCTGCTTCAGCGGAAAAATCTCGGTCTTCCCCACTTTCTAGCTCCAGGCTGAGGTCGTCATCGACCATTTGTTCGAGGCGACGCATGCCCTTCTCGACGTTCAGTGCGGTGGCGATGCCATCCAGCGACAGACCCAGCTCGACCAGGGTGATCGCCACCGCCGGCTGCATGCCGACGACGATGATCTTGGCATCGAGGATGCGCGAGACATGGGCGATGTGCGAGAGCATGCGACCGATGAACGAGTCGACGATGTCCAGCGAGGAGATGTCGATCAGCACACCCTTGGCGCGGTGCTGAACGATCTGTTGCGTGAGGTCTTCCTGGAGGTCCATCGCCAGTTGGTCGTGCATGTCGACCTGGATCGACAGGAGCAGGAATTTTCCCATTTTCAGAATCGGGATTTTATCCACCATGGCCTTTACCTCAGCGAGCCTTGTTGCTGACCAGACGTACGTCGAGCTCTTTGAGCGCGATCGAGAAGGCGTCCGCCAGAGACGATTTGGTGATCACGTCGCCCAGCTCCACGCCGAGGTGGACAATGGTCGCGGCGATCTGCGGGCGAATGCCGCTGATGATGCACTTGGCGCCCATCAGCTTGGCCGCGGTGACAGTCTTGAGCAGGTGCTGGGCGACCATGGTGTCGACGGTCGGCACGCCGGTGATGTCGATGATGGCGATCTCGGATTCGGTCTGGACGATCTTCTCCAGCAGCGCTTCCATGACGATCTGCGTGCGGTTGCTATCAAGCGAGCCGATCAGCGGGATCGCCAGCACGCCCTTCCACAGCTCGACCACCGGGGTGGACAGTTCGAGCATGCTTTCCTGCTGCTCGCGGATCACCGACTCGCGGCCGGTCATGTAGCTTTCCATGCTGTACAGGCCGAGCTTGTCGAGCAACTGGCTGGCCCTGAGCATCTCGGCCGCGGCGTCGCTGCTGTTGGCCTGGATCTTGGCGAACAGCGGCTCTTTCAGCGAGAACACGAAGGTGGCGGTTTCGCTGGGGCTGAAACCCTGGCGGCTCTGCGTGCGCGAAAGGGTTTCGAGCATGCTCTTGACCGGTTTCCACTCGGCGCCGTTCAGATCGTCGATGCCGCTGGCGGCGGCGATGCTGAGCAGCTTGAGCAGCTCGCGCGAATTGCTCAGCACGGTGCTTTCGTCGATCAAGTCGGTGCGGATACCGGCGGCGCGCTGGCTCGCGACCCACTCCAGGAGCAGTTCGCTTTCGTGTTTTTTCAGCAGATCGGCTATCGCAGATACGGACATGGGTTCCTCGCAGGTCTGAGCCGCGCAGGTAGCGGGCGCGTCTTCCATTAAAAAAACCGGGTGATTGGGACCCGGTTTCGATGGCGGACAATAGCATGCAGCACGGCGAATTTCTCGCCGTACGGCGGCTGCGAGCGGGACTCAGTTGGCTTTTGCAGGCTTCAGCAGGTGAGCGGAGAGGGTACGCAACGGCGCCAGTTGCCGGCAGATCAGCGCCAGCTGGGTTTTCACCAGGCGCTGCACGTCGTGCTGCTCGTCCGGCGACTGTTCCAGCTGCGCGGCGAGGGCTTCTTCCTCCTCGCTGTGCACCGCTACCGGCTGCTGCTCGATCAGGCTGCCGGCCAACTGGTCGAGGCTGTCGGCGATGCGCACCGAGGCACTGTCGATCAGCTCGTCGTAGAGCTCCTGGGGCAGGCTGCCACGGTGCGCGCCGAGGGCCGACAGGTAGCTGAGCAGCGTGTGGCTGAGCAGTAGGAAGCGGAAGCCCAGCTCGGCGTCCTTGCGGAAATGGCCGGGCTCCATGAGCATGTTCGACAGCGTGCTGGACAGCGCGGCGTCGGCGTTGTGCGCATTGCGCCGGGCGATGCGGTAGTCGAGGTCGTCGCGCTTGCCGCTGCGATACTGCTGCATCAGCTGGCGCAGGTAGCGCGCGTTGCTGCTCAGCGCGATGCCGATCATCCGGTTCAGCCGGCGACCCTGCCAGTCCGGCAGGATCAGGAACACCGCCGCGCCGGCGATCAGGCTGCCGACCAGGGTATCGAACAGGCGCGGCCAGATCAGCCCGTAGCCGTCGCCGATCTGGTTGAAGCAGAGCAGCACCAGCAGGGTCATCGCCGCGGTCGCCAGGGTGTAGCGCGAACTGCGCGTGGCGGCGAACAGCACCCCGGCGATCACCGCCAGGAACGACTGGATCAGCGCATTGGGGAACAGCGTGATCAGCGCCCAGCCGCCGACCAGGCCGGCGATGGTGCCGAGAATCCGCTGCACCAGGCGCACACGGGTGGCGCCGTAGTTCGGCTGGCAGACGAACACCGTGGTCAGCAGAATCCAGTAGCCCTGGCTGGGGTGGATCCAGTGCAGCATGGCGTAGCCGGCGACCAGCGCGATGGCCATGCGCAGCGCGTGGCGGAACACCAGCGAGGTCGGCGTGAACTGCTGGCGGATGCGTTCGGCGGCGTCCTTGAACGAGCGCGGCGAGCGGTCGAACAGCGTGCTGTCCTGCTCCTCGACCGGCGCGTCCGGGTTGCTCGCGTCGGCCAGTTTCTTCTCCAGCGTGCCGAGGTTGGCCGCCAGCGCGCCGAGCGAGCGCAGCAGGCTGCGCCAGGACGGGTTGTTCTGCGCGCGCAGGTAATCCAGCGAGGCCTGCAGGTCGCTCAAGGCCTGCTGGCTTTCACCGTGCTCGAACGACTGGCGCAGCTGGATCGCGCGGCCCAGCGCCTGGCACGCCGAGCCCTGCTGGTGCAGCAGGCGCTGGCAGCGGAACAGCACGTCGCTGTGGAAGAACGCCTCGGTCAGCGCGTTGTACGGGTAGTGCGAGGAACTGGCGCGTTCGTGGATGTCCTGGGCGGTGAAATACAGCCGCAGGTAGCGCTTCACCTTCGGTCCCGGGCGCCCGCCGAGCCGGTGCAGGAGGATTTCCTTGGCCTGGTTCAGCGCGCTCACCACCTTGCCGTTCTGCTTGGCCAGCTCCAGGCGGCGCTCCTCCACGTCGAGTTGGCGCAACGGTTCGAGCAGCGCGGCCTTGAGCTTGAGGTAGAGGCCCAGTTCGCGGAACAGCACGGCCAGGCCGGCCTGCACCGGCTGGTTGGAGAACACCGCGTTCCAGGCCACCGAGAGCAGCCCGTACCAGGCGGCGCCGGTGATCAGCAGCAGCGGCTCGTGCCAGAAGCTGCCGGCCGAGCCGCCGCGCTGGTCGACACCGATCATGGTGTAGATGGAGAGGATCAGCGTGGCCTGGGCGATGGTCGCGTAGCGCGCGCTGAGGGCGCCGAGCAGCGTCATGCCGAAGGTCGACAGCGCCAGCCCGGTGACGAACAGCCAGGGGTAGGGGAACAGCAGCTCCACCGAGCTGGCGGCGATGGCGAAGCAGATCAGCGTCACCACCAGCGCCTTGAGCCGGCCAAACCAGTTGTCGTCGGTTTCCGCCAGGGCGCTGGCGATCACCCCGAGGAACAGCGGGATCACCAGCTCCAGGCGTTCCTCGTGCCAGCACAGCGCCATGGCGCCGGTCAGCGCGACGAACACCCTAAGGCTGAAGGCGAACTTGTCGCGGCCCCAGAGGCGGCGCAGGGTGTGGCTGAGCGAGGATCGCGGCATGGCTCGGTACGGTCTCCGTTTGGATAGGCATCAGACTATCGAAAACGAATTAAAGCCACGCGTTCGGCGGATTTCTTCGCCGACTCAGACGCACTCGCCGGCGGCGTGCCCCGAGGCCCAGGCCCACTGGAAGTTGAAACCGCCGAGATGGCCGCTGACGTCGAGCACCTCGCCGACGAAATACAGCCCCGGCGAGCGCTGCGATTCCATGGTCTTCGACGACACCTCGTCGGTGCTCACCCCGCCCAGGGTGACCTCGGCGGTGCGATAGCCCTCAGTGCCGGACGGCACCAGGCGCCACTGGCTCAGGCGTGCGGCGATCTCGGCAAGTTCCGCCGGGCTGTACTGGCGCATCGGCCGGGAGGCGAACCAGCGTTCGGCGAGCAGCCCGGCCATCTTCTTGGTGAAGACCTCGGCGAGCAGCGTCTTCAACTCGCGGTCCGGGTGCGCGCGCTGCTCCTCGAGCAGCCAGGCCTCGGCGTCGCGGTCCGGCAGCAGGTCGATCTCGATGGCGTCGCCCGGCTGCCAGTAGGAGGAAATCTGCAGGATCGCTGGTCCGCTGAGGCCGCGGTGGGTGAACAGGATGTTCTCGCGAAAGCGCTCGCCGTTGCAGCTCACCGAGCTGTCCACGGAGGTGCCGGAGAGTTCGCCGCAGAGCTCCTTGAGGCTGTCGGTGATGGTGAACGGCACCAGCCCGGCGCGGGTCGGCAGCAACTCGTGGCCGAACTGGCGGGCGACCTGGTAGCCGAAGCCGCTGGCGCCGAGGGTGGGAATCGACAGGCCTCCGGTGGCGATCACCAGCGAGGCGCAACTCATCGCCCCGGCGCCGGTCTGCAACAGGTAGCCGCCGTCGGTTTTCTCGATGGCGTTCACCGGCGTTTCCAGGCGCAGCTCGACGCCGGCGCTGGCGCATTCATCGAGGAGCATCTGCAGGATGTCGCTGGCCTTGTTATCGCAGAACAGCTGGCCGAGTTTCTTCTCGTGGTAGGCGACCTTGTGCGCGTCCACCAGGGCGATGAAATCCCACTGGGTGTAGCGCGCCAGCGCCGACTTGCAGAAGTGCGGGTTGCGCGAGAGGAAGTTGCCCGGCTCGGTGTAGAGGTTGGTGAAGTTGCAGCGGCCGCCACCGGACATGAGAATTTTCTTCCCAGCCTTGTTCGCGTGGTCGAGCAGTACGACACGCCGGCCGCGCCCGCCCGCGGTCAGCGCGCACATCAGGCCGGCGGCACCGGCACCTATGACCACCACATCGGTATTGCGCACCCGTCGATCTCCACGTACAAGCCAGGCCGGACGCGTGCCGGCGGCCGCGCATGGTAACCGATGCCGCGCAGCCGCCGAATGCCGTCCGGCGTGGCCTGCTTCTTGCCACGTTTTGGTCGCGGTCGTCCGCGCGAACACGAAGTCGTTCCAGCAGGGATCATGTGTCGATGAAGCAGCGCCTCACGGACCAGTCGCCCTCCAGGGTTCTCGCAGCCCTGCTGTTTCTTGGCTGCCTGTCGTGCGCCAGCCAGGCGGTGGCCGACCCGCTGCGCCTGGTGGCCAACGCCTGGGCGCCGTACACCGACAGCCGTCTGCTCAACGATGGGCTGGCCACCGACCTGGTGAGCACCGCGCTGAAGCGCGCCGGCTACGACAGCCAGTACCTGGAAGTACCCTGGGCGCGGGCGATCCGCGGGCTGCAGCAGAGCCAGTACGACATCATCATCAGCGCCTGGTACAGCGAGGAGCGCGCCAGCTTCGGCCTGTTCTCCGAGCCCTACCTGTCGAACCGCATCCGCCTGATCAGGCGCAAGGGCGCAGAGATCGGCTACCGCCGCCTCGACGACCTCTATCCCTACCGCATCGCCATCGTGCGCGATTACGCCTACGACCCGGCGTTCGATACCGATGCCAGGCTGAACAAGGTCGACGTGCGCAGCTTCGAGGTTGCCGCCAACATGCTCGCCGCCGGCCGCGTCGACCTCGCGGTGGAGGACGAGTACGCCGCCGGCTTCCACTTCAGCCGCTCGCTGCGCAGCCTGCGCGCCGGGCTGGAGTTCGTCTCCCCGCCGCTGTCGGAGAACGGCCTGCACATCCTCGTGCGGCGCAGCCTGGAGAACGCCGCGCAGATCGTCGAAGGCTTCAACCGGGCGATCGAGGAGATGAAGGCGGACGGCACCTACGAGCAGGTGATCGACCGCCACCAGTTGCGCTGAGCGGGCGTGGGCTCAGGGGCCTGCTCCGCGCCTGGCGCGGCATTGGCTGGCGAACGGGTTCGCCTTAAAGCGCCCGCCGGGCGAGCCTCAGAGAATCCGCACCTTGAACGACTTGCCCTTGATCTTGCCTTCGCTGAGGCGCTTGAGCGCCTGCCTGGCGATGCCGCGCTCGACGGCGACGAAGGCCTGGAAGTCGAAGATGGCGATCTTGCCGACTTGGGTGCCGGGGATGCCGGCCTCGCCGGTGAGTGCGCCGAGGATGTCGCCGGGGCGGACCTTCTCCTTGCGTCCGCCGTTGATGCACAGGGTGGTCATCGGGGCTTGCAGCGGCGCGCCGTCGCGTGGCTTGAGGCTGTTCAGCGGGTGCCAGTTGAGCGGCGCCTTCTGCAGCGTCTCGAT
This sequence comes from Pseudomonas sp. UBA5782, assembly GCA_002418465.1. Lineage (GTDB taxonomy): Bacteria > Pseudomonadota > Gammaproteobacteria > Pseudomonadales > Pseudomonadaceae > Pseudomonas_O. Next base: position 18,856 of record DIEE01000272.1, on the reverse strand, counting down.
GGCCTGGGCGCGGTGCGCTTCGGCGGGTGCCACCAGGCTCATCGCCAGGCCCTTGTTGCCGGCGCGGCCGGTGCGGCCGACGCGGTGGATGTGGATTTCCGAATCGCGCGCCAGCTCGACGTTGATCACCATGTCCAGCGCGTCGATGTCCAGCCCGCGGGCGGCGACGTCGGTGGCCACCAGCACCGACAGGCTGCGGTTGGCGAACATCGCCAGCACCTGGTCGCGGTCGCGCTGTTCGAGGTCGCCGTTCAGCGCCAGCGCGGAAATGCCGTGGGCGCCGAGGTGCTCGACCAGCTCCTGGCACTGCTGCTTGGTGAAGCAGAATGCCACGCAGGATTCCGGGCGGTAGGCGGCGAGCAGCTTGAGCACGGCGTCCATGCGCTGCTCGGGAGCGATCTCGTAGAAACGCTGTTCGATCTGCGCATCGTCATGCAGCGCCTCGGCCTTGACCTGCTGCGGGTTGCGCATGAAGGCCGCGGACAGCTGCTTGATCGCGGCCGGGTAGGTGGCGGAGAACAGCAGCGTCTGCCGCTTCGCCGGGGTCTGCCCGATGATCTCGGCGATGGCGTCGTAGAAACCCATGTCGAGCATGCGGTCGGCTTCGTCGAGGACCAGGGTGTTGAGCCCGTCGAGCTTCAGCGTGCCCTTCTTCAGGTGTTCCTGGATGCGTCCCGGCGTGCCGACGATGACGTGGGCGCCGTGCTCCAGCGAGCCGATCTGCGGGCCGATGGAGACGCCGCCGCAGAGCGTGAGGATCTTGATGTTGTCGGCGGCGCGGGCCAGCCGGCGCAGTTCCTTGGCGACCTGGTCGGCGAGTTCGCGGGTCGGGCAGAGCACCAGCGCCTGGCAGCCGAAGTAGCGCGGGTTGAGCGGATCGAGCAGGCCGATGCCGAACGCCGCGGTCTTGCCGCTGCCGGTCTTGGCCTGGGCGATCAGGTCCATGCCCTTGAGGATCACCGGCAGGCTCTGCGCCTGGATCGGCGTCATCGACGCGTAGCCGAGCGACTCCAGGTTGGCCAGCATGGCGGCGGAAAGGGGCAGGGAGGAGAAAGCGGTCGTGGTCACGGAAGCGGCCTGGGGGTGCGGAAATGTCGCGCAGTGTAACAGGCGCGGTGACCGCGGCTTCGCACCCGCGCGCCCGCCAGTCCGGGCGTGCTCCGAGGGCTCAGCCATCCACCTCGATCTTGCTGTCGATGTCCTTGCTGCTGCGGCCTTCGCGGTCGTCGAGCTGGAGAAAGATGAACGCAGCCAGCATCGACAATCCGCCGATGCACAGGAAGGTCATCTGGAAGGCGTGCAGCACCGAGCCGCCGTCGTCGAGGGTGAAGCCGCCGAGCAGCGCCGCGGCCGAGGCCACGCCGAGGCTCATGGCCAGTTGCACCACCACGGAGAGCAGGCTGTTGCCGCTGCTGGCTTCCTCGTCGCGCAGGCCGATCAGGGTGATGGTGTTCATCGCGGTGAACTGCAGCGAGTTGATCGCGCCGATGAGGGCCAGCTGCACCAGCAGGAGTGGGTAGGGCAGGCCCTCGCCGGCCAGAGCCAGGCTGGCGATCAGTGCGCCGAGCAGCAGCGTGTTGCCGGTGAGGATGTTGCGGTAGCCGAGGCGATCGATCAGCGGCTTGGCCAGCGGCTTCATCGCCATCGCCGCGGCGGCCAGCGGGATCATGCTCATCCCCGCCTCGGCCGGCGAATAGCCCATCGCCACCTGCAGCAGCAGCGGCACGAGGAACGGCAATGCGCCGCTGCCCAGGCGCGCGAACAGGTTGCCGAAGATGCCCACGGCGAAGCTGCGGTTGGCGAACAGGCTGGGGCTGAACAGCGGCTTGTCGATCTTGCCCGCGCGCAGCCAGTAGGCGGCCAGGCAGGCGAGGCCGCCGAGCAGCAGGAGCATCACCCGCACGTGCGGCAGTTTCAGCTCGCCGAGACCCTCCAGGGCGATGGTGATCAGCACCATCGCCGCGCCGAACAGGGCGAAGCCGATGCCGTCGAAACGCGTGCGCTCGCCGCCGCGCAAATCGGGCATGTAGCGCATCGCCGCCCAGCAGCCGAGCGCGCCGACCGGCAGGTTGATCAGGAAGATCCAGTGCCAGGAGGCGTATTCCACCAGCCAGCCGCCGAGGGTCGGGCCGATCAGCGGGCCGACCAGGCCGGGCAGAGTGATGAAGCTCATGATCCGCACCAGATCGCTGCGCGGATAGGCGCGCAGCACGATCAGCCGCCCCACCGGCATCATCAGCGCACCGCCCAGCGCCTGGATCACCCGCGAGCAGACCAGCAGGGTGAAGCTCTGCGACAGCGCGCAGAGCAGCGAGCCGACGCTGAACAGCAGGATCGCGCCGAAGAATATCCGCCGCGTGCCGAAGCGGTCGGCGATCCAGCCGGAGGCCGGAATCAGCAGCGCCACGGTGAGCATGTAGGCGATCACCACGCCCTGCATGCGCAACGGGTCTTCGGCGAGGTCGGCCGCCATCGCCGGCAGCGCGGTGTTGAGGATGGTGCCGTCGAGGGTCTGCATGAAGAAGGCGATGGCGACGATCCACGGCAACAGGCGGGCGGTACGGGCGTCGAGGGTAGGCAGCGGCATGGTGATCCGAATCAGGGAGCGTTGTTGTTTGGATAGCGTGCGGACGTGGAGTTCACCGGTTCAATCCGCCTTCGTCTGCGCCGCCAGCAGTTCGCCGAGCTGCGCGAAACAGGCCTCGGCCAGCGCCGAACGCGGTTCGCTGTGGCGCATGATCAGGCCCAGCGGCGCCAGCGTGTGGGCGTCGTCGATGGGCTGCAGGCTGAGGTTCTCCACCAGTTCGGCGAGCCCGCTGTCCAGCGGCATCACCGCGCAGCATAGACCGCCGCGCACTGCCTGGAGCAACTGGTGCACCGCGTCGGTCTCCAGCAACGGCTGCACTTTCAGGCCGCGCAAGCGGAACGCGTGGTCGATCGACTGGCGAAAATGCATGCCGCCGGAGAGCATCCCCATCGGCAGTCCGGCCAGCGCGTCCCAGGTCAGCGGGCCGGCGCTGAAGTCGAAATGGGTGCGGTCGTAGAGCAGGCCCATGCGCGTCTCGAGCAGCGCCAGGCTGTGGAAATGCCGCGCGTCCAGCCCGTCGAGGTAGGACAGGCCGAGGTCCAGCCGATTGCTCGCCAGCTGTTCGAGGATCTGCTCGGAACTCAGCGCCGAGAGCTGGAAACGCAGGCTCGGATGGCGCTGGTGCAGGCGTTGCAGCAGCGGCAGCGGGTCGAAGCTGGACAGCGGCACCATGCCCAGGCGCAGGGTGCCGACCAGGTTGCCGCGGCAGGCGGCGGCCTCGGCCTGCAGGCCGTCCACCGCCGCCAGCGTGGTGCGTGCCCAGGCCAGGATGCGTTCGCCGGGCTCGGTGAAGCCTTCGAAGCGCTGGCCGCGACGCACCAGCTCCAGGCCGAGTTCCTCCTCAAGCCCGCGCAGGCGCATCGACAGGGTCGGCTGGGTGATATGGCAGAGCGCCGCCGCCTGGCCGAAGTGGCGGGGCTCGTCGAGGGCGATGAGGAAACGCAGCTGCTTGATGTCCATGGCTCAGGCCTCGGTCGCGGCGCCGGGCAGCAGCTGGCGATAATCCTCGACGGCGGCGAATTCCTCGGTGTCGCGCAACGGGCTGCGGCTGTCCGGCTGGCGCACGGCGAGCAGTTGGGCGACACCGAACTGCCGCGCGCTGCGCAGGATCGGCAGGCTGTCGTCGATGAACAGGCTGCGCGCCGGATCGAAGCCGAAGTCCTGCTGCAGGGCAGACCAGAACTGCTGGTCCTCCTTGGGGAAACCGTAGTCGTGGGAGCTGATCAGCCGGTCGAAGTAGGGCGTCAGGGCGATCTTCTCCATCTTCAGCGACAGCGAATCGCGGTGCGCGTTGGTGATCAGCGCGACGCGCTTGCCGGCGCGGCGCAGGGCGGCGAGGAAGGTGTCGGCATCCGGCCGCAGGGCGATCAGATGCGCCACTTCGCGCTTGATCTCGCGGATCGACAGACCCAGTTCGCGGCTCCAGAAATCCGTGCAGTACCAGTTCAGCGTGCCGGCGTGTTCGCGGAACAGCGGCAGCAGCTCCGCGCGTGCCAGCTCGGCGGACACGCCGTGGTGCTCGGCATAGCGCCGTGGCAGGTGTTCCATCCAGAAATGGTTGTCGAAGTGCAGGTCGAGCAGCGTGCCGTCCATGTCGAGCAGCACGGTATCGATTTCGGACCAGGGCAGGGTGGTCATCGCGGGGTCCTCGCGGCCGGTCGCGGTGGGTGGTTAATCTCCGACGGGGATAATCGGGAAAGGCGCGGTATGATACCCGTTCGCGCCCAGGAGTCAGCCCATGCGTCAGAAACCCACCGTGCTCGCCCGCGAGATCGTCGCCAAAAGTCGCCTGTTTTCCGTCGAAGAGCTGCAATTGCGCTTCTCCAACGGCGTCGAGCGCACCTACGAACGGCTCGCCAGCAAGGGCGTGGGCTACGGCGCGGTGATGATCGTGGCGCTGGCCGACAGCGACCACGCGCTGCTGGTGGAAGAATATTGCGCCGGCACCGACGACTACCAGCTGTCGCTGCCCAAGGGCCTGATCGAGCCGGGCGAGGACGTGCTGGTGGCCGCCGAGCGCGAACTCAAGGAAGAGGCCGGCTTCGGCGCGCGGCGCCTGGAATACCTCACCGAGCTGTCGCTGTCGCCCGGCTACATGAGCCAGAAGATCCAGGTGGTGCTGGCTCGCGACCTCTATCCGGAAAGCCTGCCGGGCGACGAGCCCGAGCCGCTGGGCGTCAGCCAGGTCAACCTGCGCGAGCTGTCGAGCCTGGTGCAGCACCCGCAGTTCAGCGAGGGCCGCGCGCTGGCGGCGCTATACCTGGCGCGCGACCTGCTCGGTCAGCGCGGCGAGTTCGTCCTGTGAGCGGCCTTCTCCTGCCCGCGGTGATCGAGCTGGTGCAACGCGCCGGCGCGGCGATCATGCCCTACTGGCGCAGCGACCTGGCGGTACGGGAAAAGTCCGACGCCTCGCCGGTCACCGCCGCCGACCTCGCCGCCCATCGCGTGCTGGCCGACGGGCTGCGCAAGTTCGATCCGTCGATTCCGGTGCTCTCCGAGGAGGACTGCGAGATCGCCCTTGCCGAGCGTGAAAGCTGGCAGCGCTGGTGGCTGGTCGACCCGCTGGACGGCACCAAGGAATTCATCTCTGGCTCCGAGGAATTCACCGTCAACGTCGCCCTGATCGAGCGTGGCCGCGTGCTCTTCGGCGTGGTCGGGATTCCCTGTTCCGGGCGCTGCTACTACGGCGGCGCCGGCAATGGCGCGTTTCTCCAGGAGCGCGACGGTGTGCCTGTGCCGATCGCCGTGCGCGCGCAGCCGGCGGAACGCTTCACCGTGGTCGCCAGCCGCCGCCATTCCAGCCCGGCGCAGGAACGCCTGCTGCAGGGGCTGAGCGAGCGCTTCGGCGACCTGCAACTGGCCAGCGTCGGCAGCTCGCTGAAGTTCTGCCTGCTCGCCGAGGGTGCGGCGGATTGCTACCCGCGCCTGGCGCCGACCTCGCAGTGGGACACCGCGGCGGCCCAGGGCGTGCTCGAAGGCGCCGGCGGCGAAGTGCTCGACATCGACGGCGCCACGCTGACCTACGAGGCGCGCGCCTCCTACCTCAACCCGTATTTCCTCGCCCTGCCGCGCGCAGTGGACTGGCGCGACGAGCTGGTGCGCCTGGCGCAACGACTGGACTGATCGCCGCTGGAACCCCTTTATGATATTAATTATCATTTGCTCGAAATGGGCGGGGGATTTCCATGAACAGCGAAGGCATAGTCAGGCCGAACGACCTGCAGCGGCTCTATGCCGATCACCACGGCTGGCTGCAGGGCTGGTTGCGGCACCAGCTCGGTTGCGCGCATAACGCCGCCGACCTCGCCCAGGACACCTTCCTCCGCGTGCTCGCCCGCGACCACGACGTTGCCGCCATCCGCGAGCCACGCGCCTACCTGCACACCATCGCCAAGAGCCTGCTGGTCAACCACTGGCGGCGCCGGCAGATCGAGCAGGCCTATCTCGACGCGCTGGCGCTGCAGCCGGAGACACTGGCGCCCTCGCCGGAAATCCGCGCGCTGATCGTCGAGACGCTGCTGCAGGTGGATGCGCTGCTGGCGCGGCTGCCGGAAAAGGTTCGCCGCGCCTTTCTGCTCTCCCAGCTGCACGGCCTCACCTACCTGCAGATCGCCAACGAGCTGGGCGTCTCCGAACGGATGGTGAAGAAGTACATGGCGCAGGCGATGCTGCAGTGCCTGACGCTGATGGAAGACGCCTGATGAGCCAGGATTTCCGCGTGTTGCAGGAAGCGGCGGACTGGTTCGCCGTGCTTCATTCAGGGCGTGTGCGCGAAGACGAGCGGTTGGCCTGGCAGGCCTGGCTGGCGCAACCGGATCACGCCCACGCCTGGCGCAAGGTGGAGCGTCTCAGTGGCCAGCTGCAGCGTCTTTCCGGCGAGCCTGGTGGTCGCGCGGCGGCCGGTATGCTTGGCAGCCGCAGCGGTCGCCGGCAGGCGTTGAAGACCCTGAGTGTGCTCTGTGGCGGTGGCGCGCTGGCCTGGCTCGGAGGCGATCGCCTGAGCGCGCGCGGCTGGTTCGCCAGTCAGCGCAGTGCGGTTGGCGAAGTTCGCGACCTGCGCCTGGCCGACGGCTCGCAGCTGTGGCTGAACACCGACAGCGCGGTGGACATCGCTTTCGACGATGCCGCGCGGACCCTGGCGCTGTACCGCGGCGAGATCCTCGTCGACGCCCCGACGGAGCGCCGGCCGTTGCTGTTGCGCAGTGCCGAGGGCGTGCTGCGCAGCGAGCGGGGCGCGCACTTTTCGCTGCGCCAGCTCGACGGTGAAACCCAGCTCAGCCTGTACGCCGGCGACTTCATGCTGCGCGGCGCAGGGTCGGCGGCGACGCTGCTGTCGGCCGGCCGGCAATGGCGGTTTTCCCCCGATGGGGCGATCACCAGCGGACCGCTGCAACGCGCGCGGCAGGCCTGGTCCGGCGGCATGCTGCTGGCCGACGACATGCGCCTCGACGCGTTCCTCGCCGAATTGGGCCGCTACCGCCACGGCTACCTCGGCTGCGATCCGCGCATCGCCGGGCTGCGCGTGGTCGGCGCCTTCCCGCTGGCCGACACCGAGCGTGTGCTCGATGCCCTCGCCAGCACCCTGCCGGTGCGCGTGCAGCGCCGGTTGCCGTGGTGGGTGAGCCTGGAGCCGGCCTGATTCGCGGCAGCAAAAAAATAATCGTTCGGGCGGTTCCCCTTTTTCGTTCTCGCTTGGCTTTAGCGGTAATCACCGCCCTCTCAACGAGAACAAAGGTCCTGCCATGCGCTCCCGCCCTCTGCTTTGCACACCGCG
>DIEE01000272.1:483-11460 GCA_002418465.1 Pseudomonas sp. UBA5782 | reverse complement strand
CTGAGCGTTCTCGCCGCGCCGCCGGCGAGTGCCGTCGACACCGACGCCCGCCGCTACGAAATCCCCGCCGGGCCGCTGTCCGGCGCCCTGAGCCGCTTCGCCGGCGACGCCGGGGTGCTGCTGTCGGTGGATGGCAACCTGGTGCAGGGGTTGAACTCGAGCGGGCTGCAGGGTGAATACGCGGTCGACCAGGGTTTCGCCGCGCTGCTTCGCGGCAGCGGCCTGCGCGCGGTACGCGATGCCCAGGGCAACTATTCGCTGGTGGCGGAAAGCGCACCGGTCGAGCTGCAGACGCTGCACGTGCAGGGCAGCCTGGGCAACGCGCTGGGTTCGATGGAGGGCTACAACGCCACCCACAGCAGCGTGGCGACCAAGACCAGCCTGCCATTGCTGGAGACCTCGCAAAGCGTCTCGGTGGTCACCCGCCAGCAGATGGACGACCAGGGCTCGCAGACCGTCGCCCAGGCCCTGCGCTACACGCCGGGTCTGATGAGCACGCCCTACGGCGCCACCACCCGTTACGACTACGTGGCGCTGCGCGGGATCAACGACGGTTCGGTGGACAACCTGTTCCTCGACGGGCAGAAGATGCTCGGCGACAGCGGCACCTACAGCAGCCTGCAGGTCGACCAGTACTTTCTCGAGCGCATCGACGTGCTCAAGGGGCCGTCCTCGGTGCTCTACGGGCGCAGCAATCCGGGCGGGCTGGTGGCGTTGACCAGCAAGAAGCCGGAGTACGAGGCGCATCGTCAGCTGCAGCTGACCCTTGGCAGCAACGACCTCAAGCAGGGCGCCTTCGACTTCACCGGCCCGCTGGGCGACGAGCAGCGCATGGCCTACCGGCTGGTCGGGGTGGTCAAGGACGCCGACAACCAGGTGGATTACATCGAAGAGCAGCGTTACGCGCTGATGCCATCGTTGAGCATCGATTTCACCGACGACACCCGCCTGACCCTGCTGGCGATGCTCCAGCACGACCCGAAAAGCGGCTACCACGGCGGTCTGCCGGCCGACGGAACGGTCTACCAGCACAACGGGCAGCGCATCTCCACGCACTTCTTCGAGGGCGAGGACGACCACGAGAAGTTCGAGCGCGACCAGCAGATGCTCGGCTACCAGCTCGAACACCGTTTCAACGACGTGGTGTCCGCTCGGCAGAACTTCCAGTACCTGGATTCGCGCGTGGATTCCGAACAGGTCTACCAGTACGGCTACACGACCCAGTATGGCTACGGCGCCGATGGCGATCTTTATCGCGCCTACACCGGCGCACAGGAGGCGTTGCACGCCTGGAGCGTGGATAACCAGTTGCAGTTCGAGTTCGCCACCGGCGCGCTCGACCACACCCTGGTCACCGGCCTCGACTACCAGCGGCGCAAGACGCGGGTGAACTACGACGGCGGCACCGCCAGTGCGCTCAATCCCTATACCGGGGTGCGGCCCGAGGCGACCTACAGCTTCTACCACCAGTACGACGAGAGCCGCCGCCTGGAGCAGACCGGCCTCTACGTGCAGGACCTGATCGCCCTCGACCGCTGGCGCTTTTCCCTCGGTCTGCGCCAGGACTGGGTGGAAACCTCGTTCGTGCAGACCAATTCGATCTACGGCGACCAGTCGGACAGCGACAAGGAGAGCAAGCTCACCGGGCGCGTCGGCGTGCTCTACGCCTTCGACAACGGCCTGTCGCCCTATGTCAGCTACTCGGATTCGTTCAACCCCAACACCTCGCCGGCCTACAACGGCACCACCGGCAACTTCGACGTGACGCTGCTCAAACCCACCGAAGGCGAGCAGTACGAGGCGGGCCTGAAGTACCAGCCGCCGGGGACCGACGACATCTATACGCTGTCGTACTTCGACCTCACCCAGTCGAACCTGTCGAGCAAGGATTCCAGCGAGAACTTCTTCCGCTCGGTAGGCGAGATCAGCTCCAGGGGGGTCGAGCTGGAGGCGCGCACGCGTCCGACGCAGAACAGCAACCTGGTCGCCAGCTACACCTACATGGACGTGGAGTACACCAAGGACTACATCGCCACCTCCGGCGCCAACAACCGTGGCAACACGCCCAACGTGGTGGCGCGCAACATGGCCTCGCTGTGGGCGGACTACACCTTCGCCGACGGTGCGCTGGGCGGTCTGCAGGTCGGTGGCGGGGCGCGCTACTTCGGACGCAGCTGGGCGGACGCCGAGAACACCCTGCGGCTGCCGTCCTACACGCTGTTCGATGCCTCGCTCGGCTACGACCTGTCCCGCGTCGGGTTAGACGGCGTGGGCGTCCGGCTCAACCTGAACAACCTCACGGACGAGAAGTACATCGCCGCCTGCAACAGCCTCTACCAGTGCTACTACGGCGAGGGACGCAACGTGATGGCCACCGTCAGCTACGACTTCTGATACCGCCCCGCCTGCCACCGCCCCGTTCGGGGTGGCGGCTTTTTGCTGTCCGCAGGAGGCGAATCGATGCGTACCGTTCTGCTTATGCTGCACCGCTACATCGGCCTGGCCACGGCGTTGTTCCTCGTGCTCGCCGGGCTGACCGGCAGCGTGCTGGCCTTCCAGGACGAACTGGACGAATGGCTGAATCCGACGTTCTACCGCACGCCGGGCGTCGGCGAACGGCTGCCGCCGGGGCGCCTGGTGGCCAGCCTGGAACGCGCGCATCCGCGTATGCAGGTCTGGTACATGGAGTTCCAAGACGAGCCGCAGCACGCCGCGCTGCTGGCGATGGTGCCGCGTACCGATCCGGCCAGCGGCCAGCCGTTCGACGAGAAGGCGGTGGTGCGCCACCTCGACCCGGTGACCGCCGAAGAGGTCGGCCAGCGTCATTGGGGCGAATGCTGTTTCGCGCCGGACAAACTGGTGCCGTTCCTGCTCGAGTTCCACTACAGCCTGGCGCTGCCGGGCAACTGGGGCCTGTGGCTGATGGGTGGGGTGGCTATCCTGTGGTTCGTCGACTGCTTCATCGCCCTGTGCCTGACCTTTCCGCGGCGGCGGCCGTTCATCGGCAAATGGGCGACGGCCTGGAAGATCAAGCGCCAGCGTCTCAACCATGACCTGCACCGCGCCGGCGGCCTGTGGCTGTGGCTGCTGCTGACGCCGGTGGCGCTGAGCAGCGTGGCGATGAACCTCACCGAGCCGGTGTTCAAACCGGTGGTTTCGCTGCTTTCACCGGTCGCGCCGAGCGTCTACGAAGCCCGCGCGCGGCTGCCGAAGGAGCAACTGGGCGCTACCACCTACGGTTACGACCAGGCCTACCGCTACGCCCGCGAGCACGGCCGGCGGCTCGGCCTGAGCGCGCCGATCACCGAGCTTTACTACAGCTTCGAGTACCACTTCTACGGCGCAGGCTTCGGCGATCACGCCAGCGACCAGGGCAACGCCTGGCTGTTCTTCGACGGCAGCGACGGACGCCTGCTCGGCCAGGAGATTCCCGGCCAGGGCAGCTGGGGCGAACGCTTCTATCGGTTGCAATTGCCGATCCACGGCGGGCGCATCCTCGGCTTTCCCGGACGGGTGCTGATCGCCGTGCTCGGCCTGGCGATCGCCATGCTGGCGTTTACCGGGCTGGTGATCTGGTGGCGCAAGCGCCGCGCGCGTCGGCACGCGCGCGGCCGGTCCGGGGCGCCTCAGTCCTCGAGCATGTCGCGGTAGCGCGCATCCTGCTTGTAGGCGAGCGGCTTGGCGAAGCCCGGCACCTTGACGCCGTCGGCGCTGATGTCGATCTGGCTGTCGTCGATCAGGTCATGGCCGAAGTTGTAGATGACGTCGAACTGGCCCTTCAGCGCGCGGCTCTCGTAGTCGGCGGCGGCGGCGCGGGTGCTTTCGCGGCGCTGGCTGTAGTCGGCGAAGGCCGCTTCGCCGTGGCGTTTGCGCAGCATCTTCTCCACCAGCCGCGGGGCCAGCACGTAGGCGCTGGCGTTGTTGCCGCCGAAGCCCTTGGAGTTGATGAAGCAGACGTCCAGCGCCTGTTCGCCCACCTGTGCGTCCTCGGTGACGATGCGCAGGTGCTCGCGGTGCACGTCGTCGGCCACCGCGTCGATGGTCTTGATGCCCGGAATGATCCCGTACTTGAAACTGCCCAGAGCGGAGATCAGCTGGTCGCCGCTGGCCGGCGCCAGGGAGTGGCCGACGAAGGCCTTCACCGCCGTCACCGGCCAGTCCTCGATGCCGAACGCCGCGGCGACGCGGTCGAGCAGTTGCGATTCAGTGACCCGGTTGGCCGGCGTGCTGGAGCCGTGCGCGTGGATGAAGCTGCGCTGGCGCACGCCGTCGAGACCAACCAGCTGGCTGGCGGCGGCCACGGCCTGGGCCATGGTCAGGTAGTTGCCCGGGCCGGGGGCGGAGATCGACTTCTTGAAGCCGTCGGCGTTGATGAACACGTCCGGCACCGCGCCGTGGATGTCGGCGCCCAGCTGCAGCGCCAGCTCGTCGTCCATCAGCACCACGTACTGGCTGGATTCGGCCAGGGTGAAGCCGCAGTTCTGCCCGAAAGGACGGCTGGAGCGGCGGAAGTCGACGTCGTCGCGGCCTTCGATCAGGCGCAGGTTTTCCTCGGTGGCCAGTGCGCCCATGGCGGCGTAGCCCTCGATGCATTCGGGCAGGATCGGTGCTTCGCTGTTGCCCACCACGACCACCCGCGAGCGGCCGGAGGCGATGCCTTCGATGCCTTTCTGCAGGTTGTAGAGGAAGGTCGCGCAGGCGCCGGTGATGGTCCCGGTTTCGCCGACGCTGCCCAGCACGTAGGCGTTGATGAAGTCGGTGGGCATGCTGTTGAAGCCCAGCGGCAGCTGCTTGGCGCTGACCCGATGGCCGCGCAGGCGCGACTGCAGCAGCCCGCCGTTGCCGTATTCGTCCATCTGCGTCATCAGGCTGCCGGAGAACACGGCGATCTCGCCCGGCGCCACCTGCTCGACGATACGTGCCCAGTCGATGCCCACCGAATGCAGCGCGTCGGTGACGCCGGCCACGGTCATCTGCAGGCCGCGCGGGTGGAAGCGCGAGTTGTACAGCTCGCCGGGCTCGAAGCCGGTGGGCAGCTGGCCGGCGGATTTCACCGGCAGCTCGCGGTAGCTGTCGACCTTGATCTCGCAGCGCTCGTGCAGGGTGACGCAGACTTCAGTGTCGCTGACCGGCTCCACCGACCAGTTCGCCGGTAGCGGTTCCGGCAGCTGCTTGGCGGCCACCGTGAAGCTCAGCGGCTGGCCGTTGGTACCGCCGATCTCGAGGTTCTTGTGCCAGTGCGCGGCGTTCACGTCGAGGTGCTGCTTCTCGATCCGGCGGATCAGCGTGGAGTCGAGAATCTGCGCACCGAGGCGCTTCTCGATCTGCGCTGGGCTCAGCGTGGCGCCCTCGGCGTCGCGGTATTCGCCGTCGACCACGCTGACCAGCTTCATCATCACGGCCAGGCCGGTCAGTGTCTGCTGGCGCGCCTGGGCGTCCAGCGACTCGATGACGGTGCGGCGAAAGCCGTGGTGGAACGAGCTGCGGCCCGCGGAGTTGTAACCACCGAAGCCGACGATGACGGGTAGGCGAGACATGACTCGAGTAGCTCCTCACGCAAGGAAGACAGTGTCGGGCAATCACGAACTGTCGATTATTGGCGTTGAATCGGGCGTCTGCCGCCCCGTTCGGCAGGGCGGTCGGATCAAGCGAATGTACATGCTGACGAATGCGGTGACCGTCGAGTCACTGAATCCATTGGCGAGTCGCGCGGCGAGGGGGCTGCGGAACGGCCGCGAAGGCCGGTCGGCTCTCGCGGTATGGTGGGGTCAGCGGCAGGTGAGGGCGGCGGCGCCGAGGTCGACGCGGGTTCCGGCATTGCCGGTGACTATGGCTTCGATGTCGGCCAGCGAGCCGATCACCGCCGGCTTGCCGGTGTGCCGGGCAAACTCGCAGGCGGCTTGCACCTTCGGACCCATGGAGCCGGCGGCGAAGTCCAATGCATCGAGGTCGTCCGGGCGCGCGGCGGCGATGGCGCGTTGAGCAGGCGTGCCCCAGTCCAGGTAAACGCCGTCGACGTCGGTGGCGATCACCAGCAGGTCGCACTCCAGCTGTTGGGCCAGCAGCGCCGAGCAGAGGTCCTTGTCGATCACCGCCTCGACGCCTTCGAGCTTGCCCTCGGCGTCGTAGCGCACCGGGATGCCGCCGCCACCGGCGCAGATCACCACGCAGCCCTTCTCCAGCAGCCAGCTCAGCGGGCGCAGCTCGAAGATCCGCTTGGGCCTGGGGCTGGCGACCACGCGGCGGAAGTGCTCGCCGTCGGCGGCGATGCTCCAGCCCTTCTCGGTGGCCAGGTGCTCGGCGTCGGCACGCGAATACACCGGTCCGATCGGCTTGCTCGGCGCAGCGAACGCCGGGTCGGCGGCGTCCACCTCGACCTGGGTGAGCAGGGTAGCGAAGGGCACCTCGAAGGGCAGCAGGTTGCCCAGCTCCTGTTCGATCATGTAGCCGATCATGCCCTCGGTTTCGGCGCCGAGGACATCCAGTGGGTAGCTGGAGACATCCTTGTAGGCCGCACCCTGCAGGGCCAGCAGACCGACCTGCGGGCCGTTGCCGTGGGCGATGAGCAACTGGTTGCCGGTGGCCACCTTGGCGATCTGCGTGCAGGCGAGGCGCACGTTGCCGCGCTGGTTTTCCGCGCTCAGGGGTTCGCCGCGGCGAAGCAGGGCGTTGCCGCCCAGGGCGATGGCGATGCGCATGGGGTTCTCCTTGTCAGGCTCGCGGCGCACCGGTCGGGCGCCGCGGGCGCGGGGTCAGATTTCGGCGAGGGTCGAGACGAGGATCGCCTTGATCGTGTGCATGCGGTTTTCCGCCTGCTCGAAGGCGATGTTGGCCGGCGACTCGAAGACCTCCTCGGTCACTTCGATGCCGTTGGCGAGGTTCGGATACTGCGCGGCGATCTGCTGGCCGACCTTGGTTTCCGCGTTGTGGAACGCCGGCAGGCAGTGCATGAATTTCACCCGCGGGTTGCCCGCCGCCTTCATCAGCCCGGCGTTGACCTGGTACGGCAGCAACTGGCCGATGCGCTCGGCCCAGGCTTCCACCGGTTCGCCCATGGAGACCCAGACGTCGGTGTGGATGAAGTCGACGCCTTTCACCGCCGCGAGCGGGTCTTCGGTGAGTGTCAGGGTCGCGCCGCTGGCGTCGGCGAAGGCCTGGCAGGCATCGATGTGCTCCTGGCTCGGCCACAGCGCCTTGGGCGCGCCGATGCGCACGTCCATGCCCAGCTTGGCGCCGATCAGCAGCAGCGACTTGCCCATGTTGAAGCGCGCATCGCCCAGGTAGGCGTAGCTGATCGAATGCAGCGGCTTGTCGCTGTGTTCGCGCATGGTCATCACGTCGGCGATCATCTGCGTCGGGTGGTATTCGTCGGTCAGGCCGTTGAACACCGGCACGCCGGCGTATTTCGCCAGTTCCTCGACGATGGCCTGCCTGAAGCCGCGGTACTCGATGGAGTCGTACATCCGCCCGAGCACGCGGGCGGTGTCCTTCATGCTCTCCTTGTGGCCGATCTGCGAGGAGTTCGGGTCGATGTAGGTGACGTTGGCTCCCTGGTCGTAGGCCGCCACCTCGAAGGCGCAGCGGGTACGCGTGGAGGTCTTCTCGAAGATCAGCGCGATGTTCTTGCCTTTCAGGTGCTGGCGTTCGGTACCGGTGTACTTGGCGCGCTTGAGATCGCGCGACAGGTCGAGCAGGTAGCAGAGCTCGCGCTCGCTGTGGTGCATCAGGCTGAGCAGGCTGCGGTTGTGGATGTTGAAGGCCATGTTTGCCGTTCCTCTGTTTTGGAAATGGTGCGCGGCGCTGGCCGCGCGCCGGTCGATCAGTAGTCGATGGGGTCGCGCACGATCGGGCAGGTCATGCAGTGGCCGCCGCCACGGCCCCGACCCAGCTCGCTGGCGTCGATGGTGATGACTTCCACCCCGGCCTTGCGCAGGCGGGTGTTGGTGAAGGTGTTGCGGTCATAGGCGATGACCACGCCGGGCTCCAGGGCGACCACGTTGTTGCCGTCGTCCCACTGTTCGCGTTCGGCCTCGAAGCTGTCGCCGCCGGTCTCGATGGTGCGCAGCTGCGGCAGGCCGAGAGCCTCGGCGACCACCTCGACGAAGCCTTTCTCCTCGCGGCGGATGTCGATGCCGCCGGGCTTGCTTTCGTCCGGGCGCAGGCTGAAGGGCACGATGGCGTTCACCGCGGCGGGGAAGACCGTGACCAGGTCGCGGTCGCAGAAGCTGAATACCGTGTCCAGGTGCATCGAGGCGCGCGACTTCGGCAGTCCGGCGACGATCACCCGCTCGGCGGCGCCGTTGCGGAACAGCGACTGCGCGAGCTGGCCGATGGCCTGGCGCGAGCTGCGTTCGCCCATGCCGATCAGCACCACGCCGTTGCCGATCGGCATCACGTCGCCGCCTTCCAGGGTGGCCTGGCCGTGGTCGACTTCAGGATCGCCGTACCAGACCTGGAAGTCGGCGCCGGCGAATTCCGGATGGAAGCGATAGATCGCCGCGGCGAGCAGGGTTTCCTGGCGGCGCGCCGGCCAGTACATCGGGTTGAGGGTGACGCCGCCGTAGATCCAGCAGGTGGTGTCGCGGGTGAACACGGTGTTGGGCAGCGGCGGCAGAAGGAAGCTGCTGTGGCCGAGGTAGTCGCGGAACAGGCGGATCATCTCGCCGCCGTGGCTGCCCTGCAGGTCGGCGGCGGACACCCCGCCGATGAGGAAGTCGGCCAGCGTGCGCGGCTCCAGGCCTTCGAGCCAGCTGCGCAGTTCGTCCTGCAGGCCGACGCCGACCAGGTCGACGGCGAGCTTGTGGTCGAGAATCCATTTCAGTGCCTGCGGGTTCTTCACCGTCTCGGTGAGCAGGTTGTGCATCTCCAGCACCTCGACGCCGCGCTCGCGCATCTTGGTGACGAAGTCGAAGTGGTCGCGCTTGGCCTGGCTGACCCAGATGACATCGTCGAAGAGCAGTTCGTCGGCGTTGTCCGGCGTCAGCCTCAGGTGCGCGAGGCCGGGCGCGCAGACCATCACCTTGCGCAGCTTGCCGGCTTCGGAGTGCACGCCGAGTTTTTTTGTGGGGTTGGACATGGTGGTTCTCCTTGAATCCGCTGGATCAGAGGCTGAGGAAGCCGTCGTAGAGGCCGTAGGCGGCGACGACCGCGCCAACCAGCACCGCCGCGAGGATGATTTTCTCCACGCCGGTGAACAGGGGCTGGCCCTGTTCGCGCTTGGCCTTGGCGAAGAACAGCGCGCCCGGCGCGTACAGCAGCGCCGACAGCAGCACGTACTTGAGGCCGCCGGCGTAGAGCAGCCAGACTGCGTAGAGCACCGCCACCGCGCCGATCGCCAGGTCGCGGCGGCGCGCGCCGACGGCCTGCTCGTAGGTTTCCCCGCGCAGGGCGAGCAGCGCAGCGTAGGCGGCCGACCAGAAGTACGGCACCAGGATCATCGAGGTGGCCAGGTAGAGCAGGTTGAGGTAGGTCGCCGAGTTGAACAGGGTGATGATCAGGAACAGCTGGATCAGCCCGTTGGACAGCCACAGCGCATTCGCCGGGACGCCGTTGGCGTTCTCCTTCTTGAGGAAGTTCGGCATGGTGTGGTCGCGTGCGCCGGCGAAGAGGATCTCCGCGCAGAGCAGCGTCCAGGACAGCAGCGCGCCGGTCAGCGAGACCACCAGCCCGACGCTGATCAGCACCGCGCCCCAGTGGCCGACCACACGTTCCAGTACGCCGGCCATGGAGGGATTCTTCAGCGCCGCCAGCTCGGCCTGTCCGAGCACGCCCATGGACAGTACGTTCACCAGTACCAGCAGCAGGAGCACGCTGTAGAAGCCGATCGCAGTGGCCTTGGCCACCTCGCTGCGGTGTTCGGCGCGTGCCGAGTAGATGCTGGCACCCTCGATGCCGATGAACACCCAGACGGTGACCAGCATCATCCCGCGCACCTGGTTCAGCACGCTCCCCAGGTCGGGGTTGCCTTTACCCCAGAAGTCCGCGGTGAACAGGTCGACGTCGAAGGCCACGGCGGTGATGACGATGAAGATCAGCAGCGGAACGATCTTCGCCACGGTGGTGATCAGGTTGACCAGCGCTGCCTCGTGGATCCCGCGCAGGACCAGGAAGTGCACGCCCCAGAGCAGCAGCGAGGCGCCGATGATCGAGGCCGTCGTGTTGCCCTCGCCGAAGACCGGGAAGAAGTAGCCGAGGGTGGCGAACAGCAGCACGAAGTAGCTGACGTTGCCGATCCAGGCGCTGATCCAGTAGCCCCAGGCGGACGAGAAGCCCATGTAGTCGCCGAAGCCCGCTTTCGCGTAGGCGTAGACCCCGGTGTCCAGCTCGGGCTTGCGTACCGCGAGGTTCTGAAACACCAGCGCCAGGGTGAGCATGCCGACCGCGGTGATCGCCCAGCCGATCNNCAGTACCGCGCCGGCGCCGGCGCTGGCCGCCATGTTCTGTGGCAGTGAAAAGATGCCGCCGCCGACCATCGAGCCGATGACCAGTGCGGTGAGTGCGCCGAGGCGCAGCTTGCGCGTCGTTTGTCGTTCCATGGTGCCCTCCGGAATCGGTTATCTGATTCCATTGGGCGCGCACCACGCTGGCGCAGGATGACCTGTGTCAAGCCGACAAGCGGCGCCGTGGCGGGGCGTCGCAGCATGGACAGTAAATGGCGCGCCGCCGATGAAGGTGGCAAAGCGCTATTCGACTGACCGTTCAGTCACTTTCGTCGCCGCCTTCTCCGAAGTGCAGGCCGTGCTTACGCAGCTTGTCGTGCAGGGTCTTGCGCGGCAGGCCGAGAGCTTCGGCGAGGCTGCGCAACGAGCCGTGCGGGCGGCTCAGCTCGGCGGCGATCAGCGCCCGCTCGAAGGCTTCGACCTGCTCACCGAGGCCGCCCTGCACCGCCGGCAGGCTCGGCGCAGGGTTGTCCAGCGCCAGCTCCAGGCCAAGGGCGAAGCGCTCGGCGGCGTTCTGCAGTTCGCGCACGTTGCCCGG
>DIEE01000272.1:0-166 GCA_002418465.1 Pseudomonas sp. UBA5782 | reverse complement strand
CCGCCAGCGCGCCGGCATTGATGGCGACGAAGGGGCCGCTGCGTCGCGCCGACAGCTCGTGCAGCGCGCGCGCCACGACCTCCTTGCCGGAACCGGTTTCGCCCAGGATCAGCACGTCGGCGCTGGTCGCCGCCAGCGCGCCGATCTGCTCGCGCAGGCGACGGGT
>DIEE01000148.1 GCA_002418465.1 Pseudomonas sp. UBA5782 | reverse complement strand
CTCCCCAACCCTCTCCCATGATGGGGGAGGGGCGGTGTGGCGTGGGTGATGGACGCCTCGTGCCGGTCGGAGCGCTTGCGCCACAGGGTCGTGCGGGGGCTGTGGGGAGAATCCGGGACGGCGGCCCTTTCCCCAACCCTCTCCCATGAATGGGAGAGGGTGCGGTGTGGAGTGGGTGATGGACGCCTCGTGCCGGTCGGAGCGCTTGCGCTAGGGGCGGCGGGGCCGTGGGGAGAATCCGGGACGGCGGCCCTTTCCCCAACCCTCTCCCATGAATGGGAGAGGGGGCGGTATGAAGTAGGTAGAAGAGTCGTGCGTCAACGTGACGACCTGTCGGCCCACCGAGACGATCCGAGCGCGCACGGCCAACCCCCTCTCCCGTTTACGGGAGAGGGCCGGGGAGAGGGATAAAGCCTTCCAGCAGCGTCAGCCGAATACGTTCCAGCACCGCCTCCGTTTCCCGCAACACCTCGTGATTCCAGAAGCGCAGTACACGAAAGCCGCGCCCCTCGAAATAACGGTCGCGCGCGACATCCCTATCCGCCGCCTGATGCTGGCCACCGTCCACTTCGATGATCAGAAAGCGCTCCAGGCAGACGAAGTCGACGATGTAGCGCCCCATCGGTTTCTGCCGTTTGAACTTGAGGCCGAGAAAACGACGGCCGCGCAGTTGTCGCCAGAGCACCAGTTCGGCGTCCGTCATCCGGCTGCGAAGGGTTTTGCTGTTCGGTAACAGGTCCATGAGCATCCTTGCTCCCGTGGCGATCGGCTGAATCTAGACGATGTTCACAACGCCTTCGCCGCAAACGTATCGCAACTCTCCGGCGAGCCGCTCTCGAACCCCGCCTTGAACCAGCGCACGCGCTGCTGCGAGGTGCCGTGGGTGAAGGAGTCGGGCACCACGCGGCCCTGGCCGCGGCGTTGCAGTTGGTCATCGCCGATCGCGCTGGCGGCGTTGAGGGCTTCTTCGAGGTCGCCGGGTTCCATCCAGTCCAGGCGCTTCTGCGCATGGAAGGCCCAGACGCCGGCGTAGCAGTCGGCCTGCAGTTCCTGGCGCACCGAGAGCCCGCTGGCGCCTTCCATCGGCTGGCCATTGCGGCGGGCGGCGTCGACGGTGGCGGGGACGCCGAGCAGGTTCTGCACGTGGTGGCCGACTTCGTGGGCGATCACGTAGGCCTGGGCGAAGTCGCCGGCGGACTTGAAACGCTGTTCCAGTTCGCGGAAGAAGCCGAGGTCCAGGTAGACCTTCTGGTCGAGCGAGCAATAGAACGGTCCGACCTGCGAGGAGGCATAGCCGCAGGCGGAGTTGGTACCGCCGCTGAACAGGCGCAGTTCCGGCTGGCGGTACTGGCCGCCGCCGGTGGCGAACAGCGCGGCCCAGGTGTCTTCGGTGTCGCCGAGGATCGCACTGACGAAATCCACCTCGGCATCGGCACTGCCGTCGGCCGGCTGGCTCTGGCTGACCTGGGTGCCCTGGCCGGCGAGCTGGCCGAGGATCTGCAGCGGGTCCTGGCCCATCAGCAGGCTGATCACCACCACCGCGACGATGCCGCCCAGGCCCAGCCCGCCGCCGACGCGCAGGCCGTTTCCGCCGGAGCGGCCGTCCGTCACGTTTTCGCTTCTTCTCGCCCTTTGCCAACGCATCGCCGGATCTCCTTGAAGGCCGGTGAGTCCGGCGCCTTCATGCTAGGACGCGCGATGCGTCATGACGTTCAGTTGCCGGCCAGAACGACCCGGTCGCGGCCTTCGTGCTTGGCCCGGTAGAGCGCCTGGTCGGCCTGGCTCAAGGTGCGCTGGAAGTCCGGATGGCCATCGTGCAGGGCCACGCCGACGCTGATAGTGGTGCGGATCGTGCGATTCGCGGCGAGCTGGAAGACTTCCTCGGCGACGCGCCGGCGCACGCGCTCGGCGAGGGTCATGGCATTGGCTTCGGTGGTGTCGACGAGGATCAGCAGGAACTCCTCGCCGCCGTAGCGGAAGGCGTAGTCGCCACCGCGGATGGCGCTGGAGAGGATCGCCGCGACCTGCTGCAGGACCAGGTCGCCGGCTTCGTGGCCGAGGTTGTCGTTGACGCTCTTGAAGTGGTCGATGTCGATCATAAGCACGGCGAAATGACTGTGGGTGGTGCGCGACAGGCCGATCTCGCGGCTCAGCACGACGCTGAGAAACTTGCGGTTGAGCATCTGCGTGAGGCTGTCGCGGCCGACTTCCAGCTCGCCGGCGCGCTCGAAGAGATTGTCCAGCAGGTAGCGCACGGCCTTGGTCGAGTCGCGCAGTTCGCGCAATTGACGCAGCTTGTCGTCGTCCGGCCGGAAGTGGGCGATGCAGGTCTCGATGCGCCCGACGTGTTCGCTGATGGCGTCCATTTCCACCGCGTCCTGGAAGGCGTGGGTGGCCTTGTGCTTGAACCACAGGCCGAACTCCGACTGCAGCAGGCGCGGCAGTTGCGCGGCCGGGGCGCCGAGGGCGATGTCGTACATCAGCTGGTTTTCCCAGTCGAGCAGGCCGGCGCGCTGGCGTTCGCGCTCGGTGCCGATGTTCTGCGACACCGAGAACAGCCGGTAGGCCTCCTCGGAGCGGGCGTTGCGCTGGTTCGCCAAGGTGTAGGCCTGGCTCATGACCTCCAGGGCGATGTCGATGTTCTCGCTGACGAAGGTGGTGGCATCGACCTGCGCCGCACCGAACTGCGCGGCGCCCAGTTGCAGGAAGATCGCTTCCTTGAGAAAGCGCGTGCCGCGCATCACCAGGCTGATCGGGATGTCGACCCGCGCGTGGATCTCGCCGATCTGCTTCTGCAGGGCGATCAGCTGCGGCACTTCGCAGCTGCGGTGCAGCGCGAACATGCCCTGCAGCCACTTGGTCATCGACGGTTTGAGGTGTTCCTCGACGCGCTGGTGGGCGAGGAACTGCCCGGCGTGCGGGTCTTCGCCCATGTGCTGGTAGAACCGTTCGGCCAGCGCGGCGCTGTGCCGATCGATCAGCGCACCGACCTTGCCGCACAGCTCGGCGTCGTAGCGGTCGAGGAGGGCCGCCCAGTCGGCGGCCAGGGGAGCGAGGACATCAGGCGTCATGGGCGGGGTCCGAGCACGGCTGGAGGACGGAAAAACGCTGCGCGCAAAGGCGAAGCGCCATCATGCAAAGCGCGCGAATCTACACCAGCGCCATTGCCCCACTCGTGCCGCAGCCGGCAGTTCCTGACGAAAGGGAACGCCCCGAACCGCCTGTTTGACGCCGGTCAATGGGCCGGGTAGTCGCTCACTACGCTCTGCTTGCCGTCGGTGCCGACGCCGATCACCTGGTAGGCGTCCTTGTGGTCACCCATTTCCATCCCCGGCGAGCCCATCGGCATGCCCGGCGTGGCGATGCCGGCCAGGTCGGCGCGCTGGCGCAATGCAAGGACGTCGCTGGCCGGCACGTGGCCCTCGACGAACTTGCCGTCGATCACCCCGGTGTGGCACGAGCCCAGGGCGTGCGGCACGCCGAGGCGGGTCTTCAGCGCCGGCATGTCCTTCTCGATGTGGTCGCGGACGCTGAAGCCGTTCTGCTCCAGATGCTTGATCCAGGATGTGCAGCAGCCGCAGTTGGGGTCGCGGTAGACATCGATGGTGACCGGCTCGGCGGCCTGGGCGACGCTGCCGACGAGCAGCGCGGCGAGCAGTGGGAAAGCGCGCATGGGGATTCTCCTGACGATGAAACGGCAGGATACCGCGCCCTTGAGCGTTCGGGATCCACTCAGGTCAAGCGCCGCCGGCGAAGGTGTGAGCGGCTGTTGCCGGGGTGCGCTTCATCGGTCTTCCGTGGGTGCGACGAACCATCGCAGGTGGGTCTACTCTCTATTACAGAGTCCGTCGTCGACACCCCGCCGGCGCGGTTTCGACACAGCCCCGCGAGGGGCGGGAGAGGAGGGAACGCGATGATCAATCACGTATGGGGACTGTTGTCCCGTCCGAATCGGGAATGGGCCCAGATCAACACCGAAGGCGAAACCGTAACCCACCTGTATGCGCATCACGTGCTGCTGATGGCGCTGATACCGGTGGTCTGCGCGTTCATCGGCACCACCCAGATCGGCTGGAAGCTGGGCGACATGCAGACCTCGGAGGTGTCGCTGCCTGTGGCCATCGCCCTGGGCGCCGGCTTCTACCTGGCGATCCTCGCCGCCATCGCGGTGATGGGTAACGTGATCTTCCGCATGGCCGAGCGCTACCCGGATCGGCCCAACGTGGAGCGCTGCATCGTCTTCGCCGGCTACGTGGCGACGCCGCTGTTCCTCGCCGGCGCGGTGCTGCTCTACCCGCTGATCTGGCTGTGCATCCTCGTTGGCTGCGTGGCCTTCTGCTACACGGCCTACCTGCTCTACCTGGGGATTCCGGCGTTCCTGCAGATTCCGCGCAAGGACGGTTTCATCCTGTCCAGCGGAACCCTGGGCATCGGCGTGCTGGTGCTCGAAGCGCTGCTGGCGCTGACCGTGCTGATCTGGAGCGTCGGCTCCAATTTCGGCATCGGGCGGTTGTTCGTCGGCTGATTCGAGCCGACGCGCAGCAGACCGGCTAGCGCCGAACCAGCAGCACCCCGGACTCCATGTGGTGGGTCCAGGGGAACTGGTCGAACAGCGCGCAGCGCTCGATGCGATGGGTGTCGTGCAGCTGCGCGATGTTCTGCGCCAGGGTTTCCGGGTTGCACGAGATATAGAGGATGCGCTCGAAGCGCCGCGTCAGCTCGCAGGTGTCCGGGTCCATTCCGGCGCGCGGCGGGTCGACGAACACGCTGCCGAAGTCGTAGCTTTTCAGGTCGATGCCGGCCAGGCGGCGGAACGGGCGAACCTCGTTCAGCGCCTGGGTCAGCTCCTCGGCCGAGAGTCGCACCAGGGTGACGTTGTCGATTTCGTTGTCGGCGAGGTTGGCCAGCGCCGCGTACACCGACGACTTGCTGATCTCGGTGGCCAGCACCTTGCGCACGCGGGTGGCCAGCGGCAGGGTGAAGTTGCCGTTGCCGCAGTACAGCTCCAGCAGGTCGTCGTCGCGCTCGCCCAGCGCCTCGTGGGCCCAGGCGAGCATCTTGCCGTTCACCGTGCCGTTGGGCTGGGTGAAGGCGCCCTCGGGCTGGCGATAACGGAAGCGCCGCCCGGCGACCTCCAGTTCTTCCTCGACGAAATCCTTGCCGATCACGATGCGCTGCCCGCGCGAACGGCCGATCAGGCTTACCTGCAGCTCGGCCGCGACCTGTTCCGCCGTGGCCTGCCAGGCATCGTCCAGCGGCCGGTGGTAGGCCAGGGTGATCAACGCATCGCCGGCGAGGGTGGTGAGGAATTCCACCTGGAACAGCTTGAACGACAGTGCCGTGCTGGCCTGCCAGGCGGCTTTGAGCGGCGCCATCAGCGCGTTGATCCGCGCGCTGGCGATGGGGAAGTCCTCGGTCAGGATAGGCGTGTACTTGTCGCCCTTCTCGAACATCGCGTAGAAGCGCTCCTCGTTTTCCCGCCACAGGCGGAACTCGGCACGCAGCCGGTAATGCTGCAGCGGCGAGTCGAACACCTGCGGCTCGGGCGCCTCGAACGGCGCCAGCAGCTCGCGCAGGCGCGCGGTCTTCTCGGCGAGTTGCTGGGCGTAGGCGGCGGAATCGAGGGGGACGGAGCTCATGGATCACTCAGGCAGGCGCGGAAATCGGGCGGCCATTGTACGGATTCGCCAGGACGGCGGGGATGGCTTTGTCGGGTTGCGGGAAGCGCTGGGGGGCTGGGCTAGGTCAGGTGGGCTGAAGCGGAGCGCCGCCCGGCCCACCCGGTGCGCGTTGCCACCCTAGGGTGCGCCGCGCGCACCGCCTGGCTGGGATCGCCGCGCTGTGGCGCACCCTACGAAAACCTTACGGGTACCAGCCCAGCTTGATCACGAAGAGGATCGAGAGCACCACCAGCGCCGGGTTCAGCTCGCGGCCGCGGCCGGCGAGCAGCTTGATCGCGGTCCAGGCGATGAAGCCGAAGGCGATGCCGTTGGCGATGGAGAAGGTCAGCGGCATGGCCAGCGCGGTGATCACCACCGGCGCGGCGACGGTGATGTCGTCCCAGTCGATCTCGGCCAGGCCGGCGGTCATCAGCACCGCGACGAACAGCAGCGCCGGCGCGGTGGCGAAGGCCGGCACGCTGCCGGCCAGCGGCGAGAAGAACAGCGCGAAGAGGAACAGCACCGCGACCACGATGGCGGTCAGCCCGGTGCGCCCGCCGGCGCTGACCCCGGCGGCGGATTCGATGTAGCTGGTGGTGGTCGAGGTGCCGAGCAGCGACCCGACCATCGCCGCGCTGCTGTCGGCTATCAGCGCGCGGCCCATCTTCGGCATGTGGCCGTCCTTGCGCATCAGCCCGGCCTTCTTCGCCACCGCGATCAGGGTGCCGGAGTTGTCGAACAGGTCGACGAAGAGGAAGGCGAAGATCACGCTGACCAGGCCGATGTCCAGCGCGCCCTTGATGTCCAGCTGCAGGAAGGTCGGCGCCAGCGACGGCGGCATGGAGACGAAGCCGCCGAAGCTCGATACGCCCAGGGCGATGCCGGCCGCGGTGGTGGCGAGGATGCCGATCAGCACCGCACCGGTGACCTTGCGCGCCTCCAGGGCGACGATCAGGAAAAAGCCGAGGATCGCCAGCACCGCTTCCGGTTTGGCCAAGTCGCCCATGCCGACCAGCGTGGCAGGGTTGGCGACGACGATGCCGGCTTCCTTCAGGCCGATCAGCGCGAGGAACAGGCCGATGCCGGCGGCGATCGCCGAGCGCAGCTCCAGCGGGATGCTGTTGATGATCCATTCGCGGATTCTGAAGATCGACAGCAGGAAGAACATGCACGCCGAGAGGAACACCGCGCCCAGCGCCACCTGCCAGGTGTGGCCCATGTGCAGCACCACGGTGTAGGTGAAGAAGGCGTTCAGGCCCATGCCCGGCGCCAGCGCGATCGGGTAGTTGGCGATCAGGCCCATGATTGCCGAACCGATGGCCGCGGCCAGGCAGGTGGCGACGAAGATCGCGCCCTTGTCCATGCCCGTCTCGCCGAGGATGCTCGGGTTGACGAAGAGGATGTAGGCCATGGTCAGGAAGGTGGTGAAACCGGCGAGGATCTCGGTGCGCACCGTGGTGTCATGCGCCTTGAGTTGAAAGAGTCGTTCCAGCATGGCGATCTCCCGGCGCGCTCTGCAGGCGCGCTTGATGGTCATGGAAGCGGTGCCGCGGCGCCGCGAAGGAGGTGATGGCCCACTGAAGTTGGCCGGTCGGTCAGCAAAACGGCGCGAATCATAGCAAAACGGTAGCCGAAAACACCGCCCGCGGATCGGCTCGGGCAATCGCGTCGAAACTGCCAACGGCCGAACGCCCGCGCGCAAAGCCGCGCCGCCGGCGTGGCGAACGCTGTACCCTCGACCCATCGACATCTGGAGGTGCCTATGCCCCGAGCCCTGCTGGCCGTCGCCGACGGCGTGGAAGACATCGAAACCGTGACCCTCCTCGACGTGCTGCGCCGCGCCGAGATCGAAGTGGTGATGGCCAGCGTCGAGGCGCGGCGGATGTTCACCTGCGCACGTGGCAGCCGGCTGACCGCCGACGCGATGCTGCTCGACGTGTTGGCGCAGGATTTCGACCTGCTGGTGCTGCCCGGTGGAGCGGNNGGGGGGGGGGGGGGGCCGCGGAGGGCCGGGCCCCCCCCCGGCCGCGGGCCGAACGGGTGCGCAAGCAGGCCGCCGCCGGACTGGAATTCGCCGCCATCTGCGCCGCGCCCGCGCTGGCGCTGCAACCCTTCGGCGTGCTCAAGGGACGGCGGATGACCTGCTACCCGGCGTTCAGCGATCGCCTGTCCGGCTGCGTGTTCGTCGACCAGTCGGTGGTGGTCGACGGCAACCTGACCACCGCCCAGGGCCCGGCGGCGGCGTTGGAGTTCGCCCTGACCCTGGTCGAGCGCCTGGCCGGCAGGGCGGCGCGGCGCAAGGTCGGCGAGGCGATGCTGCTGCGTTGAGCGCGCATCGGCGAACTTGCGTCGCCCGCGGCGAGTCAGTGAAAACAGGCCGGCGTTACGATCGGCACCGATTGAATGATGAGGCGAAACGAATGGATGGCGTCGATCTGACGGTGTTGCGGCGCGCCCGCGACTGGCTCCGCGAAGGCCACGACGTGGTGCTCTACAGCGTGGTGGAAACCTGGGGCAGCGCGCCACGCCCGGTGGGTTCGCTGCTCGCCCTGCGCGGCGACGGCCGGGTCGAGGGCTCGGTGTCCGGCGGCTGCATCGAGGACGATCTGCTGGCGCGCCTGCCGCTGCGGGTCGACGAGCAGACGCAGTGCGAGTTGATCACCTATGGCGTGACCAAGGAGGAATCGGCGCGTTTCGGCCTGCCCTGCGGCGGCACCTTGCGGCTGGTGCAGGAACCGCTATGCGACGCCGGCTGGATCGACGAGCTGTTGCAGCGCTGCGAGGCCCACGAACGCGTTGCCCGTCATCTCAACCTGCGCACGGGTGCGGTGACGCTGACGCCGATCGGCCGCGAGCAGGCGCTGCACTTCGACGGCGAACGCCTGGTGGCGCCCTTCGGCCCGGCCTGGCGGCTGCTGCTGATCGGCGCCGGGCAGCTCTCGCGCTACGTTGCCGACCTGGCGCACACGCTGGGTTTCGAGGTGCTGATCTGCGACCCGCGCGAAGCCTATTCCCATGACTGGCCGCTGGAGCGGGTGCGCTTCCTGCCCGGCATGCCCGACGACGCCGTGCTCGCCGCCGAACCGGATGCGCACACCGCCATCGTCGCGCTGACCCACGATCCGCGGCTGGATGACATGGCGCT
>DIEE01000145.1 GCA_002418465.1 Pseudomonas sp. UBA5782 | reverse complement strand
TGGCCCGCGCCTGCGCCAGCAATCCGCTGGGGCTGCTGGTGCCCTGCCACCGCGTGGTCGGCGCCAACGGCGCGCTCAGCGGCTACCGCTGGGGCGTGCCGCGCAAGGCGTTGCTGCTCGCCGCGGAAGCCGATGCCTGCGAACACGAGGGAAACTGAGCGCGCCGACGTGGTCGGAAGACAAACCCGCCCAGGATTCTCACCATGCACGCACTCAAGCATTACCTCGTCAGCTACCGTATCAACGGCCAGGACGCCTCGCTGGAAATGCAGGAATTCGAGGAACCGAGCCTCGACCAGGTGCGCCTGCGGCTGATGCGCAAACACCAGGCCGAGCCGCAGGTCACCACCGATGGCCCCTGGGAAGACCCGGTCTGCGACAGCGAGTACAGCCGCATCGCCGAGCTGGGCATCAGCGATATCCACATCACTCCGAAAACCTAGGGAGACAAGCCGATGAAAGCCATCGTCTTCGACGTGTTCGGCACCGTGGTCGACTGGCGCTCCAGCCTGATCGCGCAGTTCGCCGAGCTGGCACGGGAAACCGGCCAGGCGATTCCCGGCGAGACTCTCGCCGATCAGTGGCGCGGCCACTACGCGCCGTCGATGGACCGCGTGCGCCGCGGCGAGCTGCCCTGGACGGTGCTCGACGACCTGCACCGGCAGAGCCTGGACCGGCTGCTGGAGGAGCACGGCCTGGACCTCGACGAGGCGCAGCGCCAGCGCATCAACCGCTTCTGGCATCGCCTGGAGCCCTGGCCCGACAGCGTCGCCGGGCTCACCGCGCTGCGCCGGCACTACACCGTCGGCAGCCTCACCAACGGCAATCTCAGCCTGATGCTGGATGTCGCGCGGCACGCCGAGCTGCCATGGAACGTGCTGTTCTGCGCCGACCTGTTCCGCCACTACAAACCCGACCGCGAGGTCTACCTCGGCGCCTGCGAGCTGCTGCGCCTGCCTCCGCACGAGGTGATGCTCTGCGCCGCGCACAACTACGACCTGGCCGCGGCGCAGAAGCTCGGCCTGAAGACCGCCTTCATCCCGCGCCCGCATGAATACGGTCCGACGCAAAGCAAGGACCTGCGGGCCGAGGGCGACTGGGATTACGTCGCAAAGGACATCCTCGACCTGGCCATCCGCCTGCAAAGCGGGGACTCCGCCTAGGCGCCGGCACCGAATGCCCCGTTCAGCATCTGTAGGGTGGGTTAGCGGCGGATACGCGGACGAACAAGCACGACACTGGTCTCCAGCACCGCGTAACCCACCGGACGGTGTCCGGCGAGCCACCGCATGGTGGGTTACGGCGCACATGACACCGTCGATCGACCGGCGCTCCGGTGATGCGCCTAACCCTCCCTACGAAACTGCCGACAGGTGCCCCTGGCAGACCTGCGCCCTGCTCGGCGAACACGTTCGCCCCTACAAAAAGTTCGCCCCTACGAGTAGCAGCCGTTCATCCGGGGGACGAACTCGTGCGCCTTTCGCCGTTGCCAAAACCACTCATCAACGCTCCAGGATCGCCGTCACGCCCTGCCCGCCCGCCGCACAGATGGAGATCAGGCCGCGGCCGTTTTCCGCGGCGGCGAGCAGCTTCGCCAAGTTGGCGACGATGCGCCCGCCGGTGGCGGCGAACGGGTGGCCGGCGGCCAGCGAGCTGCCCTTGACGTTGAGCCGCGCACGGTCGATGGCGCCCAGCGGCGCCTGCAGGCCAAGCCGCTCGCGGCAGTACTCGGCGTCTTCCCAGGCCTTCAGCGTGCAGAGCACCTGAGCGGCGAAGGCTTCGTGGATCTCGTAGTAGTCGAAGTCCTGCAGCGTCAGGCCGTTGCGCGCCAGCAGCCGCGGCACCGCGTACACCGGCGCCATCAGCAGCCCTTCCCTGGCCTTGACGAAATCCACCGCCGCCGCCTCGCCGTCCCTGAAGTAGGCGAGGATCGGCAGGCCGCGCGCCCTGGCCCAGTCCTCGCTGGCCAGCAGCACCAGCGAGGCGCCGTCGGTGAGCGGGGTCGAATTGGCCGCGGTGAGGGTGCCGCGCGGGCCTTTCTCGAATACCGGTTTGAGCGTCGCCATCTTCTCCAGGCTGATGTCACCGCGCAGGTTCTGGTCGCGGTTCAGGCCCAGGTAGGGCGTCAGCAGGTCGTCTTGCCAGCCCTGGGCGTAGGCGGCGGCGAGCTTGTGGTGGCTGTCGTAGGCCAGCTGATCCTGCTCGGCGCGGGGGATCGCCCACTCCTGCGCCATCAGCTCGCAATGCTCGCCCATCGACAGCCCGGTGCGCGGCTCGCCGTTGCGCGGCAGCGCCGGCTTGAGGTGGCCGGGGCGCAGTTGCATGAAGGGTTTGAGCTTGTCGCCGGTGGACTTGCCGCGGTTGGCCTGCAGGAGGATCTTGCGCAGCCCTTCGTTGACGCCGATGGGCGCGTCCGAGGTGGTGTCGACGCCGCCGGCGATGCCGCTGTCGATCTGCCCGAGGGCGATCTTGTTGGCCACCAGGATCACCGCCTCCAGCCCGGTGCCGCAGGCCTGCTGGATGTCGTAGGCCGGGGTTTCCGGCGCCAGGCGCGAGCCGAGCACGCATTCGCGGGTCAGGTTAAAGTCGCGCGAATGCTTGAGCACCGCGCCGGCGACGACTTCGCCGAGGCGCAAGCCGTGCAGGTCGTAGCGCTCGATCAGGCCTTCCAGCGCGGCGGTGAGCATGTCCTGATTGCTCGCGGTGGCGTAGGCGCCGTTGGATCGGGCGAAGGGGATGCGGTTGCCGCCGACGATGGCGACCCGGCGCAACGAAGTCATGGCGAGGCTCCTGGTTGAGGCCGCGCCGCCGCGAACAAGTGGCGGCGCGGCGTGGTCCACTTTGGAGATTCAATGCAGGAGTCCGTTCCATGAGCGACCGTTATTTCACCTTCGCCAATTCCCCGCTCGGGCAGAAGCTGGTGGCCTCTCTCGGCCTGCCTTCGCCGGTGCCGCTGGAGCGCTGGAGCTCCGGCCGCGGACGTCCGGTGGACGGCGCCCTGCTGCTCGGCGGCGACGGCGTGCTGGCCGCGGCGCT
>DIEE01000229.1 GCA_002418465.1 Pseudomonas sp. UBA5782 | reverse complement strand
GCTGATCGGCCTGCTGCTGGCCGGCTGGCTGATCTATCTGCTCACGCCGATCCTCTCGCCGTTCCTGGTCGGCGTGCTGCTGGCCTACCTCGGCGATCCGCTGGTCGATCGCCTGGAGCGCTGGAAGCTCTCGCGCACGCTGGCCGTGGTCACGGTGTTCGCCCTGTTCAGCCTGATCCTGCTGGCGGCGCTGCTGATCGTCCTGCCGATGCTCGGAAAGCAGCTCATGCACCTGTACCAGCTGGCGCCGCGGGCGCTGGACTGGCTGCAGATCAGCGCGCTGCCCTGGCTGCAGGCCAAGCTCGGCCTGGCCGAGGAGTTCTGGCGTTTCGACCGGATCAAGGCGGTGTTCTCCGAGCACCTCGGGCAAACCACCGACATCGTCGGCATCGTCCTCGCCAGCGCGACCACCTCGGGCCTGGCGCTGCTCGCCTGGCTGGGCAACCTGCTGCTGATTCCGGTGGTGAGCTTCTACCTGCTGCGCGACTGGGACCTGATGGTCGCCCGCCTGCGCGTGCTGCTGCCGCGGCGCAACGAAGACACCACCGTGCAATTGTTCGGCGAATGCCACGAAGTGCTCGGCGCCTTCCTGCGCGGCCAGTTGCTGGTGATGCTGGCGCTCGGGGTGATCTACGCCGCCGGGCTGATGATCATCGGCCTCGACCTCGGCCTGCTGATCGGCCTGCTCGCCGGGCTCGCCAGCATCGTGCCATACATGGGCTTCATCGTCGGCTTCGGCGCGGCGGTGGTCGCGGCGCTGTTCCAGTACGGCGGCGACTTCTACCCGCTGCTCGGCGTGGCGGCGGTGTTCACCGTCGGTCAGTTGCTCGAAGGCATGCTGCTGACGCCGCTGCTGGTCGGCGACCGCATCGGCCTGCACCCGGTGGCGGTGATCTTCGCGATCCTTGCCGGCGGCCAGCTGTTCGGCTTCACCGGCGTGCTGCTGGCCCTGCCGGTGGCGGCGGTAGTCATGGTTCTGCTGCGCCATGTGCATGGTTTATATAAACTTTCCGACCTTTATCGGGAGCCTTCAAGCTCCCAGGAACCCCCTGGTCCGGCATGACACCACTGCAACTCCCGCTTGGCGTGCGCCTGCGCGACGACGCCACCTTCGCCAACTATTACCCGGGCGCCAACGCGGCCGCGCTGGGCTATGTCGAATGCCTGTGCGAGGCGGATGCTGGCTGGACGGAAAGCCTGATCTACCTGTGGGGCGCGGAGGGAGTCGGTCGCAGCCACCTGCTGCAGGCGGCCTGCCTGCGCTTCGAGCAGCGTGGCGAGCTGGCGGTGTACCTGCCGCTCGGTGAAGTGGTCGAGCACGGCCCGGCGCTGCTGGACAATCTGGAGCAGTGCGAACTGGTCTGCCTCGACGATCTGGAAGCGGTGGCCGGACGTGCCGACTGGGAAGAGGCGTTGTTCCACCTGTTCAACCGCCTGCGCGATGCCGGCCGGCGCCTGCTGCTCTCCGCCAGCGCTTCGCCGCGCGAGCTGGCGGTGAGCCTGCCTGATTTGCAGTCGCGGCTGAGCCTGGCGCTGGTGTTCCAGCTGCAGCAGCTGTCCGACGAGGACAAGCTGCGCGCCCTGCAGCTGCGCGCCTCGCGCCGCGGCCTGCACCTCAACGACGAAGTCGGGCGCTTCATCCTCACCCGCGGCGCGCGCAGCATGAGCGCGCTGTTCGAACTGCTCGAACGCCTCGACCAGGCCTCGCTGCAGGCGCAGCGCAAGCTGACCATCCCGTTCCTCAAGGAAACGCTGGGCTGGTAGGGCGCCGCCAGCGTGTTCGCCCTACAGGAGCCAAGCCGGCGAACAAGTTCGCCCCTACGCAAAGCTCCCAAAAGATCTGCATGCGTGCTCGTGTTTCTGTAGGGGCGAACTTGTTCGCCTGCCGATGTCGGGCAGGTGAACGCTATCTGTCTCAGCCTTCGTCGCCCGCCAGCCTGCGCTGGTACTGGAAGCACCAGCGCGTGTAGAGCAGCGCGGTGCAGAACAGCAGGGCGCTGATCACCGCTTCGAGCCAGCCGTACAGCGCGCGCGAGGGGTCGATGGCGGCGAGCACGCCCTGGATGAAGTACAGGTTCACCACGAAGCACAGCCACGCATGCGCGCGCGGGCTGCCCATCAGCATGCCCGGTGCGAGCAGCAGCAGCGGGACCAGCTGGATCGCCAGCACCACGCCGACCCGCGCGCCGTGCAAGTCGGCGAAGGCCAGGTTCCAGCCGACGATCAGCAGCGCCAGGGCGATGAAGCTGAGCAGGCTCAGACTGCGCACCAGTTTCATCCGTGGTTGCAGCCATTCCAGTGCCGGCAGCGGTTTTGGCGTCTTTGCCATTTCAGTTCTCCAGGCGCTGGGCGGCGCGCGCCAGGCGCTCGCCAAGGGCACGGCACAGGGCCGTTTCGTGTTCGTCGAGCGGACGTTTGCCGTCGACACCGGCGTGGTGGCTGGCGCCGTACGGCGTACCGCCGCCGCGCGTCTCGACCAGCGCGGCCTCGCTGTAGGGCAGGCCGCAGATGAGCATGCCGTGGTGCAGCAGCGGCAGCATCATCGACAGCAGGGTGGTTTCCTGACCGCCGTGCAGACTGGCGGTGGAGGTGAACACCGCCGCCGGTTTGCCGACCAGTTCGCCGGTCAGCCACAGGCCGCTGGTGCCGTCGAGGAAGTACTTCAGCGGCGCGGCCATGTTGCCGAAGCGCGTCGGGCTGCCGATCACCAGGCCGGCACACCCCTTGAGGTCGTCGAGGCTGGCGTAGAGCGCGCCTTCGGCAGGAATCGCCGGGGCCACGGCTTCGCACTCGCTGGAAACCGCCGGCACGGTACGCAGGCGCGCCTCCAGGCCGGCCTGCTCGACGCCGCGGGCGATCAGCCGGGCCATTTCGGCGGTGGCGCCGTGGCGGCTGTAATACAACACCAGAACGTAGGGCGCGCTCATGCCAGCAGCTCCAGGATCTTTTCCGGCGGACGGCCGATCACCGCCTTGTCGCCGACCACCAGGATCGGCCGCTCGATCAGCTTCGGATGGCTGGCCATCGCCTCGATGAGTTGGGCTTCGCCGAGCCCTTCGTCGGCCAGGCCGAGGGCGGTGTATTCGTCTTCGCCGCGGCGCAGCAGCTGGCGCGCGCCGATGCCGAGCTTGCCCAGCAGCGCCTCGATCTCGGCGGCGGTCAGCGGTGTTTCCAGGTAACGCACGAGCATCGGCGAGAGGCCGCGCGCTTCGAGCAACTCCAGCGCGCCGCGGGATTTCGAGCAGCGGGGGTTGTGGTAGAGGATCAGATCGGTCATTTGCGGATCGCATCTTGCGTGAGGTGGCGGCTATTCTACTCGCCTCGGCGCCGCTCCGGAGCCTGCGCGGCGTCTCCGTCGCAGCGCGGCGGCCCATGCAAGCCGGCGACAGGCCGGGACAAAGGAGAGGGGATGCGCACGCGCTTCATCGATACCGTCGATTTCTGGCGATTCCTGTTTCGGCGCTTTCTCGCCGACCAGGGACCGAGCAATGCCGCGGCGCTGACCTACACCACGCTGTTCGCGGTGGTGCCGATGATGACGGTGACCTTCGCCATGCTCTCGGCGGTGCCGGCGTTCCAGAAC
This sequence comes from Pseudomonas sp. UBA5782, assembly GCA_002418465.1. GTDB lineage: Bacteria > Pseudomonadota > Gammaproteobacteria > Pseudomonadales > Pseudomonadaceae > Pseudomonas_O. The sequence continues at coordinate 3,004 of DIEE01000229.1, read as the reverse complement.
ATGGGCGAGCTGATCCAGAGCTTCATCTTCCGCAACTTCGTGCCCACCACCGGCAGCGCCATCGAGGAATACCTGCGCCTGTTCACCGTGCAGGCGCGCCAGCTGACCTGGGTCGGTATCGCCTTCCTGCTGATCACCGCGCTGCTGATGCTGCTGACCATCGAGAAGGTGTTCAACACCATCTGGCGCGTGCACCAGCCGCGCCGGGGGATCACCAGCTTCCTCATCTACTGGGCGATTCTCAGCCTCGGGCCGTTGCTGCTCGGCGCCGGTTTCGCCCTGAGCACCTATATCGCCTCGCTGTCGCTCATCAGTGGCCCGCATCCGCTGATCGGTGCCGGCACATTGCTCAAGTACATGCCGCTGCTGCTCAGCGTGGCGGCCTTCACCCTGCTCTACGCGGCGGTACCGAACACCCGCGTGCCGCTGGGTCATGCGCTGGTCGGCGGGGTGTTCGCCGCGGTGCTGTTCGAGGCAGCGAAGAAGGCGTTCAGCTTCTATGTCGGCTTCTTTCCCGGCTATCAACTGATCTACGGCGCCTTCGCCACGGTGCCGCTGTTCCTGCTGTGGATCTACCTGTCGTGGATGATCGTGCTGCTCGGCGCGGAGCTGGTGTGCAACCTGTCGTCTTCGCGCGAGTGGCGCAACCGCGAGGTGCCACGGCTGCTGGCAGCCTTCGGCGCGCTGCGGGTGTTTCACCAGCGCCAGCAGAGCGGCCGCCCGGTGCGCCACACTGACATGCGCAGCGCCGGCTGGCCGATGCCTGAGGACGAATGGGTCGAAGTGGTGGAGTTTCTCGAGAGCCAGCGGCTGGTCTGCCGCACCAGCGGCGGTGCCTGGGTGCTCTGCCGCGACCTGGGCAGCTATCCGGTGCACCTGTTGATCGGTCATAGCCCCTGGCCGCTGCCGCGCGTCGAGCAGTTGCCCGACAAGCCGGGCGAACACTGGCTGGCGCCGCTGCGCGAGGCGCTGGCGAGGTTGCAGGACGAGCAGGTCGAACTGTTTGGCGACAACCTCGCCGACTGGCTGCAGCCGGAGTCGCGCGGCGGGCGCTGAGGCGAACCCTCAGCGCAGCTTGAGCGGGTGGCGACTGACCGTGGTGCTGCCGAGATTGGCCGGGGTCAGCTGGACTTCGGTCTGGCTGTTCATCCCGCTCAGTTGCAGCCACAGCGTCTCACCTTCGGCGAAGGCGTCGCGCGGCAGCCACAGCCCGTGTTCCCAGCCATCCGCGGTCGAGCTGCTCTGCAGCAGCCCGGAGTGGGTCTGCCCACTCGGTGTGCGGCGTAGCCACACCGGACGCGGCAGGCCCTTCATGGTGTTCAGGCCGAGGTGCAGGCCCTCGGCGTTGAGGTGACGCCAGCGCACCATCACCAGGCTCGGCGTGCCGTTGAGCAGCAACACCAGTTGCCCGACCGGGAACTGTGTGCCCAGCCCGGCAGCGCAGAGCAGCCGGGCGCCGCCGGCGCTACTGTCGACCAGGCGCGCCGCGCATTGCGCCGGGCGTTGCTCCAGCAGATGCGCATGGATCGACTGCAGGCCGATCAGCAGGTTGCAGTCGCCGGCCTCCTCGGCGCGCGCATGACGGCGCTGCTCGCGACCGAGCCAGTGCTGCTTTACCCGTTCCAGCAACCGATGCTCGGCGCCGCTGCGCAGCGGTGCGGGGTCATCCACCGCGATCAGCAGGGCGCCGAGTTCGAGCCGGCGCAGGTAGCTGGGGTTGCCCTCGGCGTCCTGGCCGGGGGCCAGCGACGGTTGCGCCAGGGTGAGGTCGATGACCGCGGCGGTGCTCTCGTCGTCCTGTTCCCAGGGCAGGACCTGCGGCAGGGTGGCGAGCGGCGCCAGGGCGTTGAACAGCAGCAGGCATTCTTCCTCGGCGAGATGGAACGGGTTGCTCAGCGCCAGCAGCAACACCTGCTGGTAGAGCCCGGCTGGCGTGCTCGCGGGGGTGGGCTGGAAAGCCGCCGCCACCGGTTCGTCGAGGCAGGCCTGCTGCTCGCCGATCCAGAACAGCAGGTGGCAATCGCGCCACAGCTCCGGCGGCGGCTCCTGATACAGCTGGTAATGGCGCAGCAGGCACTGGGCGGTGAAATACAGCGCCATGTACAGGCACCAGGCGAGGTGCGGGCGCGACGGCGAGCGGCCCTGGATGATCTGCAGCAACAGTCGCTTGAAGCCCACCGCCAGCTCCGCGCACAGGCGCAGGAACAAGGGAGGCAGCGGCCGCAGCGGCGACACGGCCTTCGCGTAATGACGGAACTCGTCGCTGAAGCTTTGCAGCGCGCGCTGTCTTTCAAGTAAGGTCGTGGCGCTGCGATTTAGGCGGAACAGCAGCCTCAGGGTCTCCTGCAGACCGACTTCCAGCGGCTGCTGGCGGGCTTGCAGCAATAGCGCGTTCAACTCGGTGAGAGGCGCGGCCGGCTCGCCATCGATGTCCGTCACACCCAGGCGCAAGGCATCCAGAATCATATCAACCTGCTTGCACGAGGATCGAAAGCATGGGAACGCAACTCCGACTGGTCATGGGGCTGCTGGCGTGCCTGCTGCTCGGCGGCTGTGGCGGTGATCTGGGGGTCGACCAGCATGGGCAGAAGGTAACGGCTGCCAGTCTCGAAGGCCAGTGGTTGGTCATCAACTACTGGGCCGAATGGTGCGGCCCCTGTCGCACCGAGATCCCGCAGCTCAACCAGCTTTCCAGAGAACTGGCCGCCGAGGGCGGCAAGGTCATCGGCGTCAATTTCGACGGCCTGCAGGCGCAGGAGCTGAGCAAGGCAGCGGAGGACATGGGTATCCGCTTCGCCGTGCTCGCCCAGGACCCCGCCGAGCGCTTCGCCCTGCCGCGCAGCGAGGCGTTGCCGGCCACGTTCATCGTCGATCCGCAAGGCAAGCTGCGCGAACGGCTGCTCGGCGAGCAGACCGCTGCCGGCCTGCGCGAACGCCTGGCGGCGCTGCGGGCGGGGGCCTGAGCATGGCGCGCCGCGGCGTGCATGGGCTGGTTTCCGGCAGG
>DIEE01000016.1 GCA_002418465.1 Pseudomonas sp. UBA5782 | reverse complement strand
GGCGGCGGTGGCGGCTTCGGCGGCGGCGGTGCGTCCGGTGGCTGGTAGATCCGAACGGATACGGGAAACACGATGACCTTACTCAGCGACAGCGAGCAAAAGCAGGTAGCCGACGCTATCGGGCGCATCGAGCGCGACACCGATGCCGAACTGGTCACGGTGCTGGCCGCGCGGGCGGACGACTACAGCTACATCCCGCTGCTGTGGGCCGCGCTGCTCGCGCTGCTNNAGCTTCATCGGCCTAGGCCTGCTGTTTCGCCTCAAGCCGCTGACCACCCGCCTGGTGCCGCGCGGCGTGCGCCACTGGCGCGCGGCCAACCTGGCGCGGCGGCAGTTCCTCGAACAGAAGCTGCACCACACCGCGGGCGGCACCGGCATGCTGATCTTCGTTTCCGAGCAGGAGCGCTACGTGGAAATCCTCGTCGACCACGGCATCTCCAGCCGCATCGGCGACGACACTTGGGCGGCGATCGTCGGCGAGTTCACCGCCGCCGTGCGCCGCGGCGAGACCCTGCACGGCTTCCTCGCCTGCATCGAGGCCTGCGGCGATCACCTCAGGCAGCACCTCCCGGCCACCCAGGCGCGCAACGAGCTGCCGGACCGGCTGGTGATCCTCGACTGAGGCACGCTGCACTCACACGCGGAAACGTCCCACCAGCGCATTGAGGTCGATGGCCAGGCGTGCCAGTTCGCTGCACGCGGCGGCGCTCTGCTGGGCGCCGGCGGCGCTTTGCACCGAGAGGTCCCGAATGCTCACCAGGTTGCGGTCGACCTCGCGGGCGACGTGGGCCTGCTCTTCCGAGGCGGTGGCGATCTGCAGGTTGCGCTGGTTGATCTGGCCGATGGCCTCAACGATCTCCTCCAGCGAGTGGCCGGCTTCGTCGGCCATGCCGAGGGTGGCGGCGGCTTCGTCGCTGCTGGTGCGCATGGCCTGCACGGCGTTGTCCGTGCCCTGCTGGATGGTCGAGATCATCTGTTCGATTTCCTGCGTCGACGCCGCCGTACGATGCGCCAGGGCACGCACTNNGGTTGGTCTGTTCGGCGATGCTGCGGATCACGTCGAGCACCTTGCTGATGTCGCGCGCCTGGCCGGCCAGGCCCTGGACCTGCAGCGAGGTGTCGGCGACCCGCCCGGACAAGCGCCGAATCGCCTCGATGGTCTGCGCCACGTGACGGTTGCCGGTGTTCGCCGAGGTGTTGGAGAGGCTCGCGGCATCCGACGCGCCGATGGCGTTGCGCGAGACTTCCTCGACCGCCGCGCTCATCTCGTTCACCGCGGTGGCAGCCTGTTCGATCTCGGCGTTCTGGCTCTGCAGCCCGCGCGTGCTTTCGTCGGTCACCGCGGCCATTTCCTCTGCGGCCGAGGCCAGCTGGGTGGAGGAATCGCCGATCTGCCGGATCGCCTGCTGCAGGTTCCGCTGCATGGTCGCCAGCGCCGCCAGCAGCCGCGCCGCTTCGTCCTCGCCGTCAAGCCGGATCGGCCGCGTCAGGTCGCCATCGGCGATGGTTTCGGCGATGGCCAGGGCGTCGTTGATCGGGCTGACGATGCTGCGCGTGAGCAGCCAGGCGAGCAGCACGGTCAACCCCACCGCGGCGGCGATGGTGATCAGCACACCCAGGCGGCCGTGGTCGTAATTGCTGCTGGCGGCCACCCCGGCCTGCCTGGCGCCGGCCTGGTTGAAATGGCTGAGCTCGCCGAGCAGCGTTTCCAGATCGCCAGCCTTGCTGCGCAACGTGCTGTTCGCCAGTTGCAGCGCGTCGGCGTGCTGCTGCTGGTTGCTCAGGTCGAGCACCTGCTGCTGTTCGTCCAGGTAGGCGTCCAGCGCGGCGCGCACGCGCTGGACGATCTGCCGTTCCTCGTCGCTGGCGACCAGGCGTTTCTCGTAGTCGTCGATCACCCGGCGCAGTTCGCCGCGGTAGCTCTGCACCGCCGTCTGATCGGCCTTGAGCGCGGCGTTCTCTTCGCTGCTGGCGAGGATGCGCAGGGTCTCCAGGCGAATGTGCAGCAGGTCCTTCTGCATTTCGTCGGAGGCCTCGATGCTGGCCATCCAGTTGGTTTCGATGTCCTGTTCGGCGGCGAACAGGTCGCCCAGGCGGAGCAGCGCAAAGCCGCCAAGCACTACCACGAGCAGAGTGATGAGGGCGAAGAAGAAAGTGGCGCGCGGAGCGATGTTGAAGCGGCGTAGGGACATGGTTCACCGAACAGGGAAGGTCGCATACCAACTTTCCCTGTCAGCCCACCGGGCGCGCGGCGTTTTTGGAAAACGCCCGGGCACGCCCGTGAAATCATCATAGAGGCAAGTGGCCACTACGCAAGTGGATTATTCAGCGGGTGACGCCATATTCCCGACGTGTGGTTTGGCGGTCGGAATACCGGGCAACGGCCCCTGATTTGGGCGCCGATATCTGGCGGCACCTATTGGGCTGGAACGGGCCTTTCCGGTCATCCGTCCGGTTTTCGCAACCTGTGCGCGGCTGGCGCGGACTAAACCTTGGCAGCACGAACAATCGCGGTTTCCGACTCATGCGGAACGGCGCCGATACGGCTGCAGCGTCGAGGATTTTCTGGAGAAGCCCCATGAGAGCACGTCAGCGGATCGGCACGTTCGATACCCGTTTCCCCTTCCATACCCCCGCCCGGTTTCGCGGCGCCTGCGCGGCCGCCGCGCTGTCGTTGTCGGCGCTGCTCGCCGCGCCGGCCATGGCCGCCTGCTCCACCACCGATGCCAAGGGCAACCAGTGCATCAAGGAGCTGTACAACACCACCCAGTCGGATGATGCCGGCGTCAGCCATGACATCGCCTTCCAGAACAGCTGCGACCACGACGTTATCGTCGATGTGCGGCGCAAGAGCGGCGACATCGTTTCCAACGAGGTCGCCGCTGGCAAGCAAAGCAAGCTGAGCTGCGTCGACCACGAGGGCTACTCGCGCAATTGCGGTGGCTTCGAGTCCTGGAAGGCGCGCTGCGAGTGATTCAAGCCTGATCGGCGCCCCACCGGGGCATGCCGCCACCATTGCGTTTCCCGAGGGCGTTCCATGATCGGCGTAGTCATCCCTGCACATAACGAAGAAGACTGCCTGGCCCGTTGTCTGCGTGGCGTGATGCGCGCGGCCGAGCATCCACAACTGGCCGGCGAGCCGGTTCAGGTGCTGGTGGTGCTCGATGCCTGCGACGACGGCTCGCGCTGGGTCGTCGAGCAGCATCCGGTTGGCCTGCTCGAGATCAGCGCGCGCAACGTCGGCGTGGCCCGCGCCGAAGGGGCGGCACGGCTGATCGCCGCCGGCGCGCGCTGGATCGCCTGCACCGATGCCGACACCCTGGTCCCCGAGGACTGGCTTGCCGCGCAGCTTTCCTACGGCACCGATGCAGTGTGCGGGGTGGTCGAGGTGGATGACTGGAGCCTCCACTCGGCCGACGTGCGCAGCCGCTACGAGGCGGCCTACGTCGACCAGGAAGACCACCGGCACATCCACGGCGCCAACTTCGGCATCAGCAGCAGCGCCTACCTGCAGGCGGGCGGCTTTCCCGCGCTGACCGCCCATGAGGACGTTCACCTGGTGCACCGCCTGCAGGAGATCGGCGCGCGCATCGCCTGGAGCCGTTCGGTGCGGGTGAAGACCAGTTCGCGCGTCGAATGCCGGGCGCCAGAGGGCTTCGGCCACTACCTGCGCTCGCTGGCCAATGCCGCGCTGTAAGGCCTGCCGATGAACGTGATCACCCTGGTCCACGGGCGCGCTACGCAGCTTGCCAACCTGATCGCCGGGCTCGAGCAGTCGAGCATTCCGCCCGACGCGTTGTGGGTGGTGTGGATGAACGAGGCGCCGACCGCACTGCATAGCGAGCGCTTTCCAATCCATGCGCTGCGCGTGGACGGTGAGAACGGGGCGCTGCCGCTGGCACGGGCACGCAACGCCATCCGCGGACGGGACGAGGCGCAGCCCTGGGTGTTCCTCGATGTCGACTGCATTCCCTCGCCGACGCTGCTTGAAGGCTATCGTCAGGCACTGGCCGCGCATCCGCATGCGTTGCACCAGGGCGAGGTGCGCTACCTGCCGCCGTTCGCCAACGGCGTCGGCTGGACCGCGCAGAGCCTGCACGCGGCCAGCGTCGCCCATCCGCTCGCGGTATTCCGCAGCGCTGCCGGGCAGCGCATGCCGTACCACCTGTTCTGGTCGCTGAATTTCGCTTGCCATGGCGAGGTGTTCGAGCGCATCGGCGGCTTCGACGAGGGCTATCTGGGCTATGGCGCCGAGGACACCGATTTCGCCTTCCGCGCCCGCGAGCAGGGCGTCGAGCTGCGCAGCGCCGCCGCCCTGGCCTATCACCAGTACCATCCGACCTATCACCCGCCGCTCAACCACTTCGCCGCCATCGTCGCCAACGCAAGGCGTTTCCGCGGGCGCTGGAACGAGTGGCCGATGGGCGACTGGCTCAGCGGCTTCGCCGAACGCGGGCTGATCGACTGGCAGGACGAGCAGCTCGACGTGCTGCGTCAGCCCAGCGCCGCGGAGATCGCCGCCTGCTTCAACGAGGCGCGCACGGGCTTCTGAAACATTCCGCCAACACGTCCTCGATGATCGCCGCGCAGCGCGCCGTGGCCTGCTCGTCGGCCCAGGTGCGCCAGGTGCGCGGGTCGAGCCCGCTGGCGCGCTGCAGCAGCGCCGGCCAC
>DIEE01000288.1 GCA_002418465.1 Pseudomonas sp. UBA5782 | reverse complement strand
AGCGAGAGGCTGGCGAACAGGCTGATGCGCGCGATATCGCCGGCGTTGAGGCCCTCGCGGGTGTACAGCCGATAGCGTACCGAACCGCCGGAGAGCAGCGAGAAGCCCACGGCGTTGCCGATCGAGAAGGCGCAGAAGCTGCCCAGCGCCAGTCGCGCGGTCGGCAGTTTCACCCCGGCGTAGCGCATCGCCGACCATTCGTAGCCGAACAGCGCGACGAAGCTCAGCGCGGTGGCGGCCAGCGCGCCGTAGACGCTCGCCTGGGGCACGTCGAACAGCGCCGCGCGCAGGCCGTCGGGATCGAGTTCGTGCAGCAGGTGCCAGCAGGCCAGCAGGCCGAGTGCGAACAGGATCAGGGTGAGGGCGAGGCCGATGGGCTGGCGGTAGAGACTCAGGCGGTCGAGCCAACCAAGACGAGGGATGGGGCTGACGGCGACTTCGACGGGTTCCTGCATTTCGGCTCTCTGTGGCTGAACAGGGTGCAGAGTGTGAACGCTCGAACTGCGGACCGCACGTCCGTCCGGAGGAATTTTTTTGCCCGAGCGGCGCACAGGTGTCAGACCAAGGTTAGGCGGCGTTTGCACCGCACAAATGAAAAGACCACCCAATCGGATGGCCTTTCATTACGCCAGCGAAGCGCCTGGCAGGCTCGGCGTCAGGCGACGCCGGGTCCGCGACTCAGGGCTTGTGCAGGCTTTCGCGCAGGTCGGTCACGTCGCTGCTGGAAACCGCCGCCGCGGAGTTGCCCCAGCTGTTGCGCACGTAGGTGAGCACATCGGCGATGTTCTCGTCGCTGAGGTTCCAGGCGAACGAAGGCATGGCCGGTGCGGTCGGTGCCGCATCGGTGCCACCGGCGCGGCTACCGGCGAGTACCACGCGGATCAGCGAGGCGGCATCGCTGCCGTTCACCAGTGGCGCCTTGGCCAGTTTCGGGAACAGGTGGGAAACCCCTTCGCCGGTCGGCGTATGGCAGGCCGAGCAACGGTCCGCGTAGATCGCCTTGCCGGCGACCATCGCCGCGTTGTCGGCGGCCAGCGGTTCGGTCGGCTTGGCGTGGTCGTTCTGCGGGTCGTCCTTGAGGTAGACCGCCACGGCCATCAGGTCCTCGTCCTTCCAGTGCTGCATCGAGTGCTCGACGGCTTCGGCCATCGGCCCGGAGGCCATGTCGAAGCGGTTGGCACCGGTCTTCAGGTACTGGACGATTTCCTCGACGCTCCAGGCGCCGATGCCGCTGTGCGGGTCCGCGGTGATGTTCGGTGCAACCCAGTCCTGCAGGTTGGCGCCGGCGAGGAACTCGGCGTTCTTGTCGCCGCCGGTGACGCTCTTCGGCGTATGGCAGGTGCCGCAGTGGCCAAGACCTTCGACCAGGTAGGCGCCGCGGTTCCATTGCTCGGACTTCTTCGCGTCGGGCTTGAATTCGCCCTCCTTGAAGTTGAGCAGGTTCCAGGCGATCAGGCTGGTGCGCACGTTGAACGGGAACGGCAGCAGGTTGGTTTCCACCGGGTTGTGCACCGGTTGCACGGTCTGCAGGTAGGCCCAGATCGCCTGGTTGTCCTCGCGGCTGACCTTGGTGTAGGCGGTGTACGGCATCGCCCCGTAGAGACGCTTGTCGCCCGGCGCGTGACCCTTGGACATGACGTTCTGGAAGTCCTCGAAGCTCCAGCGGCCGATGCCGCTGTCCGGATCGGGGGTGATGTTGGCGCCGACCAGCTTGCCGAACGGCGTATCGATGGTCACGCCACCGGCGAACAGCGGTTTGCCCGGCTGCGTGTGGCAGGCCGTGCAGTCACCGAGGGTCGCCAGGTAGCGGCCTTTTTCCACCAGGTTGTAGGAGTCGCCGCCGGTGGCCGCGTGGGCAGCGCCGAAGCTCAGGGCGAGCAGGCCGGCGCAAAGGGAGAGTGTCGTTTTCATACGTTGATCATCTCCCCCGGACGCTTGAGATAGAGCCTGCGGATCGCATCCGCCGCCTTGAAGGCCAGTGCACCGACGGTGCCGGTCGGGTTGTAGCCGGGGTTCTGCGGGAAGGCCGAGGAGCCGACCACGAACAGGTTCGGCACGCCCCATACCTGCAGGTGCTTGTTCACCGAGCTGTTCTTCGGATCGGCGCCCATGATGAAGCCGCCGACGATGTGCGAGGACTGGTACGAAGTGTTCGCCCAAGGCCCTTTGCGCGGCGACGGGAACATCGCTTTGGGGTTCATGCTCTTGGCGATCTCCGCGACCTTGCCGGTGCAGTACTCGGCCATGCGCAGGTCGTTCTCCGGGAAGTCGAAGGTGATGCGCAGCAGCGGGCGGCCGTGCGGGTCGGTGTAGTTCGGGTCCAGCGACAGGTAGTTGGTGCGCTTGCTGTAGCTGCTCGCCTCGCAACCGATGGACATGGTGCTGGCGTAGCTTTCCACCGTCGCCTTCTTCCATTTCGAACCCCAGGCCGGGGTACCTGGCGGTACCGGGCGCGAGTCGATCGGCGCGGCGCCGATCGGGGTCACGCGGGTGCTGCCGCCGCCGACGAAGCCGAGGCCGGAGTGGTCGAAGTTGTCGTTGTTGAACTCGTCGATGCCCATGCCGATGGCGCCGCCGCCGATGAACGGGTTGAAGTTCTTGTCATCGAAGAACATGCGCACGCTGTTGGCGGTCTGGTAGGCGTAGTTGCGCCCGGTTGTGCCGGTGTTGGAGACCGGATCGTAGGGCTGGCCGACCCCGGAAAGTAGCATCAGGCGCACGTTCTCGAAGATGAACGCGGCGACCACGACGATTTCCGCCGGCTGCTCGAACTGATCGCCGTTGGCGTCGACGTAGATGATCCCGGTGGCCTTCTTGCCGGTGCTGTCCATGGTGACCTTCAGCACTTCGGCGTTGGTCTTGGCGGTGAAGTTGGGTTTGCGGATCAGCGCCGGCAGCACGTTGACGATCGCGCTGGCCTTGGAATAGTTGGCGCAGCCGTAGTTGGTGCAGAAGCCGCAGAAGGTGCACGGCCCCATGGTCACGCCGTACTGGTTGGTGTAGGCCTGCGAGGCCAGTGCGGAGGGCACCGGGAACGGCTTGTAGCCGAGGTTGCGCGCGGCTTCGGCGAACAGCGTCGGGGCGTAGGTCTGCGCCGTCGGCGGGTTCGGATATTCCTTGGAGCGGGCGCCCTCGAACGGGTTGCCGCCTTCGACGACGGTGCCGTTGAGGTTGCCGGCCTTGCCGGACACGCCAGCCAGGCGCTCGAAGGAGTCGTAGTGCGGCTCCATCTCTTCCCAGGTGGTGCCCCAGTCCTGCAGGGTCAGCTCTTCCGGGAGTTCCTTGCCGTAGCGTTCGCTCAGGTAGCTCTGCAGGCGGAATTCGCTGGGCTGGAAGCGGAAGGTGATGCCGGCCCAGTGGTTGCCGGCGCCGCCGGTACCGTTGCCGGGGTGGAAGGAGCCCCAGTCGCGCATCGGCAGCGCGGTTTCGGCCGGCGTGTTGCGCATCGTGCAGGTGTTCTGCTTGGTCCGCAGCATCAGTTCCTGACGGCGGTTGTAACGCAGTTCGTCGGCGGCGGAGGCCAGGTTGAAGTCCGCGGCGGTATCGCGCCACGGACCGCGTTCGAAGCCCATCACGTTGAGGCCTTCGTCGGCGAGTTCCTTGGCAATGATCGAGCCCGCCCAGCCGAGCCCTACAACCACCACGTCGGTGGCCGGAAGTTTCTTAGGTGTAGCCATGTCGATTAACCCTTCTTGTTCCAGGCGGAGCTGCCGATGATGGAGAGCGGTACCAGGTCGAGCTTCTGGTTATGCAGCGCGATGTAGTCGCGGTAGTCATAACGCGCGCCGGGGAAACCGATCATTTTCCAGCTCACCATGTCGCGGTTGCCGCCATAGATCGGGTCGGCGAAGAAGCCTTCCATGGTGTTGCCCAGCACCTGCTGGAAGAAGAACTTGGCGTCGATGCCTTCGAGGCTGATCGCGCCTTTCTCCAGGTCGGTCAGCACCTTGTCGCGCTGCTCGCCGTCGAGGCCGCTGAAGGGCTTCTGGAATTGCGCCTGGCAGTACTTGCCGAGGGCGGCGAGGCCGATGCGGTAGCGCTCCTGCGGCACCAGCGGCGACTGGTCGGCCTGCGCCGGGGTGCCCGGAGTGAACGGGCCCTCGCGGTACAGGCGGGCGAAGGTGCCGTATTCGCCGGCCAGCTGGCGGTCGATGAACACCGCACAACCGGCGTCCTTGCCGCTGACGCTGAGGTCGTCGGCAGGAATCAGCTGCTCGACGATCGCCTCGACCTCGCGGGCTTCGTCGGCAGTGAAGAACTGCCAGCCGGGCGTGTCGTAGTGCATCGGGCCGTTGCGGTCGAAGGGGATCCAGGCCGGCGTGCCGACCACGGTGGCCGCCTTGGCGCTGGCGGCGGCGCCGACGGCTAGCGAGGTCGCCGACGAGACAAGGATCTGTCGCCGGGTAAAGCCTTTGGATTTTTCGGTCATGCGATGCTCCTGCGATACGCGTCTGGCGAACCTGGGGTTCGCCCGTCGAAGGCTGCGTATCCGCTATCAGTTCACGGTGGTGCCTTTGCCTGGGGGCATCGGCGGAAACATCCACGTGGGCGCGCGACCATTTGGTATTCAGGAGGCCAGACCGATGCGAAGCACCGGGACAGAGGCCGTCGTCCGTTGGTCGTCTTTTCCCGACGTTTTTATAGGGTAAGGTGTTACAAATTGTCGCAGTGAAAAAAATGCGCAATTCACTGTTACAAATTTGATATCAATCGATTCCGTTTGGTTCCCGCTTCGCTAGAGGCCCCGCCAGTCATGGGTTTCAGCGTTTACTGGCGGCGCCGCGGCGAAGCGCTTGAGAGGCTTTCGCATCGCGAAAAGGCGTCTGAGGGCAGGCGTGCGGAGGTGTTCCCGCCGCTGTGGCGGGTGGGTAGGGCGGTATCACGCGCGGTTGCAGGGCCGCACATAGCGTGCTGCGCCGCGTTCAGCTGGCGCGCAGGCGTCGGTGGCTGATCCCGGCGCCGGGCCGGGAGAAGGCGAACAGCAGGAAGGTCTCGGTGAAGTCCAGCAGCTCCTGGGCTTCCTCCTCGGCGACGTCCTCGTCGAGCAGCGTCGCCGCGCTGCCCTCGATGCGCACGAAATGCCCCCAGGCAGCCAGCGTGGGGGGGATCACGCCCTCGTTTCTCAGTCGATGGAAGCGCTCGCGCAGACCGCTGATGCCGGGCAGCAGGTCCTGGCTGGCGAGGTCCAGCGCGCTCACGCAGAGCGCCGCGCAGGCTTCGAAATCACCCTTGGTCAGACGCACCCGCGCCGCCGAAAGACGATCCGCCGGCTGCAGGGGCGTGGCGAAGGGAGCGGGGGTCGCGCGCGGTTTCGGGTAGACCGCCTGGACGATGAACGCCAATCCCGGCGCGGCCTGGCCACCGTGGCGCGGCAGGGTGATCGTGCCG
>DIEE01000291.1 GCA_002418465.1 Pseudomonas sp. UBA5782 | reverse complement strand
GAAGCCGAGCTGGTCGCCAAGGGCGCCCAGTTGATGAGTCAGCTGGAACTCGGTGCCCTGCTGGTCACCCGTGGCGAGCACGGCATGACCCTGCTGCGCCCCGATCAGCCTGCGTTGCACCTGCCGGCGCGCGCGCGGGAGGTGTTCGACGTCACCGGCGCGGGCGATACGGTGATTTCCACCCTGGCCGCCGCCCTGGCTGCGGGCGAAGAGCTTCCGCAGGCGGTGGCGCTGGCCAATCTGGCGGCGGGCATCGTGGTCGGCAAGCTGGGCACGGCGGCCATCAGTGCACCCGAGTTGNNGTCGCGCCGTGCAGCGCGAAGAGGGCTCGGAGCGCGGCGTGCTCGGTCTCGAACAGCTGCAGCTGGCGATGGAAGATGCGCGCGCCCACGGCGAGAAGATCGTCTTCACCAACGGCTGCTTCGACATCCTCCATGCGGGGCATGTGACCTATCTTGAACAGGCCCGTGCGCAGGGCGACCGGCTGATCGTCGCGGTCAACGACGATGCCTCGGTCAGCCGCCTGAAGGGTCCTGGCCGGCCGATCAACTCGGTGGATCGGCGCATGGCCGTGCTTGCCGGTCTGGGCGCTGTGGACTGGGTGGTCAGCTTCGCCGAGGACACCCCGGAAAACCTGCTCGAGCAGCTCAAGCCGGACGTGCTGGTCAAGGGCGGCGACTACGGCATCGAGGGCGTGGTCGGCGCCTCCATCGTCAAGGCCTATGGCGGCGAAGTGCGCGTGCTTGGTCTGGTGGAAAACAGCTCCACCACCGCCATCGTCGAGAAGATCCGAAGCCGCTGAGCACAGGCATCGCATCGCCGCGATGCCTGCTTCTCCTGCTTATCCCTGCTCTTTTGCCGGCTGCGGCGCCGCACCCTGGTGCTGCCTGGCCAGCCAGTCCTTCCAGGTGGTGCGCTCGCCGCGCACCAGCCACCCTTCCTGGGGCGCGAAGCTTTCCGCAAGCCACAGGCCGCGGGTGCTTACCGGCAGCAGCAGGCCGCGCTTGAGGCGCAGCAGGTCGCCGGTCGGGCGGCGCTGGTCCAGGGCCACCAGGTAAATGTCGCCACGCGAGCGGTCCAGGCGCGAGACCAGCTTGCCTTCCTCGAGTACTTCGTCGACGTGGAACAGGCTCGGCAGGCGGGGTTCCTTGGGCAGGTCGAGGCGCATGTCGTAGACCAGCTGCAGCGAGGCGGTGGGCAGGTGCACGTAGGCTCGCGGGCGTTCGAGCAGGCGCAGGTTGCCGCATTGCACGGGGCGCGCTGCCCCTGACAGCGGGCTCAGGCGGAAATGCGCCAGCTCGCGGTAGCGCAGCACGCTCTGGTAGGGCGTCGGCAGCCAGGTATCGCCGAAGCGCCCGGCGAGCCAGCCGTCGGGGGTTTCCAGCAGACACTCTTCGGCGACCTCGTTGATCGCGGTGAGCAGCGGCAGGTTGAGTTCGTGGGCCGGCACGTAGCCGGAGATCAGCTTGAGCACCACGTCACCGCGGTCGTGGCGGCGCTGACGTACCAGAACCCAGTATTCGCGGCCCTGCCAGCTCAACGTCAGGCGTACCGAGACGCCGAGGTTGGCCAGTTCGACGGAGAAGCGCTGGCCGTCGGCGATCTGCAGCGGCCGCCGGCGTTCGAGCATCTGGGTGAAGTTGAGCGGCATGCCCAGGCTCTGGTAGCTGAGCCCGTCCGGGGTGGCTTCGACGAACAGTGGCAGGGTCTTGAAGGAGCTCGGGTCCTTGCGGGCGAGGGTGCGCGGCATCTTGACTCCTTGGCAGGTCGGCGCCGCTGGGGCGGCTTGTTGTTATCCGGTGATCACCGCTGCGGCGGTCGCCACGTTATGCGACAGGTGCAGCGGATCGATGGTTCCTACGATGGCAGCGGTGACGCCGGGGTGCGAAAACAGCAGCTCGAAGCTGGCGCGCACGGGGTCGACGCCGGCGCCGAGGCAGGCATGGCCGCTGGCCAGCGCCTTCTTGACCAGGATCGCCTTGCCCAGCTCGGCGGCGCGGTCGAGGACCGGGCGCTCGCCCTGCTCGGCGAGGTTGTAGGTGACCATCGCGCAGTCGCCCCGCTCAAGTGCCAGCAGGCCGCCCTCGACGGTCTTGCCGGACAGCCCGAAGGCGCGGATCTTGCCCTCGCGCTTGAACCCGGCCAGCGCTTCGTAGAGCCCGCTGTCGCGCAGGATGGCCGCATCGTTGCCGTCCGAGTGGATCAGCAGCAGGTCGATGAAGTCGGTTTCCAGGCGCTGCAGGCTGCGCTCCAGCGAGCGGCGCGCGTGGGCCGGGGTGAAATCGAAGTGCGACTGGCCGCTCTCGAATTCCTCGCCGATCTTGCTGACGATCACCCAGTCCTGGCGCTGGCCGCGCAGCAGTGGGCCGAGGCGTTCTTCGCTGCGACCGTAGGCCGGCGCGGTGTCGATCAGGTTGATGCCGAGGTGGCGGGCGAGGGCGAGCAACTGCCGCGCTTCGGCGTCGTCCGGGATGCGGAAGCCGCTGGGGTATTTGACGCCCTGGTCGCGGCCCAGCTTCACCGTGCCGAGGCCGAGCGGCGACACCGTCAGACCGGTGCTGCCGAGCGGGCGCTGCAGGCCGTGCAGGGTGGCGACGCTCATGCGAACAGTTCCTCCCACACCGGCTGGCCCAGCGGCGGGCGCGGCAGGGCTTCGGCGGGGGATTTCTCGCCGGGCTGGATGCCGTCGCGCTCGAGGGCGACGAAGACACGATCGGCGAAGTCCGGCGCCAGCGCCAGCTTGGTCGGCCAGCCGACCAGCAGGTTGCCCTGTTCGGCGAGGAAGGCGTTGTCGGGGCGGGTCAGCCCGGATTGCTGCGGCTCGGCGCGCTCGACCCGCAGGGTCGCCCACTGCGCCTGGGACAGGTCGACCCACGGCAACAGGTCATGCAGCTCCTTTTGCGCGGCGCCGATCTGCGCGGCTTCGTCGCGCGCCACGCCCTCGGCTTCGGCGAGGTCGCCGCCCAGATACCAGACCCACTGGCCGTCGGCCGCCGGGTGGCTGGTGACGGTCACGCGCGGCTTGCTGCCGCCGCCCAGGCAATGCGCGTAGAGCGGTTTCAGCGTCGGCGCCTTGACCAGCACCATGTGCAGCGGGCGGCGCTGCATGGCCGGCTGCGCGAGGTTCAGGCGGGCGAGCAGTTCCTGGTTGCCGGCGCCGGCGATGAACACCACGCGCTGGGCGCGGATGTCCCGGTCGTCGACCCGCAGCCCGAGCAGTTTGCCGCTCTCTTCGATTGGCTCGATCCGCTGGCCGGCCAGCAGGCTGTCGCCGGCCAGGTCGGCCAGTTGCGCGATCAGGCTGGGTACGTCGAGGACCAGTTCGGCGAGGCGATAGACCTTGCCCTTGAATTTGGGGTGTTGCAGCGCCGGCGGCAGCTGCTCGCCCTTGACCTGGTCGACGCGGCCGCGCACCGCTTTGCTGGCGAAGAAACTGGTGAGGTTGCCTGCCAGGGTGCCGGGCGACCACAGGTAGTGCGCCTCGGACAGCACGCGCACGCCGGTGAGGTCCAGTTCGCCGTTGCCGGCCAGCGCCTCACGCCAGCGCCGCGGCATGTCGGCGATGGCTTCGGAGGCGCCGGTCAGCGCGCCGTGCAGCGCGTATTTCGCGCCGCCGTGGATGATGCCCTGGGATTTCAGGCTCTGCCCGCCGCCGAGCGCGCCGCTTTCCACCAGCACGGTGGAATAGCCGGCGCGGCGCAGGCGGGCGTTGAGCCAGAGGCCGGCGACACCGCCGCCGACGATCAGGACATCGGTATGCAAAGCGTTGGACATGCGAGGGCTCGTCGTTCGAAAGCGGAAGGGGAGTATAAACCGACGCTCGCCGCCTGCCGGAAGCTGCGACAAAACGGGCGCCGGGCCCGCTCAGTGGCCGGTGCTGGCCGAGAACAGCTGGATCACCACCACGCCGGCAACGATCAGCGCCATCCCGGCGATGGCCGGCAGATCGAGTTTCTGCCCGTAGATCAGCGCCGCGGCGATGCTCACCAGGACGATGCCCAGGCCCGCCCAGATCGCGTAGGCGATGCCGACCGGGATGCTCTTCACCACCAGCGCGAGCATCCAGAACGACAGGCCGTAGCCGCAGATCACCAGGGCCAGCGGCAGCGGCTTGCTGAAGCCGGCGAGGGATTTCATCGAGGTGGTGGCGATCACTTCGGCGGCGATGGCGATGCCGAGATACAGGTAACCGGTCATGCTCAGGACTCCTAATCGGGCTGGGGATTCTAGCCGCTGCGCCGCCTGCGCAGGGCAAGCTTCGGCTGATCGGCCATGCGGCGTCACTCTGGCGGCCGCGCCGGCGAAAAATGCCGCAGGTTTTTTGCTACGCTGCGCGCCCATGAACCGACGCCTCTACAGCCTGATTTTCCACCTCGCCCTGCCGATCATCGTCGCCCGCCTGTTCTGGCGCGCGCGTCGCGCCCCGGCCTACGCCCAGCGCATCGGCGAGCGTTTCGCACTGGCCCTGCCCGATGCCGCACCCGGCGGCATCTGGGTGCACGCGGTGTCGGTGGGCGAAAGCATCGCCGCGGCGCCGATGATCCGCGCCCTGCGCCAGCGCTACCCGGACCTGCCGATCACCGTCACCTGCATGACCCCGACCGGCTCCGAACGCATCCGCGCGCTGTTCGGCGATCAGGTCGCGCACTGCTATTTGCCCTACGACCTGCCCTGGGCGGCGGCGCGCTTCCTGCGCCGGCTGCGGCCGCGGC
>DIEE01000216.1:1220-7189 GCA_002418465.1 Pseudomonas sp. UBA5782 | reverse complement strand
CCCTGGCCACGCTGGCTGCGCTGTCCGGCCGCGAGCACGAGGTGCTGACCGCCGTCGCGCTGGTCGATGCGCAGCGCAGCGCCACGCGCGTGGTCGCCAGTCGCGTGCGTTTCCGCACCCTCGAACGCGAGGAAATCGAAGCCTACTGGGACACCGGCGAGCCGTGCGACAAGGCCGGCAGCTACGGCATCCAGGGCCTCGCCGCGGTCTTCGTCAGCCAGCTGCAGGGCAGCTACTCGGCCGTGGTAGGGCTTCCACTGTGCGAAACGGCGGAACTGTTGGCGAGCTTTGGCATCCGTTGCTGGGGCGCAGACGTCGCCCCGCGGTGCTGAGTTGGAAGCCGGCGTGGGAAAGCTGTACAACTCAGCCACTGACCTTCGGCTTTGCGCCAATGAGAACAATATGAGCGAAGAGATCCTGATCAACATCACGCCGATGGAATCGCGCGTGGCCGTGGTGGAAAACGGCGTGCTGCAGGAAGTGCACGTCGAGCGCACCCAGCGTCGCGGCATCGTCGGCAACATCTACAAGGGCAAGGTGGTGCGCGTGCTGCCGGGCATGCAGGCGGCGTTCGTCGACATCGGCCTGGACCGCGCGGCGTTCATCCACGCCTCGGAAATCTCCACCCGCGAAGGCAGCGCGGTGGAAAGCATCAGCGCACTGGTCCACGACGGCCAGGCGCTGGTGGTGCAGGTGACCAAGGACCCGATCGGCAGCAAGGGCGCGCGGCTGACCACGCATCTGTCGATCCCGTCGCGCTACCTGGTGTACATGCCGCGCACCGCGCACGTCGGCATCTCGCTGAAGATCGAGGACGAAGCCGAGCGCGAGCGCCTGAAGAAGGTGGTCGCCGACTGCATCGCCGCCGAAGGCATCCAGGAGAACGGCGGCTTCATCCTGCGCACCGCCGCCGACGGCGCGCGCGCCGAGGACATCCTCGCCGACATCCGCTACCTGCGCCGCCTGTGGGACCAGATCGCCGCGCAGATGCAGGAGGCCCGTGCGCCGACGGTGATCTACGAGGACCTCTCGCTGGCCCTGCGCACGCTGCGCGACCTGGTCGGCCCGCGTACCGAGAAGATCCGCATCGACTCGCGGGAAACCGTCCAGAAGGTCACCCAGTTCGTCGCCGAGCTGATGCCTGAAGTCGCCGACCGCCTGGAACACTATCCGGGCGAACGGCCGATCTTCGATCTCTACGGCGTCGAGGACGAGATCCAGAAGGCGCTGGAACGCAAGGTGCTGCTCAAGTCCGGCGGCTATCTGGTGGTCGATCCGGCCGAGGCGATGACCACCATCGACGTCAACACCGGGGCGTTCGTCGGTCACCGCACGCTGGAAGAGACGATCTTCAAGACCAATCTCGAGGCGGCGACGGCGATCGCCCGCCAGCTGCGCCTGCGCAACATCGGCGGGATCATCATCATCGACTTCATCGACATGGAGGACGAGGAGCACCAGCGCCAGGTCCTGCGCACGCTGGAGAAGCAGCTCGAACGCGACCATGCGAAGACCAACATCATCGGCATCACCGAACTCGGCCTGGTGCAGATGACCCGCAAGCGCACCCGCGAAAGCCTCGAGCAGATCCTCTGCGAGCCCTGCTGCCACTGCCACGGCCGCGGCAAGCTGAAGACCCCGGAAACCACCTGCTACGAAATCTTCCGGGAAATCCTCCGCGAGGCGCGCGCCTACCAGGCCGAAGGCTATCGCGTGCTGGCCAACCAGAAGGTGGTCGACCGCCTGCTCGACGAGGAATCCGGCAACGTCGCCGACCTCGAAGCCTTCATCGGCCGCACCATCAAGTTCCAGGTCGAGACCATGTATTCGCAGGAGCAGTACGACGTGGTGCTGCTCTGACCGCGTCGACCAGCCAGGGCCGTGCGGCCCGCCTGCTCGCCGCCATCGTGCGTAGCGGGCTGTGGGCCTGTGCGCTGTTCCTGGTGCTGGCGGCGCTCTACGTGAGCCTCGGCCGGCAACTGGTGCCGCTGCTCGCCGAGTACCGCGCCGAGGTGCAGGACAAGGCCAGCGAGGCGCTGCGGATGCCGGTCAGCATCGGCAGCCTGGAAGGCCGCTGGCAGGGTTTTTCGCCGGTACTCTTCGCCCATGACGTGCTGATCGGCGATGCCGATGCGCACATGCGCCTGGAACAGGTGCGGATCAAGCCGGACCTGCTCGCCAGCCTGCTGGCGCGGCAGGTGCGCATCGCCCATCTGGAGCTGAGCGGCGTGCAGCTCAGCCTGGCCGAGGACGAAACCGGCAAGTGGGCGCTGCAGGGCCTGCCGCAGCGCCCGGACCAGCCGCCCGCGCAGCCGGCGCAGGTGATCGAGCAGCTGCGCAAGGTATCGACCCTGTCGGTGCTCGACAGCCAGCTGATCCTCAAACCCTACGCAGCCGAGCCGATCGGTATCAGCTCGGTCGGCCTGACCCTGCGCAGCGGCGCGCGCCAGCGCCTCGACGGCCGCCTGATGCTGCCGGACGGCCAGCCNNCCTGGATCCCCGCCTGCGTTCCAGCGGCTGGGAGGACACCGAGGCCGCGCTCTACCTGAGCCTGCCACAGAGCGACTGGGCCAAATGGCTGCCGGCGAGGCTCACCCGCGACTGGCACATCGGCGCGCTGCAGGCCGGCGGCGAGGTCTGGGCCAACTGGGCCAACGGCGGCGTGACCCGCGCGGTGGCCCGCCTGCACGCGCCGAAGGTGTCCGCCGGCTATGCCGAACGCAAGCCGGTGACGATGGACGACCTGGCCTTCAATGCCTACTACGACCGCCGCGACGGCGGCTTCGACCTGCTGGTCGATTCGCTGGCGGTAAGCCTCGGCGAAACCCGCTGGGGCGAGGTCAAGCTGGCCCTGAGCCAGCGCCAGCACGGCGGCGCCGACGAGGTCTGGAAACTCGCCGCGGACCGCCTCGACCTGACCCCGCTGGCGCCCGCCATCGAGGCCCTGGCGCCGCTGCCGGAAACGCTCGCCGGGATCATCGAAGGGCTGCAGCCGCGTGGTTCGCTGCACAACGTGCAGCTGGCCTGGCAGCCCCAGACGCAGGGCGACAGGCGCGTGCAGTTCGCTGCCAACCTGGAGCGCATTGCCTTCAACGCGGTGCACGGCGCGCCGGCCGCGGAGAACGTCAGTGGCGCCATCTCCGGCGACCTTGGCCAGGGTGAGCTGCGCCTGGACGCGCCGGACTTCGTCCTGCACCTGGATCATTTCTTCCCGCAGCCGTGGAAATACCGCCAGGCGAACGCGCGCCTGACCTGGCGCCTCGATCAGGAAGCCTTCACCCTCGCCAGCCGCTACATGAAGGTCAGCGGCGACGAGGGCGAGATCGCCGGCGACATGCTGATCCGCCTGCAGCGCGATCCCGCGCGGGAAAGCTACATGGACCTGCGCGTGGCGCTGCACGACGGTGATGCACGCTACACCGAGAAATACCTGCCGACGGTGTCGCCGGCCCTCAGCCCGGCGTTGGCCGACTGGTTGAAGACGGCGATCCGCAGCGGGCGCATCGACGAAGGCTGGTTCCAGTATCAGGGTTCGCTGATGCACGGCGCGCAGGACGGCGCCCGCGCCATCGACCTGTTCTTCAAGGTGCACGACGCCGAGCTGGCCTTCCAGCCCGGCTGGCCGTCGGTGCGCGAGGCGCGCGGCGAGGTGTTCGTCGAGGACAGCGGCGTGCGCGTCGACGTGACCGAGGGACGTCTGCTGGATAGCCAGGTGAGCGACGTCCATGCGCGCGTGCCGCATGTGCCGGCGGGCCAGGTGTCGCGCCTGCTGATCGACGGCAAGGTCGCCAGCAGCGTCGCCGACGGGCTGAAGATCCTCCAGGAAACGCCGCTGAAGAGCGCCGCGGAATCCTTCGCCGGCTGGCGCGGTGAAGGCCCGCTGGACGGCCGGCTGCAACTCGACATCCCGCTGAGCAAGGGCGAACAGCCGCTGGTGGTGGTCGATTTCGCCACCCAGGGCGCGACCCTGCGCATCGACAAGCCGCTGCTTGAGCTGAGCCAGGTGTCCGGCGCGTTCCGCTTCGACAGCGTCAAGGGCCTCAGTGCGCCGGACATCCGCGCGCAGCTGTTCGGCAAGCCGGTGCAGGGCAAGGTCTTCGCCGAAGGCAGCGCCGGCAAACCGCTGACCCGCATCGAGGCCAACGGGCAAGTGGCGGTGAAGACGCTCGCCGACTGGCTCGGCGTGACCCAGATACTGCCGGCCTCCGGCAACATTCCCTATCGCCTCGGCGTGTCGATCGCCGCCGACGACAGCCAGCTGCGCGTCGACTCAGACCTCAAGGGTGTCGGCATCGAGCTGCCCGCGCCGTTCGGCAAGGCGGTCGAGGAAACACGCAACGTCACCTGGCGGATGAACCTCAGCGGCCCCGAACGGCGCATGTGGGCCGACCTGCAGGATGCCGGCAGTCTGGCCCTGGCGATGCCGGTCGCCGATCAGAAGCAGTTGCGCGGCGAGCTGCTGCTCGGTGCCGGCGCGGCAGTCGCACCGATCGACCAGGGTTTGCGCGTGCGCGGGCGCCTGGCCGAGTTCGACCTCGACGCCTGGAAGGCCGCGCTGCTGCAGAGCAAGGCGCCGGTACAGCCGAAGGACGCCCAGCAACTGCTGCGCGCCATCGACGTGCGCGTCGGCACCTTCAGGGGCTTCGGCCGCGAAGTGAAGGACCTCAGCGCGCAGATCCAGCGTGGCCCGCGCACCTGGCAGGCGATCATCGACAGCGACCTGCTGTCCGGGCGCATCGACCTGCCGGACGACGACAGCCCGGTCTACGTCGACCTGCGCCGGCTGCGCCTGCCGGCCGCCGACCCCGCGCCGCTCGATCCGCAGGCGCCGGTGGTGGAGAAGCCCGATCCGCTGGCCGACGTCGATCCGCATTCGATGCCGGCGCTCAACCTGCACATCGATCAGGTCTACCAGGGCCAGGTGCTGCTCGGTGCCTGGTCGTTCAAGTCGCGGCCGAACGCCGCCGGCGCGCGTTTCAGCGACGTGAAGCTGGGCCTCAAGGGTCTGCAGATCAATGGCGAAGGCGGCTGGGAAGGCCAGGCTGGCGCGTCCACCAGCTGGTTCAAGGGCGATCTGGGTGGCGGCGACCTGTCCAACGTGCTGCTCGCCTGGGATTTCGCGCCGAGCGTGACCAGCGAGAAGTTCAGCCTGGACGTCGACGGCCGCTGGCCCGGCTCGCCGGCCTGGTTCAGCATCAAGCGCTTCTCCGGTGACATCGACGCCAGCCTGCACAAGGGCCAGTTCGTCGAAGCCCAGGGCAGCGCCTCGGCGCTGCGCGTGTTCGGCCTGCTCAACTTCAACTCGATCGGCCGGCGCCTGCGCCTGGATTTCTCCGACCTGCTCGGCAAGGGCCTCAGCTACGACCGGGTCAAGGGCCGCCTGCTCGGTAGCGACGGCGTGTTCGCCACCAGCGAGCCGATCACCCTGACCGGGCCGTCGAGCAACCTCGAACTGAACGGCACGCTGGACATGCTCAACGACCAGATCGACGCCAAGCTGCTGGTGANNAGCAACACCCTGCCGATCGCCGCGCTGATCGTCGGCGCGCCGGCCATCGGCGGCGCGCTGTTCGTCGCCGACAAGCTGTTCGGTGACAAGGTGGCGCGGCTGGCCAGCGTACAGTACGACGTGGAAGGCTCGCTGCAGGACCCGAAGATCAGCTTCGACCGGCCCTTCGAGAAACCGAAGTGAGTGCGCCGGCGCCTTTCCCACCGTCCAATCGCCTCACGGAGCACGCATGAGCATTGCGCTGATCCAGATGGTCAGCCAGGACGATGTCCTGGCCAATCTCGCAGCGGCCCGCCGGCTGTTGCAGCAGACCGCGGAAGGCGGCGCGCGGCTCGCCGTGCTGCCGGAGAACTTCGCCGCCATGGGCCGCCGCGACGCCCTGCGCATCGGCCACGAGGAAGCCGCCGGGCGCGGCCCGATCCTGCCCTGGTTGAAACGCACCGCCCGCGACCTCAGGTTA
>DIEE01000216.1:1030-1196 GCA_002418465.1 Pseudomonas sp. UBA5782 | reverse complement strand
ACCGTGCCGTTGCCGGCCGATGATGAGCCGCAGGGGAAGCCCCACGCCCGCTCGCTGCTGATCGACGAGGATGGCGAGCGTGCGGCGCGTTACGACAAGCTGCACCTGTTCGACGTCGACGTGAGCGACAACAGCGGCCGCTATCGGGAGTCCGATGACTACCGGC
>DIEE01000216.1:0-993 GCA_002418465.1 Pseudomonas sp. UBA5782 | reverse complement strand
CGGATACGCCAGTCGGCAGGCTGGGCCTGAGCGTCTGTTACGATTTGCGCTTTGCGGAGCTGTACACGCGGCTGCGCGAGGCCGGCGCCGAGCTGATCAGCGCGCCCTCGGCATTCACCGCGGTGACCGGCGCGGCGCACTGGGAAGTCCTGGTGCGCGCCCGCGCCATCGAAACCCAGTGCTACCTGCTGGCGGCGGCGCAGGGCGGCATGCACCCCGGCCCGCGCGAGACCTATGGCCATTCGCTGCTGGTCGACCCCTGGGGGCGCATCCTCGCCGAGCAGGCCAGCGGCGAGGGCGTGCTGTTCGCCCAGCGCGACGCCGAGGACCAGGCGAGCATCCGCCAGCGCATGCCGGTCGCTGGCCACCGGCGATTTTCCGTGTCGACCGCCCCGCGGCCGATCACCCTGGAGTGACTATGACGACCATGCTGCACCGCGTAAGCGAACACGTGTTGAGCCCCGGCGGCCTGAGCCTGGATGCGCTGCCGGCGCTGCTCGGCGAACTCGCCGGGCCGGGCATCGACGCCGCCGACCTGTATTTCCACGACCAGATTTCCGAGTCCTGGGTGCTCGAGGACGGCATCGTCAAGGACGGCAGCTTCAACCTCGACCAGGGCGTCGGCGTGCGTGCGCTGTCCGGCGAGAAGACCGGCTTCGNNCCGGCGCCGCGCTGGGTGCCGCTGCCCGCGCCGCGCGCTCCATCGCCCGCGCCGGGCAGGAGGGCCGCGTACAGGCCTTCGCCAGCCCGGAGGTGCCGCGCCTTTATGCGCTGGACAATCCGCTGGACGTGCTCGACCGCGCGCAGAAGGTCGAGCTGCTCAAGCGCATCGACGTGGCCACCCGCGCGCTCGATCCGCGCATCAAGCAGGTCACCGTCAGCCTCGCCGGCGTCTGGGAGCGCATTCTCGTCGCCGCGCTGGATGGCAGCCTGGGCGCGGACATCCGCCCGCTGGTGCGCTTCAACGTCAGCGTGATCGTCGAGCAGAACGGC
>DIEE01000208.1:8996-9200 GCA_002418465.1 Pseudomonas sp. UBA5782 | reverse complement strand
AGCAGGATGGCGAGCAGCGCCGCCAGCCGGCGCAACAGGCGCCCGCGCAGGCTGCCGGCCTGGCGTTTCATCCAGCGGCGCGAGCGCGCCGGGGAAGCGTCACTCACCCACCGCCTCCAGCAGGTAGCCGAGACCACGGAAGGTGACGATGCGCACGCTGCTGCCTTCGAGCTTCTTGCGCAGGCGGTGGATGTAGATTTCGAT
>DIEE01000208.1:0-8887 GCA_002418465.1 Pseudomonas sp. UBA5782 | reverse complement strand
GGGCGATCAGCGCCTCGAGCACGGCCTGCTCGCGCGAGGTGAGCTGCAGCAGCGTGTCATCGAGGGAGAAACGCCGGGTGCCCAGGTCATAGACCAGCGGGCCGCAACGCTGCTGCTGTTCACCACCGAGCACGCTGCGCCGCAGCAGCGCCTTGACTCGCGCCTCCAGCTCGCTCAGCTCGAACGGCTTGGCCAGGTAATCGTCGGCGCCCAGGTTGAGCCCGTGCACGCGGTCCTTTACCTCGCCGCGCGCGGTCAGCATCAGCACCGGCAGGGTCTTGCCGCGCGCCCGCAGGCGCGCCAGCACTTCGAAGCCGTCGAGCCGCGGCAGGCCGACGTCGAGCACCGCCAGCGCGTATTCCTCGCTGGCCAGGGCATGCTCGGCGGCTACGCCGTCGTGCAGCACGTCGAGTGTCCAGCCGGCGGCGCGCAAGGCTTGGGCGACGCTTTCGGCGAGTGGCAGGTGGTCCTCGACCAGCAGGATTCGCACGGAACAGTTCTCCGGATCAGGCAATCAGCCGGCAGTGTAACGGGCCGCTACTGCCGGTAAACGACCGCCGCCTTTCTTTTGCCGCTGAAAGCCTGCCGAAAGGCTGGCGTACTAGCTTCGCCCGACCCGCGGCGCAAACCCGCCTGCGACACAAGAACAAGATCGGAGACAGCCGATGCATGCCGGATTCCACCGCGCATCCGCCCAGCGGGTTGGCGCCTACTGGCCAGACGAATCCTCGCCGGGTTCGATTTCGACCCGCCGCAGATGGTTTACTGGGCGCCTCAGCGCCGCCAGAGAGACCGCCCCGCCGATGTTCGTCCGTTTGCTCGCCGTCCTGTTATGCCTGCTGCTGGCTGCTGCGCCAGTCAGCGCGGCGCCGGCGCACCCCGAATGCATCGCCCCTGCATCGCCCGGTGGCGGCTTCGACCTGACCTGCCGTCTGGCACAGAAAGCCCTGCTGCAGGCCGGCCTGCTCCCCGCGCCACTGCGCATCAGCTACGTACCGGGCGGCGTCGGCGCGGTGGCGTTCAACGCGATGGTCAGCCAGCGTCCGGCGGACGGCAACATCATCCATGCCTGGTCCAGCGGTTCGCTGCTGAACCTGGCGCAGAAGAAATTCGGCCGCTACGACGAAGGCGCGGTGCGCTGGCTGGCCGCAGTCGGCACCAGTTACGGAGCGATCGCGGTGCGCAGCGACTCGCCGTACCACAGCCTCGCCGACCTGGTGAACGCGCTGAAGAGTAATCCGCGCAAGGTCACCATCGGCTCCAGCGGCACGGTCGGCGGGCAGGACTGGATGCAGGCGGCGATGATCGCGCGGATCGCCCGGATCGACCCGCGCAACCTGCGCTACGTGGCGCTGGAGGGCGGCGGCGAGATCGCCACGGCGCTGCTCGGCGGGCACATCGAGGTCGCCAGCACCGACATCGCCGATTCGGTGCCGCACATTCTCGCCGGGCGCATGCGCATCCTCGCGGTGTTCGCCGAACAGCGCCTGCCCGACGAGCTGGCCGGCATCCCCACCGCGCGCGAGCAGGGCTACGACATCGTCTGGCCGGTGGTGCGCGGCTTCTACATCGGCCCGCGGGTGAGCGACGCCGATTACGCCTGGTGGAAAAGCGCCTTCGAGCAGTTGCTCGTTTCCGATGCGTTCGCCGACGCCCGCCGCCACAGCGAGCTGCTGCCCTTTGCCATGACCGGCGACGAACTGCAGGCTTGGGTCCATCAGCGCGTCGCCAGCTACCGCCAGTTGGTCGAGGAGTTCGGCCTGCCACAGTGATTCATCCTCATTCCGCCACAGGAGACCGCATGTTTTCCCGCCCCGCGTCCGCCCGCCGGACCCACCCTGAAGTACCGGGCGATGCCGCCGATGTCTGAACCGAAGAACTGGAGAAGCTGGTGGGCGACCCCGCTGGTGGGAGCGCTCGGCGGCCTGGTCGCCAGCCTGATTCACTGGCCGCTGCCGTGGATGATCGGCTCGCTGCTGGCGGTGATCCTGGTGCGCTGCATCGGCCAGTGGCCGCTCGGCGACGTGCCCGGCGGACGCAAGGCCGGCCAGTGGATCATCGGCATCGGCATCGGCCTGCACTTCTCCCCTGCCGTGGTCGAACAGGTCGCCGCGCACTTCTGGCCGATCCTGATCGGCGCGCTGATCACCGTGCTGAGCAGCGCGCTGGCGGTCTGGCTGCTACGGCGCAGCGGCGAGGACCCGGCCACCGCATTTTTCGCCAGCATGCCCGGCGGCTCCGGCGAGATGGTCAACCTCGGCCAGCGCCACGGCGCGGTGCTCAGCCGGGTCGCCGCCGCTCAGAGCCTGCGCGTGGTCGCCGTGGTGCTCTGCGTTCCGGCAATCTTCAAGCTGCTGATGGGCGATGGCGGCGGACAATTCCATCCCGCGCCGGTGGACTGGGCGTGGCTGGCGGTGCTGCTTCCGGCTGGCGCGCTGCTCGCCTGGCTGTGGCAGCGCCTGCGCCAGCCGAACCCGTGGCTGTTCGGCCCGCTGCTGGTGAGCGCCACGGCGAGCATCGTCTGGAACCTGCACATCGGCCTGCCGCACGGCGCCAGCCAACTCGGCCAGTTGCTCATCGGCAGCGGGCTGGGCTGCCACTTCGACCGCGCATTCTTCCGCCGCGCGCCGGCGTTCCTGCTGCGCACGCTGTTCTCCACGGCCTTGATGATGGCGCTGGCCGCTCTGGCGGCATTCGCCCTGAGCGCAGTGACCGCGCTGGATATCCGTTCGTTGACGCTGGGCATGATGCCCGGCGGGATCGCCGAGATGAGCCTCACCGCGGAGACCCTGGCGCTCTCGGTGCCGCTGGTGACGGCGATGCAGGTGGTGCGCCTGCTGCTGGTGCTGTTTCTCGCCGAACCGCTGTTCCGGGTCTGGCGCAAACGCCTGGATGAAGGGAGATGAAACGAGCCTCCCTCTCCCGGATCGGGAGAGGGAAAGCGCCCCGGCTCATTCGCCGCCTGGGATGTCCTTGCGCAGCTTGACCGGGTCGTTCTGCTTGCGACCGAGCTTGGTGCGCAGGCGGATGTTCAGCGCCTCGACGGCCAGCGAGAAGGCCATCGCGAAGTAGACGTAGCCCTTCGGCACGTGGACCTCGAAGGATTCGGCGATCAGCACCGTGCCGACCACGATGAGGAACGACAGGGCGAGCATCTTCAGCGACGGGTGCTTCTCGATGAAATCGCTGATGGTGCCGGCGGCCAGCATCATCACCAGCACGGCGACGATGATCGCGGCGACCATCACCGGCACGTGGGCGACCATGCCGACCGCGGTGATCACCGAATCCAGCGAAAACACGATGTCGATGATGGCGATCTGGATGATCGTGCCGATGAAGCCGCTGGCCTTGTTCCTGGGCTGCTCGTCGCCGGTTTCATCCTCGCCTTCGAGGCCGTGGTAGATCTCCGAGCTGCTCTTCCAGAGCAGGAACAGGCCGCCGAAGAAGAGGATCAGGTCACGTCCGGAAATCCCCTGGCCGAAGACATGGAACAGATCCGCCGTCAGGCGCATCACCCAGGTGATCGACAGTAGCAGCAGGATGCGCGTGACCATCGCCAGCGCCAGGCCGAAGAAGCGCGTCCTCGGCTGCATCTCCTTGGGCATCCGCCCCACCAGGATCGAGATCATGATGATGTTGTCGATGCCGAGGACGATTTCCAGGGCGGTCAGGGTAAAGAAGGCAATCCAGATTTCCGGATTGGTGAGCCATTCCATGATGGGTCCTCTAGGTGGTTCGGGGGTTGTTCATGACGCTAAACGCAACGGGCCGGAAGCTCGGCTCCCGGCCCGACAAGGCATTCGTCCTTCGGATCAGACGCTGCCGTAGAGGGGAAAAATCCCCATCAGCAACGCGGCAAGCAGGATACAGGCGCAGATGCCGACTGCCCACTTCAGGGTGAAGCGCTGCAGGTCGCCCAGTTCGATCTTCGCCAGGCCCACCAGCAGGTAGGTCGACGGAACCAGCGGACTCAGCAGATGCACCGGCTGGCCGATGATCGAGGCCCGCGCCATCTCCACCGGCGAGATGCCGTAATGGCTGGCCGCTTCGGTCAGTACCGGCAACACGCCGTAATAAAAAGCATCGTTGGACATGAAGAAGGTGAACGGCAGGCTGACCACCGCGGTGACCACGGCAAGGTACGGGCCGAGCGCGTCGGGGATTACCGCCAGCAGGCTCTTCGACATGGCGTCGACCATTCCGGTGCCGGAGAGAATCCCGGTGAAGATGCCAGCGGCGAAGATCAGCCCGACCACCGCCAGCACGTTGCCGGCATGCGCGGCGATGCGCTCCTTCTGCTGCTGCAGGCACGGGTAGTTGATGATCATGGCGACGCTGAAGGCGATCATGAACAGCACCGGCAGCGGCAGCAGCCCGGCGATCAGCGTCGCCATCAGGCAGAAGGTGAGCAGGCCGTTCACCCAGATTAGCCGCGGCCGGCGCGCCTCTGGGAACTGCGAGACGCTGATGTCGACGTGGCTGGTATCGTCGTCCGGCAGGTGCAGCACGCCGACGCGGGCACGCTCGCGGATGCCGTGCAGATAGGCCAGCAGGATCAGCGCGACCACGCCCAAAGCCATCGCCGGAACCATCGGCACGAAGATGTCCGAGGGGTCGACGTGCAGCGCGCTGGCGGCGCGCGCGGTCGGCCCGCCCCAGGGCGTCATGTTCATGATCCCGCCGGCGAGAATGATCAGCCCGGCCATGATCCGCGGGTTCATCCCCAGGCGGCTGTACAGCGGCAGCATCGCGGCAACGCAGATCATGTAAGTGGTGGCGCCATCGCCGTCCAAGGAGACGATCAGGGCCAGCACCGCGGTGCCCACCGAGACCTTCATCGGGTCGCCGCGGACCAGCCGCAGGATCAGCCGCACGGCCGGGTCGAACAGTCCCGAGTCGATCATCAGCGCGAAGTAGAGGATGGCGAACATCAGCATCACGCCGGTCGGCGCGAGCTTGGTGATGCCCTCGAGCATCATCGGGCCGATGCCGCTGGCGAAGCCGGCGATCAGTGCATAGATGATCGGTACCAGGATCAGCGCGATCAGCGCGGAAAGACGCCCGCTCATGATCAGGAACATGAACGTTATGACCATGGCGAAGCCGAGGAAAGTCAGCATGGGGTTACTCCGGAAGGCGGGAAAACGGAAAGGGCGCGCGATCAGCGAGCGATTTCGGCCGGGGAGTAAACGATCAGCGGATGCAGCTGGAGGGGAAGCGAGGGACGTTTCATGGGCAATCACCGTTGTTGTTGTTGTCGCTGGCTCTGCGGCCAGGTGCCGTAGAAATCGGCAGTGCGGTGATCCTAGTGGGGCAAGCTTTCACTCAGCTTTCGATGGCGGATTACGCGGCAATCCCGCGTAATCCGCCCTTTCGCGGAAGATTCAGGGGGTTTCCGGCAGGCGCCAGTCGATCGGCTCCAGGCCGTGCTGCTGCAGGTACTTGTTGGTGCGGCTGAAATGCCCGTTGCCGTTGAAGCCGCGGTGCGCGGAGAGCGGCGACGGGTGCGCGGATTTCAGCACCAGGTGCTTGGTCGCATCGATGAGCTTCTGCTTGCCCTGCGCATGCGAGCCCCAGAGCAGGAACACCAGGTGCGGGCGCTGCTCGCTGACCACCTCGATGACGCGGTCGGTGAATGGCTGCCAGCCCTTGGTGGCGTGGGAGCCGGCGTTGGCCTGCTCCACCGTCAGCGAGGTATTCAGCAGCAGCACGCCCTGCTCCGCCCAGTGCTGCAGGTAGCCATGGCGCGGGATGTCGATGTTCAGGTCGCGCTTGAGTTCCTTGTAGATGTTCTGCAGCGACGGCGGCGTCGGTACGCCCGGCTGCACCGAGAAGCACAGGCCATGCGCCTGACCGGGTCCGTGGTACGGGTCCTGGCCGAGGATCACCACCTTCACCTGATCGAGCGGCGTGGAATTCAGCGCGTTGAAGATCAGCGGGCCGGGCGGAAACACGACTTTCCCCGCCGCCTTTTCCTCGCGCAAAAACTCGCTAAGCTTCTGCATGTAGGGTTTGTCGAACTCCTCGCGCAGCACGGCTTTCCAGCCCGCCTCGAGTCTGATCCGATCCTGCGTCTCCGCCATGGTGCACCTGCTGTGGAAGTGGCCGCGGCACCCTAGGAAAGCCTCACCGGCTTGTCAATGCGGAATGATGAACGACCATGCACAGCAAACCCTACAGCGACCCCGACAGCCTGCGCTTCACCTTGCTCGACCGTTTCCTGCGCGGCGAAGCGAAAGTCCCGCAGATGCCCGAGAACGCCGAAGCCATCCGGCGCCTGCTGGACGACTCGCGGACCCAGCTGGAGCAGCTCTCGCGGGTGATCAACGGCGATCCGGCGCTGGCCGCCTACCTCATGCAGTTCGCCGAGAACCCGCTGTTCAAGACCGGCCGCCCGTGCCAGAACCTGCGCGACGTGCTCGGCCGCCTGGGCATCCGCAACCTCAACAACCTGGTGCTCGGCTTTTCCCTTCGCAATTTGTTCACCAGCACCGACCCGAGCCTGCAACGGGTCTTCCGCAGTCGCTGGAAGAAGGCCCAGCAACGCGCCGCCTACAGCGCCACGCTGTGCAGCCGCTGCGAGCGCATCGCGGTGGACGACGCCCTGCTCGCCGGGCTGCTGCAGGACATCGGCAGCCTGCCGCTGCTCGACGAGGTGGAGCGCTGGCCGGATGCGCCGCGCGACGAGGCCGAGCTGCAGTCTATCTGCGACGCCATTTCCGGGCCGATCGGCGTGGTCCTGCTGACCAACTGGAAGCAGACCCCGGCGATCATCGACGTCACCCGCCACCGCAACGACTGGCAGCGCCAACACACGCACAAGGCCGACCTGGCCGATCTGGTGCAGGTCGCCAGCCTGCTGCAACAGCCCCGCGAAGACGTTCCGCTGGCGCCACTGCCGGCGTTCCAGCGGCTGTTCCCCGAAGCCGACCATGCCGTCCTGGCGCAGCGACTGAGCGACGAAATCCCCGGCGAGGTGGCCTTCTGGCTCAAGCTGCTCGGTGGCAAACCCAGCTGAAACCGCCATGCACGCATGACGCCCGCCGCGGAATCAGGCAACCTGAATACGTCCAGGGGCAGGCAGGCCACGATCGCGCCACCCCGCGACCCTCACACCGAGGGCATAACAAGAACAATGCACCCACGAGGACGCCGATGGATTTCGAACTCTCCGAAGAGCAGCGCCTGCTGGTCGCCAGCGCCCGCACCTTCGCCAGCCGCGAGCTGGCGCCCCATGCCGCCGACTGGGACCGCGACCACCATTTCCCGGTCGAGGTCATCCGCAAGGCCGCCGACCAGGGCTTCCTCGCCCTCTACCTCGACGAAGCGGACGGCGGGCTTGGTCTCTCGCGGCTCAGCGCCTCGCTGATCTTCGAACAACTGGCCGCTGGTTGCGTCGCGACCACCGCCTTCCTCACCATCCACAACATGGCCAGCTGGATGCTCGCGCGCTTCGCCGAACCGGCACTGAAGCAGGCCTGGCTACCGGGCCTGATCAGCGGCGAGCTGCTCGCTTCCTACTGCCTCACCGAACCGGACGCCGGCTCCGACGCCGCGCACCTGCGCAGCCGCGCGCGCCGCGATGGCGACAGCTACGTGATCGACGGCAGCAAGTGCTTCATCTCGGGTGCCGGCAGCACCCAGGTGCTGATCGTCATGGCGCGCACCGGCGAGGACGGCGCCCGCGGCATCTCCTGCTTCCTGGTGCCCGGCGATGCCGAGGGCGTGCGCTACGGCCGCAACGAGCTGAAGATGGGCTGGCGCGCGCAGCCGACCCGGACCATCACCTTCGAGGGTGTGCGCATCCCCGCCGGCAACCGCATCGGCCCAGAAGGCCAGGGCTTCGTCTACGCGATGAAGGGGCTGGACGGCGGTCGCATCAACATCGCCAGTTGCTCGCTGGGCGCCGCCCAGGCCGCGCTGGAACAATCGCTGCGCTACGTCGAGGAACGCAAGCAGTTCGGCAAGCCGCTGTCCGAGTTCCAGGCGCTGCAGTTCCGCCTCGCCGACATGCTCACCGATCTTACCGCCAGCCGGCAGATGGTCCGCCTCGCCGCGTACAAGCTCGACGCCGGCGACCCCGAAGCCAGCCTGTATTGCGCGATGGCCAAGCGCTTCGCCACCGACCGTTGCTTCGAGTTGTGCAACCAGGCCCTGCAACTCCACGGCGGTTACGGCTATCTCAACGATTACCCGCTGGAGCGCTGGGTGCGCGACAGCCGCGTGCACCAGATCCTGGAAGGCACCAACGAGATCATGCGGGTGATCATCGCCCGCCGCCTGCTCGAACAGGGCGGCACGCTGGATCGCCTTTAATCCCTCGCCCATCGGGAGAGGGGAAAACCTGCGAGGATACTTAGGCATGAGTACCGCCCTTGAACCCTACAAAACCCAGCTGTTCGACCTGACCCACAAGCTCACCGTGGAGAAGCACGGCAACACCGCGCTGCTGACCATCAACAACCCGCCCGCCAACACCTGGGAGCGCGAGTCGCTGATCGGCCTGCGCCAGTTGATCGAACACCTCAACCGCGACGACGACATCTACGCGCTGGTCATCACCGGGCGCGGCGAGAAGTTCTTCAGCGCCGGTGCCGAGCTGCGCCTGTTCGCCGATGGCGACAAGGCCCGTGCCCGCGAGATGGCCCGCCTGTTCGGCGAAGCCTTCGAGGCACTGCGCGATTTTCGTGGCGTTTCGATCGCCGCGATCAACGGCTACGCCATGGGCGGNNCTGGAATGCGCGCTGGCCTGCGACATCCGCATCGCCGAACGCCAGGCGCAGATGGCCCTGCCGGAAGCCTCGGTCGGCCTGCTGCCCTGCGCCGGCGGTACCCAGGCCCTGCCCTGGCTGGTCGGCGAAGGCTGGGCCAAGCGCATGATCCT
>DIEE01000207.1:7926-8208 GCA_002418465.1 Pseudomonas sp. UBA5782 | reverse complement strand
CGCAGCGACTACGGCGTGCTGTCGCGCGCGCTGCTGGCCGGTGCGTCCGGCCAGTTGCGCAATGCCGCCAGCACCGCCGGCAATCTGCTGCAGCGCACCCGCTGCCCGTACTTCTACGACACCAACCAGGGCTGCAACAAACGCAACCCCGGCAGCGGCTGCTCGGCCATCGGCGGCTTCAGTCGCCAGCTCGGCGTGATCGGCGTCAGCGACGCCTGCATCGCCACCCACCCCAGCGACATGGCGGTGGCCATGCGTGTGCTGGATGCGCAGGTGGAAACG
>DIEE01000207.1:0-7768 GCA_002418465.1 Pseudomonas sp. UBA5782 | reverse complement strand
GACCGCGCCTCCTACGCCTTCGCCCTGGTCTCGGTGGCGGCGGTGATCCAGAAGGACGGCAACGGACAGGTCGCCGTCGGTGGCATCGCGCACCGGCCCTGGCGCGTGGAAGCAGCGGAAAGCGCCATGCCTCAGGGCGCCAGAGCGGTCGGCGAACGCCTGCTGGCCGGCGCCAGGCCAACCCACGAGAACGAGTTCAAGCTGACCCTGGTCGAGCGCACGCTCGATTCGGTGATGGCGCAAGCGAGGGCGCAGGCATGAAATTCGACACTCCGGCCACCACCAACCCGATCGACCAGTTGAAGGTCGTCGGCAAGCCGACGGACCGCATCGACGGCCCGTTGAAAACCTCGGGCACCGCGCCCTACGCCTACGAGCACCATGCGGAAGTGCCGAATCCGGCCTACGGCTACGTGCTCGGCGCGGCCATCGCCAAGGGCCGCATCGCCTCCATCGACCTGGACGCCGCCCGCGCGGCGCCTGGCGTGCTGGCGGTGGTCAGCGCCGAGAATGCCGGCAAGCTCGGCAAGGGCAAGTACAACACCGCGAAACTGCTCGCCGGCCCGGACGTCCAGCACTACCACCAGGCGGTGGCGCTGGTGGTCGCCGAGACCTTCGAGCAGGCGCGCTCCGCGGCGCAGTTGATACGCGTCGAATATACGCGCGGCCAGGGTGCCTACGACCTGTCCGCCGTGCTCGCCACCGGCGTCGAGCCGAAGGACGACACGCCGGACACCCGCCGTGGAGATTTCGCCGGCACCTACGCCGCCGCGCCGGTGAAGCTCGACGCCACCTACACCACCCCCGACCAGTCCCACGCGATGATGGAACCGCACGCCTCGATGGCATCCTGGGACGGCGACCAGCTGACCCTGTGGACCTCCAACCAGATGATCGCCTGGGGCGTCGGCGACGTCGCCACTACGCTCGGCGTGCCGAAAGAGAAGGTCCGGCTGATCTCGCCGTACATAGGCGGCGGCTTCGGCGGCAAGCTGTTCGTCCGCTCCGATGCCCTTCTCGCCGCCCTCGGCGCGCGCCTCGCCGGTCGCCCGGTGAAGGTGGCGCTGCAGCGGCCGCTGATGATGAACAACACCACTCACCGCCCGGCGACCATCCAGCGCATCCGCATCGGCGCCAGCCAGGACGGCAGGATCACCGCCATCGGCCACGAAAGCTGGTCCGGCGACCTCTCCGGCGGCGCCGTGGAAAAGGCCGTGCAGCCCACCCAGCTGCTCTACGCCGGCGAAAACCGCATGACCGCCGCACGCCTGACCACCCTCGACCTGCCCGAAGGCAACGCGATGCGCGCGCCGGGCGAGGCGCCGGGCTTGATGACCCTGGAAATCGCCATGGACGAGATGGCCGAGAAGCTGCAGCTGGACCCCATCGAGTTCCGCATCCGCAACGACACCCAGGTCGACCCCGGCGATCCGCAACGGCCCTACTCCCAGCGCCGCTTGGTGGAATGCCTACGCAACGGCGCCGAGCGTTTCGGCTGGGAGCGCCGCAGCGCCGTGCCGGGCCAGCGCCGCGAGGGCCGCTGGCTGATCGGCATGGGCGTGGCGGCGGCGTTCCGCAACAACATCGTCACCCAATCGGCGGCGCGCGTGCGCCTCGATCCGCAGGGCCGGCTGATCGTCGAGACCGACATGACCGACATCGGCACCGGGACCTACACGATCATCGCGCAGACTGCCGCCGAGATGATGGGCGTCGGCGTCGACGAGGTGATCGTGCGCCTGGGCGATTCGAGCTTTCCGGTGTCGGCCGGTTCGGGCGGCCAGTGGGGCGCCAACTGCTCCACCTCCGGCGTCTACGCGGCCTGCGTCAAGCTGCGCGAAGCCGTCGCCCAGCGCCTGGGCTTCAGCACCGAGGAGGCGGTTTTCAGCGACGGCCAGGTGCGCGCCGGCGGCCGAAGCGCGTCGTTGCGCAGCGCCGCGGAAGCTGGCGAGCTGGTCGCCGAGGACAGCATCGAGTTCGGCGATCTGGACAAGAAGTACCAGCAGTCCACCTTCGGCGCGCATTTCGTCGAGGTCGGCGTGGATGCGGCCACCGGCGAGACCCGCGTGCGGCGGATGCTCGCGGTCTGCGCGGCGGGGCGAATCCTCAATCCGAAATCGGCGCGCAGCCAGGTGATCGGCGCGATGACCATGGGCGTGGGTGCGGCGCTGATGGAGGAACTGGCGGTGGACAAGCGCCTGGGCTTCTTCGTCAACCACGACCTCGCCGGCTACGAGGTGCCGGTGCACGCCGACATCCCGCACCAGGAGGTGGTGTTCCTCGACGAGACCGATCCGATCTCCTCGCCGATGAAGGCCAAGGGCGTCGGCGAACTGGGCATCTGCGGGGTCAGCGCGGCCGTCGCCAACGCCATCTACAACGCCACCGGCGCGCGCGTGCGCGACTACCCGATCACCCTCGACAAGGTGCTCGCCAAGCTACCGCAAATTGCCTGAGAAGCCGGATCGCGACGCACCGGCAGCATCGCGATCCGCGCCACCCGCCTACTCCGGACAACACGCGCCAGCGCCGTGATTGGTGAGTGACACGCATAACTCCATGCGGTTTGCTCCCCTTAATCGATTTATCCAGGCTTCCTACCATGGGCGACCACCGTCCGGTCGCGCGCAACGCCGCGCCCCGACGGCCCGTTTTTCAGTTCCGCATGCCGGACGGCGAGATCATCCGCATGAACAAGATCGACCACGCCCTCGAGCGCATGGAACGCGCCGACGTGCACTACCGCTTCGTCATCGACATGGCCTCGCCGGCCGTCGACGAAAGCGCCGCATAAGCCTCACTCCCCAAGCCCGGCCGGTGTGCCGGGCATATCGCCGACATTGCAGGATCAAGCCCATGAAACTACTCGTCGCCACCCTCGCCACGCTGTTCTTCGCTTCGCAGGCCGAAGCCGAGGAGGCCGGCGCCAGGCCCGCGCCGAAGCCGTCGCCAGTGGTCGAGGAAGTCACCCCGCAGCTGTATGCCTACACCACCGAGCTGCTGTTCGGCGAAGTGTGGAAGCGCGACCAGCTGGCGCCGCGCGACCGCAGCCTGATCACTCTCGCCGCGCTGGTCGCCGGCGGGCAGACCGCGCAGATGACCGGCCACCTGAAACTGGGCCTGGACAACGGTCTTGAACCCAGCGAGATCAGCGCGCTGATCACCCACCTGGCGTTCTACGCCGGCTGGCCGAACGCGATGTCGGCCACCACGGTGACCAAGGAAGTGTTCAGCGAGCGCGGCATCGACACCAAGGTCCTCAGCCTGCCCGGCGGCGAGCCGCTGACACTGGAACCGGCCAGCGAGGCGAAGCGCAAGGCGGCGGTGGACAGCTCGGTGGGCGGTGTCGCACCCGATCTGGCGCGCTACACCAACGAGGTGCTGTTCGGCGATCTGTGGCGGCGTCCCGACCTGACCGCGCGCGATCGCAGCCTGATCACCGTGGCCGCGCTGATTGCCCAGGGCCAGGCGGCGCAACTGCCGTTTCACCTGAACCGCGCGATGGACAACGGCCTCACCCGGAGCCAGGCCGCCGAAGTGGTCACTCATCTGGCGTTCTACGTCGGCTGGCCGAAGGCGATGTCCGCCGTGCCGGTGCTCAAGGAGGTCTTCGACGCGCGTCCGACCAAGGACTGACGGCGCCCGGCTAGAGCTGGTCGCGGCGGATACCGTTGGAAACCCGGAGGATATCGGCCATCACCGCCAGAGCGATTTCCGCCGGGGTCTTGCTGCCCAGGCCCAGGCCGATCGGCGCGTGGATGCGTTGCAGGGCCTCGGCATCCAACCCGCCGACGCGTTGCAGGCGCTCGAAGCGCTTTTCGCTGGTGCGCCGCGAACCCATGGCGCCGATGTAGAACGCCTCGCTTCTCACCGCCTCGATCAGCGTGAGGTCGTCCAGGCGCGGATCGTGGGTCAGCGCCACCACGGCGGTCGCCGCGTGGCAGCCGCCGTCGGCGATGAACAGCGCCGGCAGCAACGGCTGGACGGTAACGCCAGCCAGCGAAAAACCTTCGAGCACCTCGGGGCGCGGCTCGCAGAGGATCACCTCGTAGCCCAGCGCCACGGCGAAGCTGGCGCAGAACTCCGCCACCGGCGACAGGCCGGCGAGAATCAGCCGCTGCGCCGCGCCGATGCGAATCGACACCTCCTCGTCGCCGACCTGCACCCGCGGATCGCCCATGCGGGTGCCACACAGGCTCCTGCGCGCCTCGCCGAGCGGCACCCGCCGGCCGATCAGCTCGCCGCCGAGCAGCGCCCGTTCGAGCGCCTGCAGATGCTCGATGGCCTCGGCATCCGGTGCGATGCGCTCGACCAGCACATCCAGCACGCCGCCGCAGGGCAGCGCCAGGTTCGGCGCCAGGCCGCCCTCGCCGTAGCGCACCACCTGGTTCACCCCGGCGAAGCAGCCGGCGCCGACGCGTTCGAGAAAATCCTCCTCGACGCAGCCGCCGGACAGCGAGCCGCGATGCTCGCCAGAATCCAGCGCCACCAGCATCGCCCCCGGCCCGCGCGGCGCCGAGCCGAAGGTGGAAAGCACGGTGCTCAGCCAGATCGGCCGGCCGCCGGCGAGCCACTTACGGGCCTGCTGGATCACCTGCAGATCGAGGTGCTTCATGGGCGCGACCCGCCGCTTCTGATCGGCCCGTGTTCAGGGCGCTTTCGTGTAGTCGGCATCGCTGACCTGCTCCATCCAGTTGACCGCCTTGCCGTCGAGCACCTCGGCGATGGCGATGTGGCTCATCCCGGTGTTCGCCGTGGCGCCGTGCCAATGCCTGACGTTCGGCGGAATCCACACCGTGTCGCCGGCCTTGATCATCTGCACCGGTTGCCCGGCCTCCTGCACCAGGCCGGTACCGGCTGTGACGATCAGCGTCTGCCCCAGCGGGTGGCTGTGCCAGGCCGTGCGCGCGCCCGGCTCGAAGGTCACGGTGCCGCCGGCGACACGCGCATCGCCCGTGCCCTTGAACGGCGCATCGACACGTACCGTACCGGTGAAGTTGGCCGCGGGGCCCTTCGTCGAAGGTTGCGAGCCGTTGGGCGTGACGGTGAGTTTCGGTGCCTCCGCAGCGGATGCGTCGAAGGTGAGAAATGCCAGCGCGAGCGCCGTGGCGGCGAGTCTCTTCATGCGGTCGTGCCTCGATGCGCCGATACCGGCGGATAAGATCCGATTCAATCTAACAGCTGCGCATTGCCAGCATTAGCCGCTAGAATTTTCAAACACTTATGCAGGGTGCTCATTTATGCTCCGGGAAAACGCCAATGACCTGCTCGCCTTCCTCGCCGTCGCGCGCGAGCGCAGCTTCACCAAGGCGGCGGCCAAGCTGGGCGTTTCGCAATCGGCGCTGAGCCACACCATCCGCGCGCTGGAGGAACGCCTCGGGCTGCGCCTGCTGACCCGCACGACGCGCAGCGTTTCGCCCACCGAGGCGGGCGAGCGGCTGATGCAGAACGTCGGCCCGCACTTCGAGGAAATCGAGATCGAGCTGGCCGCGCTCAGCGACCTGCGCGACACCCCAAGCGGCACCATCCGCATCAACGCGATGGACCACGTGCTGGAACACATCCTGCGCCCCAAGCTCAACGCCTTCCTCCCGCAGTACCCGGACATCTCGGTGGAAATCTGCTGCGACTACGGCTTCGTCGACATCGCCGCGCAGGGCTTCGACGCCGGCGTGCGCCTGGGCGAGGACGTGGCCGAAGGCATGATCGCCACGCGCATCGGCCCGGACATGTGCATGGCGGTGGTCGGCTCGCCCGCCTACTTCGCCGGCCGTACGCTGCCGCAGACCCCGCGCGACCTCACCCACCATCGCTGCAACAACCTGCGCCTGCCCACCAACGGCGGGCTCTACGCCTGGGAATTCGAGAAGGGTCAGGAAAAGCTCAACGTGCGCGTCTCCGGGCAGATCACCTACAACGGCGTGTACCCGCTGCTGGACGCCGCGCTGGATGGCTTCGGCCTGAGCTACATCCCCCACGACATGGTCGAGCCCCACGTCGCCGCCGGCCGGCTGATCCACGTGCTGGAGGACTGGTCGCCGTCGTTTTCCGGCTTCCACCTCTACTACCCCAGCCGCCGCCAGGCATCGCCAGCCTTCGCCCTGCTGGTGGAAGCGCTGCGCTACCAGGCCTGAGGCGCCGAATTCAGGCCGTGCCGGCGCCTTCGAGGAAGAATTGCCCGGCCAGCAGCGCCATGCCGGAACGTGCCACCCGGCCGCGGCGTTCGGCGTCCACCAGGCCGAAGATGATCGAGGCGAACAGCTCGGCCAGCACCGGCGCGGCGATGTCGATGCGGAACGCCCCCTCCTTCTGGCCACGCAGGAAGAAGGCGTCCAGCGCGTCCGAGTAAGGCAGCCAGCGGCTGCCGCCGGCGTCGAGATCGAGCGAGTCGGGGCGCCACTGGAAGATCAGGAAAGCCAGCAGTTCGCGGTGCCTCAGGTGGCCTTCGATCAGCTCGTGCAGCGCCTCGCGCGGCGGTGCACTGTCCAGCCTGGCGTCGGCGATCACCCGGTTGATCACCACCGAGCTGTGGTTCATCAGCATTTCGATCAGGTTGTCGCGGGTGCCGCAGAAGCGGTTCAGGGTCGCCTTGCTGACGCCGGCCGCCTGGGCGATGTCCTTGAAGGTGCCCCTCGGCCGGTCGACGAGGGCGACGGCCAGTGCCTTGAGGAGTTTTTCGTCGGCAGCGGGTAGGTCCATTCGGCGTTCTTCATCTCGGGATGGCAGAAACGTAGTGTGCAGAAAAACCGCCCGTTTCAAAAGAAATCCTGACAAATTGGGTCACACAAGAAGCTAATGAGACAATATTGACTCAGCGTCAGGCAAACAACGATCATGCTCGCCTTGATGGATCAGTGGGCTGTGCCCAGGTGTGGAGATGACCAGGTTGCGCGTTGGGCATGTGTTGCAGATGACCTCCCTGCTGACGGCGATAGCCCTCGGCGGCTGCGGCGAGGCGGATCAGGGCGCGCAGGCGCCGGCCGCGCCGCGCGAGGTGGAGGCGATCCGCGTCGCCAGTGAATCCTTCACCCGTGAAAGCGAACTGCCCGGACGCATCGAGCCGGTGCGCGTCGCCGAAGTGCGCGCGCGAGTGGCGGGCATCGTGCTCAGGCGCGCCTTCGAGGAAGGCGCCGACGTGAAGGCCGGCGAGCTGCTGTTCCAGATCGACCCGGCGCCGTTCAAGGCCGCGTTGTCGCGTGCCCAGGGCGAACTGGCGAGGGCCGAGGCGACGCTGTTCGAGGCGCAGGCGATGCTCAGGCGCTACGAGCAACTGGTGAAGGTGGACGCCATAAGCCAGCAGGATTTCGACACCGCGCGCGCCGCCGTGCAGGGCGGGCTGGCGGCCAAACGCACGGCCCAGGCCGACGTCGAAACCGCCACGCTGAACCTCGGCTACGCCACGGTGAAGGCGCCCATCAGCGGGCGCATCGGCCGGGCGCTGGTCACCGAAGGCGCGCTGGTCGGCCAGGACGAAGCGACGATGATGGCGCGCATCCAGCAACTCGACCCGATCTACGCCGACTTCAACCAGCCGGTGGCTGANNGGCCCGCGATACGTCGCCCGGCGCGGGCGAGAACGGCCTGTCGCTGCGCGTGGAAGGCACCGACCACGAGAGCCGCGGCACGTTGATGTTCACCGACATCGCGGTGGACCCCGGCACCGGCCAGGTGGCCCTGCGCGGGCGCTTCGCCAACCCGGAGGGCGTGCTGCTGCCGGGCATGTACGTGCGCGTGCGGGCGCCGCAGGGCACCGATGAGGCCGCCATCC
>DIEE01000173.1 GCA_002418465.1 Pseudomonas sp. UBA5782 | reverse complement strand
GAACAAGTTCGCCCCTACGAGGTTCGCGGACACCCATCGTGCCCCGGGCCGGCCTACGCCTGTCCCAACTGCGCCAGCCACTGCGGGATGCGCCGCTCCAGGTAATACGCCGGACGCCGCGGCGAGCCTTCGACGAAGCCGACATGCCCGCCCTTCTCCTGCAGCTCCAGCGTGGTGCTGGCCGACAGCTCGTCCGCCGTCGGCACGCTATGGGCGAATACGAAGGGGTCGTCGGCGGCTTGGATAATCAGCGTCGGCACGCGGATGTCGCCGAGGAAATAGCGGCTCGACGAGCGCCGGTAATAATCCTGGGCATCGACGAAACCGTGCAGCGGCGCGGTGATGCGCCCGTCGAAATCCCAGAAGGTGCGCAGGTCGTCCAGCGGGCCGAGCCGCTCCATAACCGACAGGCGGTCGGCCATGCCCTGGTGGGCGAACAGGCGTTGCTTGTCCTTCACGTAGGCGACCATCGCACGCATGAAATGCGCCTGNNTCCAGGCCGATGCGGTCGGCGCACTGGTCCAGACGGAACGGCACCGACACCGCCACGGCGCCGCGCAGCGGGCACTCGGCCGCGCGTTCGCCGAGGTACTTCAGCAGCACGTTGCCGCCCAGCGAATAGCCCACCGCGTGCAGGGGCGCCAGCGGGCGCTGGCGCTGCAGATGGTCGATGACCGCGCCGAGGTCGTCGCTGGCGCCGGAGTGGTAGGCGCGCGGCAGCAGGTTCGGCTCGCCCGAGCAGCCGCGCCAGTTGATCGCCACGCTGGCCCAGCCGTTCTCGCCCAGGCGCCGTTGCAGGCCCGTCACATAGTGCGAGGCGGACGAGCCGGTAAGCCCATGCAGCACCAGCACCAGCGGCGCATCGGCGGCGTGCGGGCCGTACCAGTCGAGGTCGATGAAGTCGCCATCCTCCAGCCACAGCCGTTCGCGCTGGCGCTCCAGCGGCTGCGGCGTGCGGCAGAACGGCGACCACAGCGTCTGCAGGTGCGGGCCGGGTAGCCACCAGGCGGGCTTGAAGCGGGAGTCGGGCATGCGTCGATATTTCCTCGGGTGGGGGTATCGC
This sequence comes from Pseudomonas sp. UBA5782, assembly GCA_002418465.1. Taxonomy (GTDB): domain Bacteria; phylum Pseudomonadota; class Gammaproteobacteria; order Pseudomonadales; family Pseudomonadaceae; genus Pseudomonas_O. Next base: position 1,648 of record DIEE01000173.1, on the reverse strand, counting down.
CGGCCAATGCTACCGCGCGCGGCGCGCCGCTGGCGTGAATCCCGCGAATGGCTAGCATGGTGACATCCGCCTCGCAGCGGATGGGCCGCGCCGGATCGCGCAGCCCCATCACGGGAGATAACAATGAACAACAATCCCCACCCCACGGCACCCCTGCGCGCGCTGATCGTCGGCGCCGGCTTCGCCGGGCTGGGCCTGGCGATCAAGCTGCGCCAGGCCGGCATCGAGGACTTCCTGATCCTCGAGAAGGCCGACGACATCGGCGGCTGCTGGCGCGACAACCACTACCCCGGCGCCGCCTGCGATGTGCCCTCGCACCTGTATTCCTATTCCTTCGAGGCGAAGGCCTGGTCGCGCAAGTTCGCCCCGCAGGCGGAAATCCTCGCCTACCAGCGGCACTGCGTTGCGAAGTACCGGCTGCGGCCGTTCATCCGTTTCGGTTGCGAGGTCGCCGAAGCGCGCTTCGACGCCGGGGCCGGCGTATGGCATGTGCTCGACGGCGCTGGCCGGCGCTATGCCGCGCGGGCGCTGGTCAGCGCCACCGGCAGCACGCGCATGGGCCGCGAGGTGGCGCCGAAGGTGGCCGCGCGCTTCGCCCGCAGCATTCTCGAACTGGGCGGCAACAACGCGATGATTCTCGCCCCCAGCGCCGACCTCGACCTGGCCGTGCGGGCCATCCTGTTCAGCGCCGTCGGCACCGCCGGGCAACGCTGCACCACGCTGCGCCGGCTGATCGCCCATGAAACGGTGAAGGACGAGATCGTCGCGCGGCTGAAGGCCGCCTACGCCAAGGTGCGCATCGGCCATCCGCTGCAGGGCAACCTGGTCGGCCCGCTGATCGACGGCCACGCCTTCGAGGCGATGCAGGGTGCGCTGAGCCAGGCGCGCGGCGAAGGCGGCACGGTATTCGGCGGCGAGCGCCAGCTGGCCGAGCAGTTCCCCGAGGCCTTCTACGTGTCGCCGGCCATCGTCGAGATGCCCGAGCAGAGCGAGGTGGTGCGCGGCGAGACCTTCGCGCCGATCCTCTACGTGATCGGCTACAGCGATTTCGAGCAGGCCCTGCAGCTGAACAACGACGTGCCGCAGGGGCTGTCGTCCTGCGTGTTCACCAACGATGTGCGCGAGGCCGAGCAGTTCATGTCGGCGACCGGCAGCGATTGCGGCATCGCCAATGTCAACATCGGCCCGAGCGGCGCGGAAATCGGCGGGGCTTTCGGCGGCGAGAAGGAAACCGGCGGTGGCCGCGAATCCGGCTCGGACGCCTGGCGCGCCTACATGCGCCGGCAGACCAACACGGTGAACTACTCGCGTGAACTGCCGCTGGCCCAGGGCATCACGTTCGACTGACCATCGGGAAAAACAGACGCCAGAGGAAGGTCGGAGATGACCAGATTACGCCAGGAATGTCTGTGGGAAGCCTTGACCCCGAAGCGGCCGTCGGCGGCCACGCTGACGGGGGAACACAAAGCCGACGTGTGCGTGATCGGCGCCGGCATCACCGGGCTGTCGGCGGCGCTGCATCTGCTCGAGCGCGGCAAGCGGGTGTGCGTCGTCGAGGCCCATGAGGTTGGCCACGGCGGCTCGGGGCGCAACGTCGGGCTGGTCAACGCCGGCATGTGGATCGCCCCGGACGAGGTGGAGGCCGGCC
>DIEE01000040.1:887-24964 GCA_002418465.1 Pseudomonas sp. UBA5782 | reverse complement strand
AGCATGCCGAACAGCGGCTGCATCAGCATGTAGACGAACAGGGCGAAGGTCATCACGCCACTGGCGGTCTTGGCGCTCATGCCGCTGGTGTTGACCAGGTACTTCTGCATGTAGGTGGTGAAGGTGTAGAAGATCAGCGAGCCGCCGGCGGTGTAGCCGAGCACGGTGAAGAACGCCGCCTTGTGGTGTTTGAACAGCTCGCCGAGGGTGCCGGCCTCCTTGCGCCCGAGGTCTTCGGTCTTCGCGGTTTCATTCAGCGAGCGGCGCAGGAACAGCGAGATCAGCGCGGCGATGGCGCCGACGACGAAGGGTATCCGCCAGCCCCAGGCGCGCAGTTCGTCCTCGCTCAGCAATTGCTGCAGGATCACCACCACCAACACCGCGAGCAACTGCCCACCGATCAGGGTGACGTACTGGAAGGAGGAGAAGAAGCCGCGCTGGCCGCGCAGCGCCACCTCGCTCATGTAAGTGGCGGTGGCGCCGTACTCGCCGCCCACCGACAGCCCCTGGAACAGGCGCGCCAGCAGCAGCAGGAACGGCGCGGCGGTGCCGATGGTCGCGTAGGTCGGCAGGCAGGCGACCACCAGCGAGCCGGCGCACATCATCAGCACCGAGATCATCATCGAGGTCTTGCGCCCGCGCTTGTCGGCAATGCGGCCGAACAGCCAGCCGCCGATCGGGCGCATCAGGAAGCCCGCGGCGAACACCCCGGCGGTGTTCAGCAGCTGTACCGTGGGGTCGTCCTTGGGGAAGAAGGCCTGGGCGAAGTAGATGGCGCAGAAGGCGTAGACGTAGAAGTCGAACCACTCGACCAGGTTGCCGGAAGAGGCGCCAACGATGGCGAAGATGCGCTTGCGACGCTCCTCTGACGTGTAATGCGGGGTATCGGTCATCGGGAAGTCCCTTTACGAGAATGTTCTTACCCTGACCTGTAACGGGATGTGTCGTTCAACACGGAAGGCGATGACACTGTCCGTGGCGCGGATTTTTCACCGCCACGGACAGCGTTTCGATGGCTCAGTCGCCGATCTGCCAGCCGGAGGTGATCGGGTAACGGCGGTCGCGGCCGAAGCCGCGCTGGGTCACGCGCACACCGACGGCGGCCTGGCGCCGCTTGTACTCGTTGAGATCGACCAGACGCAGCACGCGGCGCACGGTGGACTCGTCGAAACCCTCGGCGATGATCGCGTTGGCGGACAGATCATGCTCGACGTAAAGGCGCAGGATCTCGTCGAGCACCGGATACGGCGGCAACGAATCCTCGTCCTTCTGGTCCGGCGCCAGCTCGGCGGACGGCGGACGGTCGATGACCCGCTGCGGAATCACCGGGCCGAGCGTGTTGCGGTACTCGCAGAGGCGGAATACCAAGGTCTTGGGCACGTCCTTGAGCACGTCGAAACCGCCGGCCATGTCGCCATACAGCGTCGCGTAACCCACCGCCATCTCGCTCTTGTTGCCGGTGGTCAGCACCAGGTAACCCTTCTTGTTGGAGATCGCCATCAGCAGCGTGCCGCGGCAACGCGCCTGCAGGTTCTCTTCCGTGGTGTCGCGGCCGAAGCCCTCGAACACCGGCGCCAGGGTGGCCAGGAAGGACTCGACCATCGGCGCGATGGGCAGCACGCTGTACTTCACGCCCAGCGCGTCGGCCTCTTCCTCGGCATCTTCCAGGCTCATCTGCGCGGTGTAGCGGTACGGCATCATCACCGCCTCGACCTGCGCGGCGCCGAGGGCGTCCACCGCCACGGCCAGCGTGAGCGCCGAGTCGATGCCGCCGGAAAGGCCGAGCACCACGCCCTTGAAGCCGTTCTTGCGCACGTAGTCGCGCACGCCGACGACCAGCGCCTGGTAGACGCTCTCTTCGATACCGGGCAACGCCGCACAGGCCGCCGGCTGCGGCTGCAGGCATTCGCCGTCGAACTGCAGATCGACCGGCAGCAGGGTATCGGCGAAGGGTTCGGCGCGCTGGGTCACCTCGCCGTCGGCGGAAATCACGCAACTGCCGCCGTCGAACACCAGCTCGTCCTGACCGCCGACCTGGTTCACGTAGATGATCGGCATGTGGCAGTCGGCCGCGCGCCCGGCCAGCAGGCCTTCGCGCTCGGCCTGCTTGTCGAGATGGAAGGGCGAGGCGTTGAGGCTGAGCATCAGCTTGGCGCCCGCCGCCTTGGCCTGGGCGATCGGCTCGGGGAACCAGATGTCCTCGCAGATCGTCACCGCCACCGGCACGCCCTTGACCTCGATCACGCAGGGCCGCGCGCCGGATTCGAAATAGCGCTTCTCGTCGAACACCCGGTAATTGGGCAGCTTCTGCTTGTAGTAGCGTGCCAGCAGCACACCGTCGGCGAGTACGCCGCAGGCGTTGTAGCGCGTCTCGCCTTCCTGCCAGGGATAGCCGACCACCAGGTGGATACCCTGCACTTCGTCCTTGATGCGCTGCAGGCCCTGTTCGATACGCGCCTGCATGCTGGAGCGCAGCAGCAGGTCTTCCGGCGGATAGCCGCACATCGCCAGCTCGGGATAGACGATCAGATCGGCCTTCAGCCGGTCGCGTGCATCGAGCGCGGCGGCGATGATCCGCTCGACATTGCCATGGACGTCGCCCACCGGCAGATTCATCTGGGCCATCACGACCCGCAGGGTTTGGCTCATGCCGCCTCCACGATTCCATTGATCTTGCATGCCGCTGCGAAAAGAGGCACCTGCCAGGGTCCGTCACCGTTCATTGGCGGCCACGCCGGCCGCCGGGGTCGGACGAGAACGGCAACGCACCCGGCCCCATTGTCCCGTATCCCGCCAGCCGGTAACAGCGCTTCGGCCATCGGCGGTCCGGGACGATGCGTTCATCGCTGTGCTCGCCCTTCGCGCTTGGCTAAACTGCGGGCCTTTCCTCATCTAGCGAGCGTTACGCATGTTTCGTCTGTTGCTCTGGGCCGCACTGATCGCGGCAGCCTACTGGTTGTGGCGCAGGGCGATGCGCCCTGCCCGGCCGGTGGAGAAGACCGAAAACGCCACGCCGATGGTTCGCTGCGCGCACTGCAACATCCACCTGCCGCGCGAGGATGCACTGGCACAGGGCGAACGCTGGTACTGCAGCCAGAAACACCTCGAACAAGGCGCCAAGCCCGGTGTTCGATGACGCCCTGCAGCTGAGCAGCGCTTCCGCCCGGCGCATTTTCCGCCTCTATCACCTGTACCGGCTGGCCATCGGCCTGGTGCTCGTGCTGCTCATCTCCAGCGAGCTCGACGACCAGTTGCTCGACCTGGCGAAGGGGCCGCTGTTCCGCTACGGAAGCTGGCTGTACCTGATCCTCAACATCCTCGTCGCCGTGTTGTTGCAACGCCCACGCCACCTGCTCCAAGTGTTCAGCCTGGCAATGTTCGACGTCTCCCTGCTGTCGATGCTGTTCTACGCCGCCGGCGGTGCGCCGAGCGGCATCGGCAACCTGATGATCGTCGCCGTGGCGATCGCCAACATCCTGCTGCGCGGGCGCATCGGCCTGCTGATCGCGGCGGTGGCGGCGATCGGCATGATCTACCTGACCTTCTACCTGAGCCTCAGCCGCCCGGCCGCCGCCGCGCAGTTCGTCCAGGTCGGCGCGCTCGGCGCGTTGTGCTTCGCCGCCGCACTGTTCGTCCAGGCGCTGAGCAAGCGCGTACGCCTTTCCGAGTCGCTGGCCGAGCAGCGCGCCAGCGACGTCGCCAACCTGGAGACGCTCAACGCATTGATCCTGCAGCGCATGCGCACCGGCATCCTGGTGCTCGACGAGCAGCGCCAGGTGCTGCTGGCCAACCAGGGCGCGCTGAACCTGCTCGGCAGCGACCAGCTCGCCGGCCAACACCTGCAGAGCCGCTGCCCGACGCTGGTCGACCGCCTGCAGCAATGGGGTGACAACCCGACGATGCTGCCGCGCAGCATCGTCGCGGTGCCCGGCGGGCCGATCCTGCAGCCCAGCTTCATCGCCCTGCAGCGCGGCGAGGAGCAGCAGGTGCTGGTGTTCCTCGAGGACATCTCGCAGATCGCCCAGCAGGCGCAGCAGCTCAAGCTGGCCTCGCTCGGCCGCCTGACCGCCGGCATCGCCCACGAGATCCGCAACCCGCTCGGCGCCGTCAGCCATGCCGCACAGCTGCTGCAGGAATCGGAAAGCCTGGAGCCGCCGGACAAGCGCCTGGCGCAGATCATCCAGGACCATTCGCGGCGGATGAACCTGGTGATCGAGAACGTGCTGCAACTGTCGCGCCGGCGCCAGGCCGAGCCGCAACTGCTCGACCTGAAGTACTGGCTGCACCGTTTCGTCGGCGAATACCGCAGCGCATCGGGACCGAACCAGACCCTGCACATCGAGACCCACGGCAGCAGCCTGCAGACACGCATGGACCCGCACCAGCTGACCCAGGTGCTGACCAACCTGATCGAGAACGGACTGCGCTACAGTGCACAGAACAACGATCGCGGCCAGGTCTGGCTGCGCCTGTACCGCGACGCCGACAGCGACCTGCCGGTGCTCGAGGTACTGGACGACGGGCCTGGCGTACCGCGCGAACAGATCGAACATATCTTCGAGCCGTTCTACACCACCGAAAACAAGGGCACCGGCCTGGGCCTGTATATTTCCCGCGAGCTGTGCGAAAGCAACCAGGCGCGCCTCGACTACAAACCCCGCGAAGGGGGCGGCAGCTGCTTCCGCGTCACCTTCGCCCACCCGCGCAAACTGAGCTGACCATGACCGCTCGACAGAGAGCCCTGATCGTCGACGACGAGCCCGATATCCGCGAACTCCTGGAAATCACCCTGGGACGGATGAAGCTGGACACGCGCAGCGCGCGCAACGTCAAGGAGGCGCGCGACTGGCTGGCGCGCGAACCCTTCGACCTGTGCCTCACCGACATGCGCCTGCCCGACGGCACCGGCCAGGAGCTGGTGCAGTACATCCAGCAGCGTCATCCGCAGGTTCCGGTGGCGATGATCACTGCCTACGGCAGCCTGGATACCGCGATCAATGCGCTGAAAGCCGGCGCCTTCGACTTCCTGACCAAGCCGGTGGACCTCGCCCGCCTGCGCGAACTGGTGGCCACCGCGCTGCGCCTGCATGCCCCGGGCAGCGACCCGGCCAGCGTCGACGAGCGGCTGATCGGCGACTCGCCGCCGATGCGCACCCTGCGCAAGCAGATCGAGAAACTCGCGCGCAGCCAGGCGCCGGTCTACATCAGCGGCGAATCCGGCACCGGCAAGGAGCTGGTCGCCCGGCTGATCCACGAGCGCGGCCCGCGCGGCGAGCAGCCGTTCGTCCCGGTGAACTGTGGGGCGATCCCCTCGGAGCTGATGGAAAGCGAGTTCTTTGGCCACAAGAAGGGCAGCTTCACCGGTGCCATCGAGGACAAGCAGGGCCTGTTCCAGGCAGCCAATGGCGGCACGCTGTTCCTCGACGAGGTGGCCGACCTGCCGCTGCCGATGCAGGTCAAGCTGCTCCGTGCGATCCAGGAAAAGGCCGTGCGTGCCGTGGGTGGCCAGCAGGAAGTGGTGCTCGACGTGCGCGTGCTCTGCGCTACCCACAAGGACCTCGCCGCGGAAGTCGCCGCCGGACGTTTCCGCCAGGACCTGTACTACCGGCTGAACGTCATCGAGCTGCGCGTGCCCTCGCTGCGCGAACGTCGCGAGGACATCCCCCTGCTCGCAGCGAACATGCTCAGCCAGCTCGCCTCGGCCAGCAGCCAGCCTGCCACGCTGCACGCCGACGCCCTGGAGAAGCTCAAGAGCTACCGTTTTCCCGGCAACGTGCGCGAGCTGGAGAACATGCTCGAACGCGCCTACACGCTGTGCGAAGACGAACAGATCAAGCCCGAGGACCTACGCCTCGCCGATACCCCGTGTGCAGGCGATGCCACCGAAGGCAACCTGGCGCAGGTGGACAATCTCGAAGACCATCTGGAAGAGATCGAGCGCAAGCTGATCATGCAGGCACTCGAGGAAACCCGCTGGAACCGCACCGCAGCCGCCCAGCGCCTGGGCCTGACCTTCCGTTCTATGCGCTACCGGCTGAAGAAGCTCGGCCTGGATTGACGCGATGGGGGCCGGCAGCAAATGGCCCGCCCCTCGCCTCGGTAACGAACCCTACAACCGCCCCGCCGGCGCGTAAGGCGTGGGATCGATGATCGGTTCGCGCCCGGCCATCAGGTCCGCCAGCAACTGGCACGACGCCGGCGCCAGCACCAGCCCGTTGCGGAAATGCCCGCAGTTCAGCCACAGCCCCTCGTGCCCCGGCATCCGGCCGATGAAGGGAACGCCTTCCGGCGACCCCGGCCGCAAGCCCGCCCAATGGCCGACCACCTCGGCATCCGCCAATGCCGGCAGCAGCTCGATGGCCGATGCCTTCAGGCTGGCCAAGGCTTCGTCGGTCGGCGTCTTGTCGAAGCCTTCGTACTCCAGCGTGCTGCCCACCAGGATGTGCCCGTCGCGGCGCGGAATCGCGTAGCGCCCCTTCGCCAGCACCATGCTCGGCAGAAAATCGTCGGCGCACTTGAAGAGGATCATCTGCCCCTTCACCGGTTCCACCGGCAGCTCGACATCCAGCGTCGCCAGCAGCTCGGCGCTCCAGGCACCCGCCGCCAGCACCACCTGATCGGCGCGGATTTCGCCCTGCTCGGTAAGCACGCCGCGAATCCGCCCGTTCTCGCGGATGAACCCCGTCACCGGGCAATGCTCGCGCAGCGTGACGTTGGGCATCCCCAGCACCGCGGCGCGCAGCGAGCGCACCAGCCGCGGATTGCGGATGTTAGCCACGCCGCTCATGTGAATCGCACTGGCGAAACCCTCACCCAGCGGCGGAACCGCAGCGTGCACCGCCGCGATGTCCACCGACTGCAGCGGCCGGCCCTGCTCCCGTGCCCAGGCCAGCGCCAGCGGCTCGTCATCCAGATCCAGCCAGTAGAGGCCGGTGACGTGCACCTCGGGATCGATCGCGGTTTCCTCGAACAACTGCTCGGCAAGGTGCGGGTAATAGTCCTGCGACCAGTGCGCCAACGCCGTCACCGCCGCGCTGTAGCGCCACGGATAAAGTGGCGAAACGATGCCGCCCCCCGCCCAGGAAGACTCGCGCCCGGCATCGCCCTTCTCCAGCAGGCTCACCTCGTAGCCCTGCTCGGCCAGCAACCGCGCGCTCAACAAGCCGATTGCCCCACCACCCACCACCAGAACCTTGCTCAAAACCATCCCCCACGCGTCAACGGGTCACGCCCGCACCGATTGAAATTGTCCCGCCCGGAACTACAAGGAAAAAGGCGGCCAGGAAGGCCGCCATCATAAGAGCAAAGGGGCTTGCGCAATGAATTCAGATCAATTGAAAGGTTTCACCCTACTGGAGCTACTCGTCGTCATTTCATTACTTGTAATCCTTTTGGGGTTAGCCATGCCGGCGTTTTCCCAATTGGTACAACGCAATCGCAGTGAAGCACTGCACAACCAGCTGATTTCAGCGCTTCATACAGCACGCGCGTATGCCGTGGAAAACCGCCATGAAGTGGAGCTATGCGGCTCTAGTGACGGCTCGCAATGCGACAACGCATGGAACAAAGGTTGGTTGATGCACTTTCCGGAAAGCGGCTCGGAACCGTTGACATTCACGGCGGTGAACAGCGGCATGCAACTGAAGTGGGCCGGCCTTTCGCAAAAGATACGGTTTCAATCCAGCGGATTGGCGGTTGTCAGCAACGGCACATTCTCATCCTGCAATGCTGATCATGAGGTTGACTGGCAGGTCAAACTCAATCGCCAGGGAAGGGCCCGGACGTTGAATCCCACCGCGGTCGCACAAGCCGGCGGATACCGGTGCGAATGAGCCGTCTGCCAGTTATCCGCCTCGCTGATCCACTCGTCCCCCTTCATGGGAAATTGCCCCGGACATGGTGCATATGTACGCGCGAGAAAGGAGCTGTTCATGCGCAAAAGAAATACATCGTCCGGATTCACACTGATCGAGCTGATGATCGTTGTCGCTCTCCTCGGGATATTTGCATCCATCGCCGTCCCTTCGTTCACCCGGCTCATAGAAAGCAATCGACTGCAAAGCTCAGCATCCGAGTTCTACCGACTGCTGATGTCGGCACGCGAGGATGCGATAAACAAGCGAGCCTCAGTGACGGTGACGCAAAGTGGGAGCAGCTGGAAAGCGGCCCAAGGCGGCAGCGACATACGCAGCATGAGTGTCCCTGGCAGCGTTACCGCAACTCCGGAAGATAGCGTCACCAGCGTTGTGTTCAAGTCCGACGGAACAGCTGCAGCAATGGTCGTCAACTTCGCCAGCACCAATACCAGCATCAAATACATCGTCAAAACCGAGCTGTCTGGGCGGGTACATATGAGCAGCGTCAATCTGTGAGGGTTCACATGCACGCATTTCGTCACAGCCTAGGGTTCAGCATGATCGAAGTCCTCGTCACCGTCGTGCTGATCTGCATCGGCGTACTCGGCATGGTTGCCATGCAAGGGCGAACCATCGCCTACACCCAGGATTCGGTTCAACGCAACACGGCAGCAATGCTTGCCGATGACTTGATGGAAATGATGCGGGCCGACTCATCCGTGCTGTCCACCACTGGCCTACCCGCCAGTTCGTCGGGCTACTACAAGGCAGCGGGTGCGACGTTTCCTTCGGCAGCAACTACCTGCGCGCCTCTTCCTAGCTCCGCCTCTCAGCGTCTGGGGTGTTGGGCAGAGCGTGCGAAGGCAGCACTGCCCGACGCAACGAACTTGTTGAGCAGCGATTTCCACGTCTGCCGCTCAGCCACGCCAGGAGTCTGCGCAAGCGGTTCTACCATCGAGATCCAGTTGGCGTGGAGGGTTAAAGATGGCGAATGCATGGACACAAATGCGGGAGCCAACGACGACAAAACTATTTGCCACTATCGCTTGCGCGCCGAACTCTAGGACTCACTCAATGAATTTCCGGCATGGACAACTTGGTCTATCTCTCGTAGAGCTCATGGTGGCTTTGGCGATTAGCAGCTTCCTGATACTTGGCGTTACCCAGATATATATCGACAATAAAAGCAACTACCTCTTTCAGCAAGGTCAGTCGGCTAACCAGGAAAATGGCCGATTCACGTTGATGCTGCTAGATCGACAACTCTCCAAAGCCGGTTACCGGCGTCGGCCTGATGTCACCCTAGAAGAGGCCTTTCCAGTTCAAACTTTAACGGCAAGTACGGGATCGGAAACCTGTGCATTTTCGGTAGCTGGCCAGGCTGTATCGCGAGTAGATAGCAGCACAATTTGTATTCGTTATCAGCCGCGAACGGCCAGTGAACTGGATTGCGCGGGAACGGGCGTAAGCTCTGCCAATGCAGCTTCGATCAATGCGCCGTATACCGAACCTACTGAACCGTTCGTTGAGAAAATTACCGTTAGTAACGGCAATCTCCTCTGTAACGGCACCACATTAGTCGAAGGCGTCGCTGGAGTTCACTTCGACTTTGGCATCGGCGCAGCAGGCACCAAAGAAGTAACCAGCTACACACAAACCCCTGGAACCAGCCCCATTGGGAGCATCAGGTATTACGTATTACTGACCAGTCAGAACAATCTACGCCAAGGCGTCAATAGCCAGGCCTATTGCGACTGGATAAAACTTGGGGATGCCAGCGCCGATTGCACTGTGCCGGATGACAAACTTTATCAACTCGTCAACAACAGCATGACACTACGGAACTTGATGCCATGAGGCTCGACGTACCTACGCCAAAAAAACAGCACGGAGCGGTGCTGTTCGTAGCATTGATCATGCTTTTGATCATCACTCTTCTCGCGGTAACCAGCATGCGCGAAGTTACCCTTGAATCACGCATCACCGGAAATTTGCTGGAAGAGAAACGATTAAGATCAGCAGCGGAATCCGCGCAGCGCGAAGCGGAGCGACGTCTGGCCAATACCAATATCGCGCCTGAAGTCTGTACGTCTACGACCCCCACGGCCCTGTGCGTGCAAGAACGGGTTCCTAACACGGCAGATGGCTATAAAACTTATTTCACGACATCAACCGGAAAAGGCTATATCGCTTACAACGGCTTGGATGGCACTACATCACTGGACAGAACCGCTCGCTGGTATGTCCGCGACGCCACCAGTGTCGGCGCCATCCAAACAAAATGCACACAAAGCGAAGACTACTTAAGCGGTAACAATTGTGTTAATTACTATGAAATTAACGCCCAGGCATTTCAGGGCACAGGCGCTAGCAAAAGCTGTGGGCCTAATGCCTTATGTGTTCGGTCTGTCATTGCTGTAATTTACAACTAACCTGACTGGAGATAAAAATGTCTCACGCAAAAGCATTACTCTTCAGTCTTGCTCTGATACTTACTAACGCCAAAGCTGATATAGATATCTCTCAGACACCGCTATTTCTGAGTGAGTCGGTTCCCCCTCTGAATATGTTGGTAATGGGGAAAGACCATAAGCTTTATTACGAAGCATACAACGACGCATCCGACCTAAATGGCGACGGGATACTTGACGTAGGATACAAAGGTTATCTCTCGAAATCCCAAGGCGGCATCGACTACTACGGCTATTTCAACTCCAACTCATGCTACACCTATGACGGTGACAAATTTACAGTAGCAGCCGCGACAACAACCAAGCGTTGCTCTGCTCAATGGAGCGGCGATTACCTGAACTATTTGGCGACCTCTCGCATGGACGCATTGCGGAAGGTTCTATATGGTGGCTATCGTTCTACGGACTCAGCCACGGAGACCGTTCTGCAGGGTGCATTCATTCCACGAGATGCACATACCTGGGGGAAGGAATATGAAAGCCAAACGAAAGACGGCTACTTAATTTCAGACTACACCCCCCTAAGTCAGCCTGTATCCGGTTACCGCCATCTATTCGCAGTAGTGTCTCTAACCAGTGGCGGCACTCCACAGCTTCGAACATTATCAAATACAACATTTAGAATATGGAACTGGGTCTCTAAACAAAGCCCCGTAGGTGGGGACGATTGCGATGGAGGCACTTGTACCTCGCGCGGCCCTCAAAGTAGCTGGGCAGTTATGCCTGGAAGTGCAATATCCAATGCAAATATAACCATCTGGAAAGACACCAATGCCGTAAATACCGGCAATAAAACCGAGATGGATAATATATTCAACTCAACAACCTACACGAGCAACAGCACTCTCTGCGGAACAGGTACCTACACCCCTTCATCTACATTCGATTCAGGCGCAAGATACATCAACCCCTTCACTAACCCAGCAGCATCCTCCTCTTGCGCAACCTCTAACAAGGATGATTACTACCACTCCAAATTGACAGGAACATTGACGGCCCCGAGCACCGGAACGTATTACATCTCAGTTGACGGTGATGATGCTGTGGACTTCACAATCAGCAGTGCCACTGCTGGCCGCTACGGTGCGAATGGAGCCTCCAATAGTGGAGGCGCAGGTAACATTATCTCTGTAGCGCTAACTCAGGGCTCGACCTATAGCTTCACCTTACGACATAGAGAATTAACTGGGGATGCCAACTTTAGAGTTTACTGGAGCCCGCCAAACCCAAATCGACAAATCAGCACGCTTGAAGATAAAAATGTCAAAGTTAGTGTTTGCCCAGACAACGTAAACTACAGAGAGACTAATTGCGTAGCTTACGGATCCCATTATAAACCGACAGGAATACTTCACGACTACGGCGCCTCCAATAAAATGTATTTTGGGCTCGTATCAGGCTCCTATCAGAAGAACATGAGCGGGGGCGTACTCCGCAGTAAGCTACAGAGTTTCTCTAAAGAATATAACTCTGCAACAGGACAGTTCTGCTTCAAGTCTGGTTCGAATTGCGACACATCAAGCACAATAACCAATGGCATTGTATCCACCATCGACAAATTCAGCATTATTGATTACAGCTATAGCAGTTGGGGATACGGTTGCGGCTTGCTGGCAAACCGAGCAATGACACAAACGAATCCCAGCACACCTTGCTATATGTGGGGAAACCCTATTGGCGAGATGATGTACGAGACGATGCGCTACTTTGCTGGCGCCACTAGTCCCACCAGCGCATATAACTACAACAGCACAACAGGCAAGGACAAAACCACGCTCGATCTTCCGAAGCTCGATACCTGGCAACCCCCTTATACCGCTGCATCCAGCGGGGGCGCGGGCTATGCAAGTTGTTCAGTGCCCGCAATGACGGTAATAAGCGACATAAACCCTTCTTACGATTATAAGTTACCCGGTAGTCACTGGGACACCAGCGTAACGGACGATCTGAATCTTAGCCTCAATGTATCCACAGAAGCGGACAAAGTTTGGACAAAAGAAGGCGGCGGCACAAAAAACATCTTCATCGGAGAATCAAATGATGTCAGCGATGGTGCTCCGACAGCAAAGGATGTAACTAACCTATCCACTGTTCGCGGCCTTGCGCCCCAAGAACCGACTAAGCAAGGCACCTATTACTCCGCCGCGATCTCGAACTTTGGCGCCAATACAAAAATTGGCGGCGACAAAAATCTTCTTACTTATTCAATTGCACTTGCATCTCCGCTTCCCACCATCAAATTTCCAGTTGGGAGCGCAACCGTAACAGTCGTACCTTTTGCCAAGTCGGTGGGAAGTACCAACTCCGACAATAGATCAATAGATACAAACGGTGCATTTCAGCCCACCGACCAGATAGTAGACTTCTACGTAGAATCTATTGCCAACACGGACCCCAGCTGCCCCACTTCCGGAAAGGATTGCAATGCACTAATTAATAACGGCCTACCTTATGCGAGCTTCCGGATAAATTACGAGGACGTAGAGCAAGGCAGTGACCATGACATGGATGCGTTCGTACTTTACACATTGAGAGTTGTAAGGAACGCAAACCAATACCAGCTAAGTATAGCGATGGACTCTCAAGTTGCTTCTGGCGACATTATCCAGCACATGGGATATGTTATTTCCGGAACGACCGCCGACGGTACCTATGTAGAGGTCAGAGATAACGATACGAGCCAGGCTCAAGACAAGGCATACAAACTAAATACTCCGAGTGGCCGTGATCCTGGGTGGTGCATACAAAATCTTTCAAACGCAGCGTGTGCATACCTGCCCATATCTGCTTCCCGTACATTTACCCCCGCGAGTAAAGCAAACGCCACCTTCTTGGAAAATCCACTATGGTACGCGGCCAAGTACGGAACAACAGCGGCAGATCCTGACACTGACAAAGATGGAGTTCCTGACAATTATTTCCTTGTTACGAACGCACTTACACTGAAGGATCAACTGAACAAAGCCTTTAGCGATATAAGCCAGCGAAACTACTCAGTAAGCAAACCTTCGGTCGATAGCTCTCAACAGAACACTGCCAGCGCCGGCACCTATGTATATCGCACTACCTTTGACATAGACGGTTGGACTGGAGATGTGATCAAGGAAAAGAACTCGACCGTAACCACAACAGCCAATGGGAGCACTACCACTAGCATAGCTACTACCACTGAATGGAAAGCGGCTAGCAAATTACCCAACACTCGAAATATCTATATGGCTAACAGCGCAAATGACAACGGCTTCCAAAGCTTCACATGGGAAAACTTGCATGAGAAGAGCTTCAATGGGCAAGACCTTCAAGCACTGCTTAATCAGAACAAATCTGGAACAACTGACAACTATGGCGAAGCTAGGACAGCCTTTATAAGAGGAGACTCGTGTGCTTCACTGACAGGCTGCAGCACTTTGCGTAATAGGAAGCAGGGAGCAACAAAGCTTGGCGATGTAATTAACTCATCTCCTATCCTTGTTCAAGGTGCTCAGTACCTAGCTTATCGCGCAGGCACCATCGACGGAACAGCAGCCAAATATGCAACCTTCCAAAGCGATTTGAAAACTCGCACTCCAATGTTATATTTAGGCGCGAATGATGGAATGCTCCACGCTTTTAATGCAACATCCGGTATAGAGCAGTTCGCCTTTATTCCGACAGCAGTAATCCCCAAACTTAACATCCTCACAGATGTAAACTATGGTAAAGAAAGCACGCCTCACCAGTACTATGTCGACGGTACTTCGGTGGTAACGGATGTTTATTATGATGACCAGTGGCATACCGTCCTAGTTGGTTCTTTAGGCGCGGGGGGACGGGAGGTCTTTGCGCTCGACATCACCACCCCCAGCTCGCCAAAACTCCTTTGGGAATATACAAGCGCTAATGACGGAGCCTTGGGATATACGCTTCCAAAACCGACTGTATCCAGACTCCATACGGGAGAATGGGCGGTGCTCATATCTAATGGCTATAACAGCTCGAGCAATGGAGCGGCGCTTCTGATATTGAACATCAAGACCGGAAATCTGATCAAAAAACTTACCGTAACCCCAACCGCGGAACAGGGCGAAACATTAGGGAGTAATGGCCTCTCCGCCATTCGCACCGCGGACTTCAATAGTGACGGGATTATCGATTATGCCTATGCAGGGGACGTACTCGGTAATATCTGGCGATTTGATCTACTAGACACCGCAGCGGAAAAACCTTTTGCGGCGACAGCCGCAGCAAACAAACTAAAGGTATCTTTCAGCGGAAACCCGCTGTATGTCGCAAGAAATGCAGCTGGTGTTCGCCAACCAGTAACAGCAGCACCAAGCCTGGTGCGCCATCCGACTGGACTCGGTTACCTGGTAACCTTCGGCACAGGCCGATATTTAGGAATTACTGACAAGGCAAGCAACCAGACACAAACGATGTATGGTGTATGGGACCGCCAGACGGCTGGCCAAGTTGCTGATAGCAGTTCGACGACTAGTAAGACCCGCACGAACTTATTAGCCCAAACACTCAGTTCATCAACCACAACGGTAGAGGGAACTACCAAAGCTGTGCGCTTACTGACCGCCAATACAGCCACGTGGTATTCATCCAGTGGCACAGCGGATGCAAATGTCGATAGATGGGGTTGGTACTTCGATCTGACAGCCGGAGAGCGGATGGTGTACAGCATGAACCTGTATGGAGATGGCCTTATTTTCTCCACTATTACACCAAACAGCGACGTCTGTTCGGCAGGCCTCACCGGGATAACATATGGGATAAATCCATACACTGGCGGCAAGACTCTTTATAATGTTTTTGACATTAATGGCGACGGAAAAGTCAATACAGGTGATAACTTGAGCGACTCAGTGGTATCAGGGATAGAGACCGCAGGAGGCGACACCACCATCAGCGACGGGAATCTCTACGATACGACAGGCAAACCGATAGCAATTGCGGCGGGAAACAATTCGAATGGCCGTCAAAGCTGGCGCCTCCAACCCTCTAACGATGAGCTCTGACAAATGAAAAGTAGAGTATTAATCAATAGAAGGATATTTATGAAAGCCAAGTATCAAGCTGCATTTACACTCATTGAGGTTATGATCGTCGTAGTGATCATTGGTATTCTTGCCACTATTGCCTACCCAAGTTATCAGCAGTACATACTGCGCAGTAACCGTACCGAGGGTCAGGCGCTATTGAACGAGGCAGCTGCTAGGGAAGAGCGCTATTTTGCGCAGAATAATAGTTACGTCAGTGCTGCTGGTGAATTGGGGAAACTGAACCTTCCAAGCACCACGACCAGCGGAACGGGCAACGACGCAACGTCATCGGCGCTATCGTCTACCGGGAAATACAAACTGGCCGTGAGCAAAGTTAACAACGACGGCGGTTACACCTTGACGGCCACTCCTCAGGGCTCGCAAACCGCAGACACCAAATGCGGAAACCTGACCCTGAACGCTATCGGCACCCGTGGCGTGAGTGCCTCGGGTGCTAGCGTTAACGATTGCTGGAAGTAATTCGCGAAGCGGGTAAAGCAGCCTAGATCGCCTTTACCCGCAACTCCTTCGGCATCGAGAACGTGATGTTCTCCGGCCGGCCGAGCAGTTCTTCGGCGCCGCTGGCGCCCCAGGCGTGGAGTTGTTCGATCACGCCGCGCACCAGTACTTCCGGGGCCGAGGCGCCGGCGGTGATGCCGATCTTCCGGGTACCTTCGAACCACTCGCGCTTCATGTCTTCGGCGCCATCGATGAGATAGGCCGGGGTGCTCATGCGCTCGGCCAGTTCGCGCAGGCGGTTGGAGTTGGAGCTGTTGGGGCTGCCGACCACCAGGACCAGATCGCACTCGCTGGCGAGCTGTTTGACCGCGTCCTGGCGGTTCTGCGTGGCGTAGCAGATGTCGTCCTTGCGCGGGCCGCCGATGGCGGGGAATTTCGTCCGCAGCGCATCGATCACCCGGCTGGTGTCGTCCATCGACAGCGTTGTCTGGGTGACGAAGGCCAGCGATTCGGGATCGCGCACCGTCAGGGACGCGACATCCTCCTCATCCTCCACCAGATAGATCGAGCCCCCGTTGGCGCTGTCGTACTGCCCCATGGTGCCCTCCACTTCCGGATGCCCCTCGTGGCCGATGAGGATGCATTCACGGCCATCGCGGCTGTAGCGCGCGACTTCCATGTGCACCTTTGTCACCAGCGGGCAAGTGGCGTCGAATACCTTCAGGCCGCGCCTGTCGGCCTCCTGGCGCACCGCCTGGGACACGCCGTGGGCGCTGAAGATGACGATGACGTTGTCCGGCACCTGATCCAGTTCGTCGACGAACACCGCACCGCGCGAACGCAGATCCTCCACCACGAACTTGTTGTGCACGACTTCGTGACGCACGTAGATCGGCGGGCCGAACACCTCAAGGGCACGGTTGACGATCTCGATGGCGCGGTCGACGCCGGCGCAGAAGCCGCGGGGATTGGCGAGTTTGATGAGCATGACGAATCTCGGCGCACGGGGCTTGGACGGGCAGTTTAACTGCCTCTGCTCCCCCTGGGTTCAAAGGGGCTACGGTGGACCGAGGCTATGCCCGACCCACCGTCTCGATAGATCTTACAGGGCGACGACGTCGATGATCTCGACATCGAAGGTCAGCTGCTTGCCAGCCAGCGGGTGGTTGAAATCGACGGTCACCTGCTTGTCGTCGAAGGCTTTGACCACGCCCGGCAGCTCGGTGTTGGCGGCGTCGTTGAAAATCACCAGCAGCCCTTCGGACAGCTCCATGCCCTCGAACTGACCGCGCGGCATGACCTGCACGTTCTGCACGTTGGGCTGGCCGAAGCCATGTTCGGGCTCCACCGTCAGGCTGCGCTTGTCGCCCGCCTTGAGGCCGTAGAGCGCCTGCTCGAAGCCGGGCAGCAGGTTGCCGTCGCCGACACTGAAGGTCGCCGGTTGCTTGTCGAAGGTGGTATCCACCACATCGCCGTTCGCCAGCTTGAGGGCGAAATGCAGGGTAACGCGGGTGTCCGAGCCGATACGCTGCTCAGTCATGTACGGTTTCTCCAGACTTCTTGGTCTTGAACATGTCCAGCGCCAGCATGATGGCGCCCACGGTGATCGCGCTGTCGGCCAGGTTGAAGGCCGGAAAATACCAGCGGTTCTGCCAGTGCACGAGGATGAAGTCGACCACGTGGCCGAGCAGCATGCGATCGAGCAGGTTGCCCAGCGCGCCGCCCAGTACCAGCGCGAGAGCGATGGCCAGCCAGGTTTCGTCGCGCTTCAGGCGCTTCATCCAGACCACCAGCACGGCGCTGACGCCGATGGCGATCAGCGCGAACAGCCAGCGCTGCCAGCCGGACTCGTCGGCGAGGAAGCTGAACGCCGCGCCGGTGTTGTAGGCCAGGGTCCAGCTGAAATAGTCGGGAATCACCACGATCTGCTGGTACAGCCGCAGGCTTCCCTCGAAGTAGAACTTCGAGGCCTGGTCGAGAACGAACACCAGCACGCTGATCCATAACCAGGGAAGTTTGCCGAAGCGGGACGTCATACAGTCTCCAGATGCAACCAAAGGTCGTGGGGCACGCCGAGCGCGCCCCGTCTGCCGGCAGGAAGGCGATCAGGCAAAATGCCGAACCTCGCCGGGACCGAAGGCGTTGCTCGCGCAACGGCCGCAGATTTCCGGATGCGCCGGGTCGACGCCGATGTCGTCGCGGAAGTGCCAGCAGCGCGGGCACTTCTCGAAGATCGACTTGCGCACCAGCAGCTTGAGGCCCGGCAGTTCGCTCTGCACCGCCTCGGCGGGCGCCTGTTCCAGCGGCTGTACATCGACGCGCGAGGTGATCAGCACGAAGCGCAGGTCGTCGCCCAGCTTGTTCAGCACCTCGACCAGCGCCGCCTCGCCGAACAGCACGATGTCCGCCTGCAAGTTGCCGCCGATGGTCTTGGCGTTGCGCTGGTTCTCCAGTTCCTTGTTGACCGCAACCTTCACGGCCATGACCTGCTCCCAGAAGGCGCGGTCCAGGTCGAAGCCCAGCGGCAGCTCGGCAAGGCCCTCGTACCAGGTGTTGAGCATCACCGATTCGTTGCGTTCGCCCGGCAGGTACTGCCAGATCTCGTCGGCGGTGAACGACAGGATCGGTGCCACCCAGCGCACCAGCGCCTCGGCGATGTGGTACATCGCGGTCTGGCAGGAGCGCCGCGCCACGCTGTCCGCGGCGGTGGTGTACTGACGGTCCTTGATGATGTCGAGGTAGAAACCGCCCAGCTCCTGAACGCAGAAGTTGTGCACCTTCTGGTAGACGTTCCAGAAGCGGTACTCGTCGTACGCCTCGACGATCTCGCGCTGCAGCAGCAGTGTGCGGTCGACCGCCCAGCGATCCAGCGCGAGCATGTCCTCGGCCGCCAGCAGGTGCCTCTGCGGATCGAAGCCGTTGAGGTTCGAGAGCAGGAAGCGTGCGGTGTTGCGGATGCGCCGGTAGGCGTCGGCGCTGCGCTGGAGGATCTGGTCGGACACCGCCATCTCGCCCGAGTAGTCGGTGGACGACACCCACAGGCGCAGGATGTCGGCGCCCAGGCTGTCGATTACCTTCTGCGGCGCGACCACGTTGCCCAGCGATTTGGATTGCTTGCGGCCCTGCTCGTCGACGGTGAACCCGTGGGTCAGCAGCTCCTTGTAGGGTGCATGGCCGTCGATGGCGCAGCCGGTGAGCAGCGAGGAATGGAACCAGCCGCGATGCTGGTCGGAGCCTTCCAGATAGAGGTCGGCGGCCGGCCCCTCGGCATGCGCCAGGCCGGCGTGGGAGCCGCGCAGCACGTGCCAGTGGGTGGTGCCGGAGTCGAACCACACGTCCAGGGTATCGCGGCTCTTGTCGTACTGGCCGGCTTCGTCACCGAGCAGCTCGGCGGCGTCCAGCTTGAACCAGGCCTCGATGCCCTCCTGCTCGACGCGCTGGGCCACCTGCTCCATCAGCTCGACGGTGCGCGGGTGCAGCTCGCCGCTTTCCTTGTGGGTGAAGAACGGGATCGGCACGCCCCAGTTGCGCTGGCGCGAGATGCACCAGTCCGGACGCCCGGCGATCATGCTGTGCAGACGCGCCTGGCCCCAGGCCGGGACGAACCTGGTGTCTTCGATGGCCGCCAGCGAACGCTCGCGCAGGGTGGCGCCGTCGCTCGGCTTGGTGTCCATGCCGACGAACCACTGCGCGGTGGCGCGGTAGATCAGCGGCGTCTTGTGCCGCCAGCAGTGCATGTAGCTGTGGTTGATCACGTCGTGCCTGAGCAGCGCGCCGACTTCGTCGAGCTTGGCGACGACCGCCGGGTTGGCTTTCCAGATGAACTGGCCACCGAAGAACGGCAGCGAGTCGACGTAAACGCCGTTGCTCTGCACCGGATTGAGGATGTCGTCGTTGCTCATGCCGTACTGCTTGCAGGTACGGAAGTCGTCCTCGCCGTAGGCCGGCGCGGAATGCACGACGCCGGTGCCGGCGCCGAGCTCGACGTACTCGGCCAGATAGACCGGCGAGAAGCGCTCGTAGAACGGATGACGGAAGCGGATCAGCTCCAGCGCCGCGCCCGGCGCGGTGGCGACCACTTCGCCGTGCAGGCCGTAGCGCTGCAGGCTGCTTTCGACCAGTTCCTCGGCGAGCAGCAGCAGGCGGTCACCGACATCCACCAGCGCGTAAGTGAACTCGGGGTGCACGTTGAGCGCCTGGTTGGCCGGAATGGTCCAGGGCGTGGTGGTCCAGATGACGATACTGGTCGGCTTCGACAGGCTGGCCAGGCTGAAGGCGGCCGCCAGCTTGTCGGCGTCCTCGATCGGGAAGGCCACGTCGATGGCATCGGACTTCTTGTCCTGGTACTCCACCTCGGCCTCGGCCAGCGCCGAGCCGCAATCGAAGCAGAAGTTGACCGGCTTCAGCCCTTTGAAGACGAAACCGTTCTTGACGATCTCCGCCAGTGCGCGGATCTCGCCCGCCTCGTTGGCGAAGTTCATGGTCAGGTAGGGGTTGTCCCACTCGCCCAGCACGCCGAGGCGGATGAAGCCGGCCTTCTGCTCGGCGACCTGCTCGGTGGCATAGGCGCGGCAGCGCTCGCGGGTCAGGTCGGCCGGCTGGTTCTTGCCGAAGGTGGTCTCGACCTTGTGCTCGATCGGCAGGCCGTGGCAGTCCCAGCCCGGCACGTAGGGCGCGTCGAAACCGCTCAGGGTTTTTGAACGGGTGATGATGTCCTTGAGGATCTTGTTCAGCGCATGACCGATGTGGATGCTGCCGTTGGCGTACGGCGGGCCATCGTGGAGCACGAACTTCGGACGCCCCTCGCCGATCTGGCGCAGCTTCTGGTACAGGCCGATCTCGTCCCAGCGCTGGAGGATCTGGGGTTCGCGCTGCGGCAAGCCGGCCTTCATCGGGAATGCCGTTTCCGGCAGGTTCAGCGTCGCTTTGTAATCGGTCATGTCATCGGCCTGTTCAAATTCATTTCTGCGTGTGCGGAACCATGGCCCCGCCGGTGCTGCTGATCATGTGTGTATTGCGGATGCCGGCGCGCTCACTGCAGTGGCGCGCCCAGCCAGTAAACCTGAGCGGCGGCGACATCGGCGCCGATCGCCGACTTGAGCTCGTCCAGCGAGGCGAACTTGCGCTCGTTGCGCAGCTTGTGGTGGAACGCCACCCGCATGCGCTTGCCGTAGAGGTCGCCAGTGAAATTCAGCAGGTGCACCTCCAGATGCGCGCGGCCGTCGCCGTCGACGCTGGGCCGCGTGCCGATGTTGGCCACGCCCGGCCATTTGCGCCCATCCACGTAGGCGCTGACCAGGTAAACCCCGGAAAACGGCGCACGGGCGCGCTTGAGCTGCACGTTCGCCGTCGGCCAGCCTAGCTGCCGGGCCAGCTTCTGCCCATGCAGCACGCGACCATCAATGACGTAATGGCGGCCGAGCAGGCGCTGGGCCTGCGGGAAATCGCCCTCGGCCAGCGCCTCGCGAACCCGCGTGCTGCTGACCCGCCGACCGTCCACTTCGATGGTGGTCGCCGCCTCGACGGTGAACCCCGCCGCCGCGCCGGCGCGCTGGAGAAACTCGAAATCCCCGGCGCGATCGCAGCCAAAGCGGAAATCGTCGCCGACCTCCAGGTGGCGCACGCCGAGCCCGTCGATCAGGACCTGCTGAACGAATGCCGCAGCGCTCAGCTCGCGCAAACGCGGGTTGAAGGCCAGGCACAGCACGCGGTCCACGCCTTCAGCGGCGAACAGCTCGAGCTTGTCACGCAGGCGCGCCAGACGCGGCGGCGCCGTGTCGGGAGTGAAGAACTCGCGCGGCTGCGGCTCGAAAATCACCACACAGCTGGGCAGCGACAATTCCGCGGCACGCTCGCGCAGACGCATCAGGATGGCCTGATGGCCGCGGTGGACACCGTCGAAATTCCCGATCGTGGCGACGCAACCCCGATGTTGGGGCCGCAGATTGTGTAGGCCTCGAACCAGCTGCATAGCGCGCATCTTGCTCACAAAGTGGCCGATTATACGCACAGCGGACGCCCGGTGACAGGCGCAGCGGCTGCATTCGGGCGGCTCGCCACGCGGCGCGCGAACACTTCAGTGCAGCGAACGGCGCGCGAAGTGATGCAGGCGAAAGCCGAGCAGCGCCAGGCTGCCGAAATAGGCCAGCACACCGGCGGCGACCAGCGCGCCGAGGCGCAACAGGCGCAACAGCATGTCGCCCTGATCCCAGCCCGGCAGAAGCCGGATGCCGGCGAGCAGTACCGCAGACATCACCAGCACCGCGATCACCAGCTTGATCAGGAACGGCGTCCAGCCCGGCTGCAGGTCGAACATCCGCTGCTTGCGCATCTGCCAATAAAGCAAACCGGCGTTCAGGCAGGCACCCAGACTGATCGCCAGGGCCAGACCGGCATGCCGCAACGGCACGACGAATGCCAGGTTCATCATCTGTGTGAAGACAAGAATGAAGATGGCGATGCGCACCGGTGTGCGGATGTTCTGCCGCGCATAGAAGCCCGGGGCGAGGATCTTGATCAGAATCAGACCGACCAGTCCGATCGAATAGGCAATCAGCGCGCGCTGGGTCATCGCCGCATCGTGGGCGCTGAAGGCGCCGTACTGGAACAGCGACGCGGTCAGCGGCTCGGCAATGATCGCCAGCGCCAGGGCGCACGGCAGCGCCAGCAAAAGGCACAGGCGCAGGCCCCAGTCGAGCAGCCGCGAATACTCGTCGCGGTCGCCGAGGGCGTGCGTCTTGGAGAGCGCCGGCAGCAGGATGGTGCCCAGCGCCACGCCGAGCACTCCGGTGGGCAACTCCATCAGGCGATCGGCGTAGTACATCCAGGACACCGAACCGGTCGGCAGGAAGGAGGCGAACGCCGTGTTGATGATCAGCGATACCTGCGCCACGGAAACCCCGAGAATCGCTGGCCCCATCTGCCGCATCACCCGCCAGACGCCGCTGTCGCGCAAGCTCAGGCGCGGCAGCACGAGCATGCCGATCTTCCTCAGGTGCGGCAGTTGGTAGAGCAGTTGCAACAGGCCGCCGGCGAGCACCGCCCAGCCGAGCGCCATGATCGGCGGGTCGAAATACGGTGTGAGGAACACGGCGAAGAAGATCATGCTCAGGTTGAGCAGCGTCGGCACGAAGGCCGGCACGGCGAAGCGATTCCAGGTGTTGAGGATCGCCCCGGCCAGCGACGACAGCGAGATCAGCAGGATGTAGGGGAAGGTCACCCGCAGCAGCGCGCTGGTCAGTTCGAAGCGCTGCGCGTCGTCGGCGAACCCCGGTGCGCTGATCCACACCACCCAGGGCGCGGCGAGCACGCCCAACGCGGTCACCAGCGCCAGCACCAGCGTGAGCAGCCCGGAGACGTAGGCGACGAACGTCCGCGCCGCCTCGTCGCCCTGCTGGCTCTTGTACTCGGCGAGGATCGGCACGAAGGCCTGGGAGAACGCGCCCTCGGCGAAGATCCTCCGCAGCAGGTTGGGCAGCTTGAAGGCGACGACGAAGGCATCGGTGGCGACGCCGGCGCCGAAGATGCGCGCCATGATGGTGTCGCGCACGAAGCCGAGCACGCGAGAGACCATGGTCAGCGAACTCACCGCCGCCAGGGATTTGAGTAGATTCATAAGGTATCGATAGCCATGCCGGTTCGACCTGCAGCGCACGGCGCCTGGCCCTGCGACACTGCGCCGAAAGAAGCCGCCGAGTTTAGGGCTGGCCTGAAAATAAAGCACCCGTTACAGTGCGCGCCGTCGCCAGCGCAGTGATCTCGAAGCGAAGCCATTGCCGACGGACGACGCTCGTCGGCCAGGTCCAGACAGTCTCCGATCGCGCTTGACAAGCGACCCCGGCGGCGGCAAGATTCGCGGCCTTATTTGTTTGCATCCCCCCAAAGTTTCGAGGAGTTCGACGGTGGCCAACAGCCCTTCCGCCAAAAAACGCGCAAAACAGGCTGAGAAGCGTCGCAGCCACAATGCCAGCCTGCGCTCCATGGTTCGCACCTACATCAAGAACGTAGTCAAGGCGCTCGACGCCAAAGACCTGGAAAAATCCCAGGCTGCCTACACCTTGGCTGTACCGATAATCGACCGCATGGCCGACAAAGGCATCATCCACAAGAACAAGGCTGCTCGTCACAAGAGCCGCCTGAACGCTCACATCAAGGCCCTCGGCGAAGCCGCTGCAGCCTGAGCGTGATGTTCTTGAAAAAACCGGCCAATGGCCGGTTTTTTTATGCGCGTCATTTGCCAACTTGCAGGGGCGAACTTGTTCGCC
>DIEE01000040.1:0-845 GCA_002418465.1 Pseudomonas sp. UBA5782 | reverse complement strand
TGAACACCAGCGAGGTGCGCTCCTTGAACACTTCCTCGCCATCCTTGAGCTCGGCCTTGAAGCGGATGACGCCGACCTGGCGACAGGCGATCGACGCCTCGGCACGGTCCTCGGCCAGCCCCAGGCCACCCTTCACGCCACCGGTCTTGGCCCGCGACAGATAGCAGGTCACGCCCTCGACCTTCGGATCATCGAAGGCCTCGACGACGATCTTGTCGTTGGGGCCGACCCACTTGAACACCGTGGCAACCTCGCCGATCTGCTCGGCCGACGCCAGAGCGGGAAACGCCAGCAGCGCCGCGAGCCACACGCGCCTCATTCGACGCCCCTCAGCAGGATCAGATTGTCACGATGCACCAGCTCGGGCTCGTTGACGTAACCGAGCAGCGACTCGATTGAATCGGACGAGCGACCGAGGATCTTCTGTGCCTCGATGGCGCTGTAGTTGACCAGGCCACGCGCCACCTCACGCCCTTCCTGATCGACGCAGACGACCATCTCGCCGCGGCGGAAGCTGCCCTGGATCGCCTTCACCCCCACCGACAGCAGGCTCTTGTGATCCTGGCGCAGCGCCTTGACCGCACCCGCATCCAGCACCAGCGTGCCGCGCGTCTGCAACTGCCCGGCCAGCCACTGCTTGCGCGCCGCCAGCGGATCACGCTCTGGCGCCAGCAGCGTGCCGAGCAGCTCGCCCGCCTTGAGGCGGGCCAGCACCTGCTCGATGCGCCCACCGACGATCACCGTATAGGCCCCCGAACGCGCCGCCAGACGCGCCGCACGCAGCTTGGTCTGCATACCGCCGCGCCCCAGCGCGCCGCCCGTGCCCCCCGCTACGGCGTCCAGCG
>DIEE01000032.1:9857-10310 GCA_002418465.1 Pseudomonas sp. UBA5782 | reverse complement strand
GGGATGATGTTTTCGGCGGCGCACTTGAGGATGTGCGAGCCCACCGGGGTGGAGCCGGTGAAGGCGATCTTGGCGATGCGTTTGCTGGTGGCCAGCGCTTCGCCGGCTTCACGGCCGAAACCCTGGACGATGTTGAGCACGCCCGGCGGCAGCAGGTCGCCGATGATTTCCACCAGCAGGGTGATCGACAGCGGCGTCTGCTCGGCCGGTTTCATCACCACGCAGTTGCCGGCGGCCAGCGCCGGCGCGAGTTTCCAGGCGGCCATCAGCAGCGGGAAGTTCCACGGGATGATCTGCCCGACCACGCCCAAGGGCTCGTGGAAGTGGTAGGCCGCGGTGTGCTCGTTGATCTCCGCGGCGCTGCCTTCCTGGGCGCGGATGCAGCCGGCGTAGTAGCGGAAATGGTCGGCGGACAGCGGCACGTCGGCGTTGAGCGTCTCGCGCACGGCCTTG
>DIEE01000032.1:0-9719 GCA_002418465.1 Pseudomonas sp. UBA5782 | reverse complement strand
TCGCCGATCACCGAGGCGTTCACCGGCGAGGTGTTGGTGAAGTACTGGCCGTCCACCGGCGGCACGAACTCGCCACCGATGTAGTTGCCGTAGCGCGGCTTGAGGGTGAGGACGGAGCCGGCGGTGTTGGGTTGGGCATAAATCATGATACGTACCTCTTTTGTTGTGCTGAACCGCTCGGTGAGCGGGCCGCGATTCATCGATGACTGAGGCGCTAGCCTATGCCTCTGCAGGCAGCCCCAGACTCGTCAATTGGTAGTAGATGGCTCGCCCAGGGGCGTCAAGGCGAGCCGCTGAAAGCCTCGAATGACGGGTGACTCACTGAAAAAAAAGCGCCCGGAGCCGCGAAGACAGGCGCGTCAATCGACCGCACAGCCAAGCGTCCAGCACGCATCCGGGCGAGGCGCGTTGGCCAGTACCAGCCAGCCGGCCTTGGCCTGGCGCAAGGCATCCAGGGCGTCCAGCAGCTGCGCACGCGTCAGTTGCTGCACGCAGAGCGCGACCTGTTCGGCGGGCTGCTTGCCTGGCTGGGCATGCAGCGACCAGCGCGCCTCGGCCAGTGCACGAAAGGTCGCCGGAGGCTGCAGCAGTTGCGCCGCAAGGGGCTGGCGAAAGGCATCGAGCTGCGCATCGCTCAGTTGCGCGAGGCCCTCGCGCTGGTCATCGAGGAAGGTCTGCAGATGCTCGAGAATCCGCGCCACGGCGGTGTTCGGCGACTGCACGGCGAACAGCAAGCCCGCCTCCCCGCCTCCCTGCCGATAGCCGCAGTAAACCCCGTAACCGAGCTGCAGGTCGCTGCGAACATGGCTGTAGAACGCCCCCTGCAGCAGGCTGCCGAGCAGACGCCAGGCGGCCTCTGCCGGCGCATCGAGCCCCGGTTGCGCGGCGAAGAGCAGCAGCGCCTGATCCGCGTGGCCAGGCGATTCGATCCAGCGCCGCGCCGGCCGCGCGACGGCTGTCGCAGGCGCGGCGAAATGCGCCTCGCCGGGCAGTTGCGCCAGGCACCCGCCAATTGCGGCTGAAGGACGGCCCACGACGAAGGCATCCCAGCGCACCTGCGCCTGCAGATCCGCCCAGGCCTGCGCAAGCTGCTCCGGAGCCAAACCGGATACCGGCGCGACCAGACCTTGCAACGCGTTGGGCAACCGCTCCAGCAGTTGTCGCAACAGCATCCCGCCGGGCGAGGCCAGTTTCGGATTCGATGCTTCGCGCCAGTCATCCATCGACGGTTGGCGCAGGCGCTTCAGCGCATCGGGCAGCACGCGATCCAGTGCGGCCGCCAGACCGCTCAGGCTGAGCTGCCAGACCTGCGCCATGCACCGCAGGCGCAGCTCGATACCCGCCTCGCTGGCGGCCTGGGCGATCGGCGCCAATGCCGACTGCACCGCTGCGGCGAACACGCCGCCGACCGGCATCGCCCATTGCCAGCGTAGGAACAGCGCCGCATGTCCTTCAGGGAGATTGTCATCCGCTTGCCACTGCAGAGCGGCGGGCGTGGTCGGCACGCCGGGCGGCGGCGCAGTGGCAGACGCCAGGTACGGATTGAGCTGCGGCAGGCGCCAGACCGGCGGCTCGCCGGCATCGCCCGCCAGGGCATCCGAGCGTCTGGCACGCAGCGCGAAACCCGGCCGCCCGAGCAGTGGCAGATCGCATTTCGTCGTGGCGACCGATACCAGCCTGCGCGGCGTCAGTTGCTCCAGCAGCGCGGCCAGGTCCTCTGCCCGGATGGCGGCCGAGCCGCCCTGCTCGACCGTCATCCGCAGCGCATCCAGGGCCGAGCAGGTCTGCCAGCGGATCGACCGGGCACGCGCCTGCCGGTCTCGTGCATCGCGCCAGTCGCCCTGTGCGGCGAAGAAATCCAGCCAGGAGAACAGCAAAGCGACGATCTCCGCTTCAATCGCCTCATCATCCGGAACGCCGGTGATATCCACGGCAATCAACACCTGCGCACCCGCCCGATAAACCCGCCGCGTCGACACGCGTTCGGCGAATCCACGCGCCCGCAGGGTGGCCTGCAAGCCACCTGGCGGCGGGTCAAACAACATCCGCAACAGACACTCCAGCGTGGCCTCGGCGCCTGTCGGCGGTTCCAGCGGGAAGTACAGGGCGAGCTGCGCAGGACCGGGCATCTGCAACCGGATGTGCACCGGCTCCAGAGACAATAGCGGCTCTGGCGTGACCATCGGCTCACCGCGCGGCAGGTGCTGGCCGTGGCGTTCGGCGAGCGCCGCCAGCTCGTCCAGTGGTTGCGCGCCGGCGATCAGCAGATGCGCCTGCCCGGCCTGGTAGAAACGCCGGTGAAAACCGCACAACGCCTGCTGGAAGCCCGCGTCTTCCAGCGGCAGCGTGTCGCGATTGCCGGCGTGGAAGTCGCCGAGCGGATGATCCGTCACCAGCGCCAGGCCCAGCGCCGCATCCATCAGGGTTTCACGATCCTCGCTGCGAGCAAGGAACTCGGCTTGCAGCACTTCGCGCTCGCGCCGCTGCGCTTCGGGGTCGAGCGTCGGGGCGGCGAGCATGTCGAACAGCCGCGCCAGTGCGCCGTCCAGCGCGGCGGGCGGTACTTCGCAGAAGAAATCGGTGTGGCGCGCCTGAGTGCTGGCGTTCACCTGACCACCGGCGGCCTGGACGAAGGCCATCAAGCCGGGCCCGCTGGCGAAATGCGCGCTGTCGAGAAACAGCAGGTGTTCGAGGAAATGCGCCAACCCCGGATAGGCGCGCGGCTCATCGTGGCTGCCCGCCGCCACCCGCACCCAGGCCGCGCAATGCAAGGCCTGGGGCACCTGCAGCAGGGTCACGGCGAGGCCGTTGTCCAGCCTCAGGTGGCGATGGGCCAGGGGCGCGTGCTCGGCGGTATCGGTCATGCAACGGTCCTTGGAATGGGAACCGCCAGCATCGATGAGCGCGCAGGCGCAGGCAAGAAGACCTTCGGCGCAGAAAAGAGCGCCGTTGGGCGGCAGGGATGGCCCATGGCCGCACAGCGGGGAAACCTTTTCGTCGGCGAGGGTCTACTCAATACACGGACAAGTTCCGTTACCGAGGATAAGACGATGTCTCCCGTACTCATGATCGTCATGTTGATATGTGCCTGGATGGCCGTTGCCCTCGCGATGCTCTGGGGCATGCTGCGGCTGAGCCGCCGGCACCATCCGACTCCGCAGAACAAGCCGCAGGAAACCCCTGCCGAGCGTCGCCGCCACACCCACGGCAGACCACTGCACGGCCACTGAGCGCCGACTCTTCATAAACTCTCCCGCAAAGAAAAAGGGCTGACCATGGGTCAGCCCTTTTTCGTCGTGCGTGCAAAACCGGGGAAAGCGAAATTAGAAAGCGGCAGCCCGGGGACGGAACTGCCGACGGCCGGAGTATCGCGCTGGCCATTAGGGGACGCGGCCATGATGGCTGGTCATCCATACAGTACTCAAGTCATCGCGGCACCAATCCCCGGTCATTCGTCCGCTTCGTCATCGACGCCGAAACAGGGAATCCCCTCCTCGTCGATGGTGGTGATGCGGTCGATGATCGCCGCCGCGGTGCGCTCGGCGGTGGGCAGATCGGGGAATTCCACGTTGGCGGTGATTTCGTAGACGCCGTCGTGCAGCCCTCTCTCGCCGAGGACCATGACGAAGGCCTTGATGGTGTCGCCATCCTGCATGGCACCGGACCAGGCGCGGTGATTATCGAAAACGCGTTGACCCATGACGGACTCTCCTCGTTTCGGCGGCGCGGGTTGGCCGTAAAGAACATAGGAGGCGACCTGCGCCAGTAAGTTGCCCGATCGAAAGATGGGGCGACGATGAAACACGGGATTAGCCTTACAGTTAAAGAGGATATAAACTCGCCACCGCCAAATTGCCGCAGTGTGTTTTCCATGCCGAAGCCGAGTTCCACCTGCCGGTCTACGCCTCAGACGGAGGCGCCCGCCGATGTCTCCCGCGTTTACCGATATGCCGGAATAGACGCCTCGCAAGCCTCCGACGAAACCGCCCTGGCCAGCGAAATCGCACTCGCCATCAGCTACAACGGCCTCGCCCATGCGGTGATGATGGTCTCGCCCGATGCCCTGGAGGATTTCGTTGTCGGCTTCACTCGAAGCAGCGGAACCGTCCAGCGGATCGATGAAATCTACGACATTCGTCTAGAGGGACAGGGCGAAGCCTGGCACGCCGATCTGTCGATCGGTAGCCGCGCCTTCTGGCAACTCAAGCAGCAGCGTCGGCAACTGGCCGGCAGCAGTGGCTGCGGCCTGTGCGGCGTCGACAGCCTCGAACAGGCGCTGCCGTCGCTGCCCAGCTTGCCGCGTTCGCCGCTGCCGGATGCCGTCCACCTGCACGGCCTGCGCGAGCGCATTGGCGATGCGCAGACGCTGGCGCGACACAGCGGTGCGCTGCATGCGGCGCTGTTCGTCGATGCACAGGGCGAGATACGCCTGTGTCGCGAGGACATCGGCCGGCACAACGCGCTGGACAAGTTGATCGGCGCCCTCGCCCGCCAGCGTATCGATGCCACCCAGGGCTTCGCCGTGGTCACCAGCCGCTGCGGCCTGGAACTGCTGCACAAGGCCGTGCGTGCCGGTATCGGCAGCCTGGTCAGCCTCGCCGCGCCCACCGCGCTGACGGTGGACTGGGCGCGCCAGCACAACCTGAACCTGATCCATCTGCCGCAACGCAGCCTGGCACGGGTTTACAGCCCGACGCCTGACAGCTGACGACAACGGATAGCGTCCGCCGCGGACGGCTGCGGGGCCGGAACACCACGAAGACAGAGCAGAGCGTGGCCACGAGCACACGCTCATTCCGGCGCAAACCGTGATGCGCCGTTTTGGGAGAAGCATATGCAGATAGGCAGAAGACAGTTTTTCAAGGTATGCACGGTCGGCGTCGCCGGCGCCAGCGTCGCCACCTTAGGCTTCGCTCCGGGCATCGCCAATGCGGACCCGTCGCGCCAGTACAAGCTGCTGCGCGCCAAGGAAACCCGCAACAACTGCACCTACTGCTCGGTCGGCTGCGGGGTGCTGCTCTATAGCCTCGGCGACGGAGCGAAGAACGCCAACGCCAAGATCTTCCACGTCGAAGGCGACCCCGATCACCCGGTCAGCCGCGGCTCGCTGTGCCCCAAGGGCTCGGGCCTGGTGGACTTCATCAACAGCCCGCAACGCCTGAAATACCCCGAGGTGCGCGAAGCCGGCAGCAACGAATGGAAGCGCATCGGCTGGGACGAAGCCATCGAGCGCATCGCCCGCCTGATGAAGGACGACCGCGACGCCAACTTCATCGAACGCAACGACAAAGGCCAGCTGGTCAACCGCTGGGCCAGCACCGGCTTTCTCGGTTCGTCCGCCGCCAGCAACGAAACCGGCATGCTCGACGTCAAGTTCGCCCGCGGCCTGGGCATGGTTCACCTGGAAAACCAGGCCCGCCTCTGCCACGGGCCGTCGGTCGCAGGTCTGGCGCCGTCGTTCGGACGGGGCGCGATGACCAACAACTGGGTCGACATCAAGAACGCCGACGTGATCCTGGTGATGGGCGGCAACCCGGCCGAAGCGCATCCGGTGGGCTTCAAATGGGTGATCGAAGCCAAGACGCGCAACAACGCCCATCTGATGGTGGTCGACCCGCGCTTCAACCGCAGCGCGGCGGTGGCGGACTTCTATTCGCCGATCCGTGCCGGTGCCGACTCGGCCTTCCTGCTCGGCGTCGCCAACTACCTGCTGAACAACGACCGAATCCAGCACGAATACGTCAAGGCCTACACCAACGCGGCGCTGATCGTGCGCGAGGACTACGGTTTCGAGGACGGCCTGTTCAGCGGCTACGACGCCGGCAAGCGCGCCTACGACCGCGCCTCCTGGGCCTACGAGCTGGACGCCGACGGCTTCGCCCTGCGTGACGAGACCCTGCAACACCCGCGCTGCGTGTTCAACCTGCTGAAGAAGCACGTCGAGCGCTACACACCGGAAATGGTCAGCAGCATCTGCGGCACGCCGAAAGAGGATTTCCTGCACGTCTGCGAGAAGCTGGCGAGCACCAGCGTGCCGAACCGCACCACCAGCATCCTTTACGCGCTGGGCTGGACCCACCACGTCGGCGGCTCGCAGATCATCCGCGCCTCGGCCATCGTGCAACTGCTGCTCGGCAATATCGGCATGCCCGGCGGCGGCATCAACGCCCTGCGCGGCCACTCCAACGTGCAGGGTTTCACCGACCTGGGCGTGCTGGCCAACATGCTGCCGGGCTATCTGACGCTGCCGAGCGACAGCCAGCAGTCGCTGAAGACCTACCTGGACGAACGCACGCCGAAGACCCTGGTGGACAAGCAGATCAACTTCTGGCGCAACACGCCGAAGTTCATGGTCAGTTTCCTCAAGGGCATGTACGGCGAGAACGCCACCGCCGAGAACGACTTCGGCTACGACTGGCTGCCCAAGTGGGACCGCGCCTACGACGTGATGGCCTACGTCGAGCAGATGCACAAGGGCCAGGTCAACGGCTACCTCGTGCAGGGCTTCAACCTGATCGCCGCGGCCGCCTCCTCGGGCAAGGTGCGCGAGGGTCTGGCGAAGCTCAAGTACCTGGTGGTGATCGACCCGCTGACCACCGAAACCTCGTCCTTCTGGCAGAACCACGGCGAGTTCAACGACGTCAATCCGGCCAATATCCAGACCACCGTGTTCCGCCTGCCGTCCTCCTGCTTCGCCGAAGAAGACGGCTCCATCGCCAACTCCGCGCGCTGGCTGCAGTGGCACGCGGCCGCGCAGGTGCCGCCGTTCGAGGCACAGCACGACGGCAAGACACTCGGCAGCCTGATGATGAAGCTGCGCGCGCTGTACCAGAAGGAAGGCGGCACCTGCCCCGAGCCGCTGCTGAATCTGGACTGGGCGTACCACGACCCGGAAAACCCGCACCCGGAAGAGGTCGCCAAGCAGATCAACGGCTATGCACTGGCCGACCTGTACGACGACACCGGCAAACCGCTTGCGAAAAAGGGCGAACTGCTTTCCAGCTTCGCCCACCTGCGCGACGACGGCAGCACCAGCAGCCTGTGCTGGATCTACACCGGTCAATGGACGCCGGCCGGCAACATGATGGCGCGCCGCGACAACACCGACACCGGTTTCGGCAACACGCCGGGCTGGGCCTTCGCCTGGCCGGCCAATCGCCGCCTGCTCTACAACCGCGCCTCCGCCGACCCGGCCGGCAAGCCCTGGGACCCCAAACGCGCCTTCCTGCACTGGGACGGCAGCGCCTGGGCCGGCGCCGACGTGCCCGACTATCCGGCCGGCTCGCCGCCGAACAGCGGGGTCAGCCCGTTCATCATGCTGCAGGACGGCGTCGGCCACCTGTTCTCGATGGGCGCGCTGGTCGACGGCCCGTTCCNNATTACGAGCCGGAGGAGGGCCCGATCCCGGCCAACCCGCTGCATAGCGGCCGTGGCAAGAGCCCGGTAACACGCATCTTCAAGGATGACCTGCCAAGCTTCGGCGACCGCGCGGACTTCCCATACGTGGCGACCTCCTACTCGATCACCGAGATGTTCCGCCACTGGACCAAACACTCACGGCTGAACGCCATCGTCCAGCCCGAGCAGTTCGTCGAAATCAGCGAGAAGCTGGCCGCCAGCAAGGGCATCGCCTCCGGCGACACGGTCAAGGTATCCAGCCAACGCGGCTACATCCGCGGCAAGGCGGTGGTCACCAAACGCGTGATGACGCTGCAGGTCGCCGGACATGAAGTGGAGCAGATCGGCATCCCGGTTCACTGGGGCTTCGAGGGCGTCACGCGCAAAGGCTTCCTGGCCAACATCCTGAGCCCTCGGGTGGGCGACGCCAACACGCAAACCCCGGAATACAAGGCGTTCCTTGTCAATCTCGAGAAGGCCTGAGGAAACAAACCATGTCCATGCAGTCCCAAGACATCATCAGGCGCTCGGCCACCAACGCGATGACGCCCGCGCCCCATGCGCGCGACAAGAAGGCCGAAGTGGCCAAGCTGATCGACGTGACCACCTGCATCGGCTGCAAGGCCTGCCAGGTCGCGTGCAGCGAATGGAACGACCTGCGTGACGAGGTCGGCGAGAACTTCGGCGTCTACGACAACCCGCGCGACCTGTCGGCGGATACCTGGACGCTGATGCGCTTCGCCGAGTACGAGAACAGCGAGTCCGGCAAGCTTGAGTGGCTGATCCGCAAGGACGGCTGCATGCACTGCGCCGACCCTGGCTGCCTCAAGGCCTGCCCGCAACCCGGCGCCATCGTGCAGTACGCCAATGGCATCGTCGACTTCCAGTCAGAGCAGTGCATCGGTTGCGGCTATTGCGTCGCCGGCTGCCCGTTCAACGTGCCGCGGATCAGCAAGAAGGACAACAAGGCCTACAAATGCACCCTGTGCGTCGACCGCGTCTCGGTCGGCCAGGAACCCTCCTGCGTGAAGACCTGCCCGACCGGCGCGATCCGCTTCGGCAGCAAGGACGACATGCTCGGCTACGGCGAGCAGCGCGTCGAGGAACTCAAGGGCCGCGGCTTCGCCAACGCCGGCGTGTACAACCCGCAAGGCGTCGGCGGCACCCACGTGATGTACGTGCTGCACCACGCCGACAAGCCGCAGCTGTATCACCAGTTGCCCACCGATCCGCGCATCAGCAGCGCGATCCAGGGCTGGAAGGGCTGGCTCAAGCCAGTGGCCGCAGCCGCCTTCCTCGCCAC
Source organism: Pseudomonas sp. UBA5782 (assembly GCA_002418465.1). Taxonomy (GTDB): domain Bacteria; phylum Pseudomonadota; class Gammaproteobacteria; order Pseudomonadales; family Pseudomonadaceae; genus Pseudomonas_O. The sequence goes on along the minus strand of DIEE01000032.1, from coordinate 1,018 downwards.
CATTGCCGGCACCCTGTTCCATTACGTCGGCGTCGGCGCGCAAACCCTGGACCCAGAGCAGGAAGAAGAGGAGGAACAGGCATGAAGCGGCAAAACGCGATCCTGCGCACGCCCTACGCGGTGCGCATGTGCCACTGGCTGATGGTCATCTGCTTCTTCTTCGTCGCGATGTCCGGGCTGTCGTGGTTCTTCCCCTCGCTGAGCTGGCTCAACAACCTGCTCGGCGGACCGCAGCTCGCACGCATCCTGCACCCGTTCATGGGTGTGGTGATCTTCCTGTTCCTCGCCTACCTGTTCCTGCGCCTGGTGCAGCACAACCTGCCGGAACCCGGTGACGGCAAGTGGTTCCTCGAGATCGGCCAGGTACTCAAGGGCGATCACAACGAGGAACTGGACACCGGCAAGTACAACGCCGGGCAGAAGGTGCTGTTCTGGGGAATCATGGGCCTGATCTCGCTGCTGCTGATCAGCGGCGTGCTGATCTGGCGGCCGTACTTCGCGCCGCTGTTCTCGATCCCGACGATCCGCATCGGCCTGTTTCTGCATGCCCTCGCCGGCATCCTGCTGATGCTGCTGGTGATCGGCCACATCTACCTGGCCTTCTGGGTGAAGGGCTCGGTGGACGCCATGTCCAGCGGCTATGTCAGCCGCAAATGGGCGCGTACCCATCACCCGCGCTGGTACCGCCAGGTCACCGGCAAGAAGGACGCGCCATGAACAGCATCAGGCCGACTCCGGTCGAGCAGCCCAGTGGTGGCATCGGCAGGATCGAGCCGCTGCTGCTGCCGCGTCTCGACGGCCTCTACAGCCGTCGCGCCGCGCGCCTGCGGACGCTGGCCGAGGGGCACGCGATGGCCGACTACCTGCACTTCGCCGCGCGCATTGCCGATGCTCAGCATCAGTTACTGAAACGGGCACCGCTGCCCGATGCAGCCAATGCCGTGCTCGATACAGTCGGCGTCCCCGGCCTCAATCGCCCGTCGTTCACATTGGGCGGCACCGGCGGGGGCATCGCCGA
>DIEE01000066.1:673-3374 GCA_002418465.1 Pseudomonas sp. UBA5782 | reverse complement strand
AGGCCGAGCGCAGCGGCAGCGCGGCGAGGCCCTGCGCGGCCGAGGGGTAATAGGGTTCGGCGGCGACCACCAGGCGTTCGGCGAGCCGGGCGATGGCCGCGCGGTGCCGCGGGGAGGCTAGCTGGTCCGGCGCCACGCCGAGTTCTTCCAGCCACTGCTCGGGCAGATACACGCGTTCGGCGCCGGCATCCTCGACGATGTCGCGGGCGATGTTGGTCAGCTGGAAAGCCATGCCCAGGTCACAGGCATGGTCGAGCACCTGCTCGTCGCGCACGCCCATCAGCATCGCCATCATCACGCCGACCACGCCGGCGACGTGGTAGCAGTACTCCAGGGTGTCCTCGAAATTCCGGTAGCGGCGCTGTTCCACGTCCATGCGAAAACCCGCCAGGTGCTCCAGCGGATAGCGCTGCGGAATGCCGTGCCGGGCGATCACCTGGTGCAGCGCAGCGAACGCCGGCTCGCTCGGTGCGGCGCCGGCATACAGCGCCTGGGTGGCGGCGAGCAGCTGTTCGAGGCGTGCCCGGCTGGCGAGCGGGTCGCTGGCCTGCTGGCCGAAACCCAGTTGCTGGCCGTCGATCACGTCGTCGCAATGCCGGCACCAGGCGTAGAGCATCACCGCGCTGCGCCGGGTATCGGCGTCGAACAGCCGGCTGGCGGCGGCGAAACTCTTCGAGCCGACGGCGATGCTGCGTTCGGCGTGGTCGAGCAGGGCGTCGTTCATCGTCCGGCGTCCTCGATCATCAGCCCGGCGGTGGCCTTGGCCGAACCGACCACGCCCGGCACGCCGGCGCCGGGGTGGGTGCCGGCGCCGACGATGTAGAGGTTGTCGATGCGGTCGTCGCGGTTGTGCGGGCGGAACCAGGCGCTCTGGGTGAGGATCGGCTCCAGCGAGAACGCCGAGCCGAGGTGTGCGTTGAGTTCGTCGCGAAAATCCAGCGGGGTGAAGATGCGGCTGGTCACCAGGTCTTCGCGCAGGCCGGGGATGTAGTGGCGTTCGAGGTACTCGAAGATGCGCTCGCGGTACAGCGGCCCCTGAACCGTCCAGTCGATGTCGGCGTTGCCCAGGTGCGGCACCGGCGCCAGCACGTAGTGGGCGGCGCAGCCTTCGGGCGCCAGCGAAGGGTCGGTGACGCAGGGCGCGTGCAGGTACAGCGAGAAATCCTCGGCCAGCTCGGCGCCGTCGAAGATTTCCGCGATCAGCTCGCGGTAGCGCGGGCCGAAGCATACGGTGTGGTGCTGCAGCCCCGGATGCTGGCGCCTGAGGCCGAAGTAGATGACGAACAGCGACATGCTGAAGCGTTTCTTCTGCAGGCGTCGGCCTTCCAGTACGCCGCGCGGGTGATGACCGAGCAGGTTCTTGTAGGTGTGCACCACATCCGCGTTGGAGGCCAGGGCGTCGGCCTCGAAGCGGCGGCCGTCGACGCACAGCGCCGCGCTGATGCGCCCGTTGCGGGTTTCCAGGTGCGCCACCGGCGCGTTCAGCTCCAGCACGCCGCCGAGATCCCTGAACAGCCGCACCATGCCATCCACCAGCGCGCCGGTGCCGCCGCGCGGAAACCACACGCCCCACTCGCGCTCCAGCGCGTGGATCAGGGCGTAGATCGACGAAGTGGCGAACGGGTTGCCGCCCACCAGCAGGGAGTGGAAGGAGAACGCCTGGCGCAGCTGCTCGTCCTCGATGAAGCGCGCGACCATCGTGTAGACGCTGTTCCAGGCCTGCAGCTTGGCCAACTGCGGGCCGGCCTGGATCATGCTGCGAAAGGACAGGAACGGCACCGTGCCCAGCTTCAGGTAACCCTCCTCGAACACCGCCTTCGAATACGCCAGGAAGCGTCGGTAGCCGTCGACGTCTGCCGGGTTGCGCGCGTGGATCTGGCGGTCCAGGTCGGCCTGGTCGTTGGCGTAGTCGAAGGCGAAGCCGTCCTCCCAGCAGAGCCGGTAGAAGGGCGCCACCGGCAGCAGCTCGACGTAATCGGCCAGGCGCTTGCCGGCGACGGCGAACAGTTCCTCCAGCGCCGAAGGGTCGGTTATCACCGTCGGCCCGGCGTCGAAGACGAAGCCCTGATCCTCGTAGACGTAGGCGCGGCCGCCCGGCTTGTCGCGTTTTTCCAGCAGCGTGGTGTGGATGCCGGCGGCCTGCAGGCGGATGGCCAGTGCGAGGCCGCCGAAACCGGCGCCGATCACCACGGCGCGTTTTCCCTGGATCATGGATGCTTCCTGTGTCGATGCAGATCGTCGGCGCGCGCGGCTTGCAGCGCCTCGCCGAGGGGGACGGGCGGCTTGCCGCTGAGGATGCGCAGCTTGTCGAGGGGCGTCGGGCGGGCCGCGTAGAAACGCCCGATCAGCCCTTCGGAGAGACCATAGAAACGCTGCATGACCTTCCAGCGATTGGCCGGTTCGCCGGCGAGGAACAGCATGCGGTTGAGCAGGCGGAAGAAGCCCTGGCGCCGCCATTGCTGGCGGGCGAACGCCTGGATAGCTCCGAACAGTGCGGTCGCTTCCAGCTTCGGCAGGCCGGCGATGTGGTCGGCCAGGCGCACCGCGTAGGCCAGCGAATAGCCGGTGGTGGGGTGGTACAGCCCGGCGGCCAGGCCGCTGCGCGGTTGCCCTGCAGCGCTGCGCCAGAACGCCTCGATATCGCCGCAGAGGACGATCGGCAGCACGCCGCGTTCCTCGCGCAGCAGCTCGGCGATGCGCC
>DIEE01000066.1:359-653 GCA_002418465.1 Pseudomonas sp. UBA5782 | reverse complement strand
AGGCGGTCGGCGCCGAAGGGCAGCACGTAGACGAACCGATAACCGTCGTGCTGCGCCACGCTGGCGTCCATCACGATCGGCGCATGCAGGCCGTGCGGTTCGGCCAGGCGGACTTCCTGGCCGAGGAACTTCTGGTAGCCCAGCGCCAGGTGCGGACTGGCTGCCGCGCCGCGGCCATCGATCACCGCATGCGCGCGCAGGGTTTCGCCGCAGGCCAGCAGCACGTCGGTGGGAGTCAGCGAACCTACCGTTTCGCCGAGGCGCAGCGAGCCGCCGAGACGCGCGCGCAGGCGT
>DIEE01000066.1:0-299 GCA_002418465.1 Pseudomonas sp. UBA5782 | reverse complement strand
GCTGTCCCAGCGATGCGCCACCAGCGGCGCCAGCCACTGCTGCTGCGCGCTGTCGAGGTCGCCCTCGTGGAACGACCAGGTGTGGTTGCCGCCCAGGCTGTCGCCCTGTTCCAGCAGCAGCACGCGCAGCTCCGGACGCGCTTCGGCCAGGCGCCAGGCGATCAGCCCGTTGGCCAGCCCGCCGCCGACCAGGATCAGGTCGTAGTCAGGACGCATCGGCGCGGTGCTCCAGCGGCTGCAGCACGCCTTCGACGATATCCGCGGCGCGCTCGACGCCACCGGCCTGCGCCAGGCTGGCG
>DIEE01000062.1 GCA_002418465.1 Pseudomonas sp. UBA5782 | reverse complement strand
AGGCGCTGCAGCGACAGCTGGTGGGTCAGCAGTTCCTCGAACGCCAGCCGCCGCTGCGCCCAGTGCGCGCCCTCGGCGAGTTCGTCGAGATCGGCGTCCGGCGGCGGCCTGTGCAGGTAGCGGATCGCCTCGGCGAGCGGACCGAGGGGGNNAGTCGCAGGCCAGCTCGGCGGGCAGCCAGTCTGGCAGGCTGTGCGGGCCGAGTCGCGCCAGCGCCTGCTGGCTGAGCTGGCGCAGGCGCTGCTGGGTGAGGCCTTCGGTGGTCGGGTAGATAGGCGTCAGCGTCTGTTCCACCGGCATGTCCTGCGCATCGCTGAGCGCGCGGTATTCCGGATGGTAGATCTCCAGCCCGGTGGCGCCGGGACGGACTTCGCCGTAGCAGCGCAGGTGGCTGCCGCGCTTGAGGCCGTCCTTCTGCGCCTGGCTGAAGTGGAAGAAGCGCAGGCTCAGCGTGCCGCTGCCGTCCTGCAGGCGCACCAGCAGGCTGCGGCGGCGGCCCATGACCACGTCGGCACCGGCGACGATGCCTTCGATCACCGCGTCCTGGCCAGGACGCAGCGCGCCGATGGGCGTCACACGGGTGCGATCCTGATAGCGCAACGGCAGGTGGAAGAGGACGTCCTGCAGGTTCTCCAGGCCGACCTTGGCGAGCTTCTCGGCAAGCGCCGCACCCACGCCTTTGAGCGCGGTCACCGAGACCTGGGCGAGTTCGGTCATGCCGTTTGCACGGCATCCTGCGGGCGTGCGACCGAGCACAGACGGATCGAGTCGGACAGCACTTCGATGGCCTTGGGCCGCGGAAAGCTGGCGCGCCAGGCGATCGCCACGGTGCGCCATGGCGCCGGCGGGGTCAGCGGACGCACTTCGATCACGCCGGGGGCGTAGTGATGGCTGTCGACCGCGGAGAACGGCAGGATCGACACGCCGAGCCCGGAGGCGACCATGTGGCGGATGGTTTCCAGGGAGCTGGATTCGACCGTGGTGTGCTTGGCCGTTTCCTCGCCCTTGCGCAGGGTCGGGCAGGCTTCGAGCACCTGGTCGCGGAAGCAGTGGCCTTCGCCCAGCAGCAGCAGGCTCTTGTCGTTGAGCAGTTCGCTGTCGATGGTCTTCTTCGCGGTCCACGGGTGGCCGGCCGGCATCAGCACGTAGAACGGCTCGTCGTACAGCGGCTTGGTCAGCACGTCGGCTTCGTTGAACGGCAGCGCGACGATGATCGCGTCCAGCTCCCCGGTGCGCAGTTTGTCGCGCAGCACGTGGGTGAAGTTTTCCTCGATGTACAGCGGCATCTGCGGGGCGACCCGGTGCAGCTGCGGGATCAGGTGCGGGAACAGGTACGGGCCGACGGTGTAGATGGCGCCGACCTTGAGCGGCGCGGCGAGCTGGTTCTTGCCGGCCTGGGCCAGCTCACGGATGCCCTGGGCCTGCTCGAGGACCTTCTGCGCCTGGGTGACGATGCCCTCGCCGGTAGGCGTCAGGCGCACCGCGCTCTTGCTGCGCTCGAAGATCAGCACGCCGAGTTCGTCTTCGAGTTTCTTCACGCCCACCGACAGCGTCGGCTGGCTGACGTGACAACGATCCGCCGCGCGGCCGAAATGCTGCTCCTGGGCGAGGGTAACGATGTAACGCAGTTCGGTGAGGGTCATGAGTGTCTTCCATTGAGTGCAGCCAAGCATAACGGCTGCACCCGATGGAACCAACCGCCTTGGCCGACGGGCGCCGGCCATCGGCCTCAGGACGGATCAGGTGCGTTTGAGCTCATAGCTCAGCGGCATGATGATCTCGATGGTGCCGTCGTTGAGCAGCTCCGGCGGCGGCTTCGGCAGCGGTTGCGCCTTGCGGATCACTTCCAGAGTGGCGCGGTCGATCAGCGGGTTGCCGGAGCGGCCCACCAACTCGTAGGCCAGCACGCGGCCTTCGGCATCGACGGTGAAGCGCAGGCTGTTGGTGCGGATGCCGGGCTTCTCGCGGCGCTTGGCGGCTTCCGGGTACTTCTGGAAGCGCGCCAGCTGGGTCTGCAACTGGCTCTGCCAGGTCTGCTTGGCCTTCTGCTGGGCGACCGAGACGCTCGGCGCGTCGGATGCCGTGGGCGCGGAGGCGCGCTCGGTCGGCGCGGGATCGGCGTCTTCCTCGGATTTCTCCGGGATCGGCTGCGGTGGCTTGGGCTCCGGCGGCTTTTCCTGCTTGGGCTTCGGCTTGGGCTTGACCACCGGCTTGGGCTTGGCCACGGCGATTGTCGGCTTCGGCGCCTCGACCAGCTTCGGCTCGGGTTCCGGTTCGGGCTCAGGCTCGATCTTCGGCGGCGGTGGCGGCGGCTTCACCGGAGCGGGCTCCAGCTCGACCATCATCGCCGCGGGCGGCAGTTCCACCGGCGGCGTGTGCGGGCGCCAGAACAGCGCCCAGCAGGCCAGGCCGACGTGCAGGCCGAGCACCAGCAGCAGGCTGACGCCCCATAGCGACAGTGTGCGCGATTGACTCATTTCCCGACTGTCTCGAGTCCTACCAACCCAATCTTCAGGTAACCGGCGCCGCGCAGGGCGTCCATCACTTCCATCAGGTTGCCGTACTCCACGGCCGTGTCGCCCCTGACGAAGATGGTCTTGTCCTTGTCGCCGCCGGTCAGCGCATCCAGCGTCGCGCCGAGTTTGTCCTTGGCCACCGCGTCGTTGCCGACGAACAGGCTGTGGTCATCCTTGATGCTCAGGTAGATCGGTTTGTCCGGGCGCGGCGCCGGCTTGGCGGTCGAGGCCGGCAGGTCGAGCTTGACGTCCACGGTGGCCAGCGGCGCGGCGACCATGAAGATGATCAGCAGCACCAGCATGACGTCGATGAAGGGCGTCACGTTGATCTCGTGCGACTCGACGAGGTCATCGCCTCCTTCGTTCAGATGCAGACCCATGGTTCAGCCCACCTTGGCCACGTGCGGTGCCTGGCTGCGCTCGCCCGGCGACGGCAGATGATCGAGGTCGCGGCTGACCAGCAGCAGGACCTGCGCCGAGGCGTCGGCGACCTGCGCCTTGTAGCCGGTGATGGAGCGCGCGAAGACGTTGTAGATGACCACCGCGGGAATCGCCGCGACCAGGCCCAGGGCGGTCGCCAGCAGCGCTTCGGCGATACCGGGAGCGACTACGGCGAGGTTGGTGGTCTGCGATTTGGCGATGCCGATGAAGCTGTTCATGATGCCCCAGACGGTACCGAACAGGCCGACGAAGGGCGCCGTGGAGCCGATGGTGGCGAGCACGCCGGTGCCCTGGCTCATGTTGCGCCCGCAGGCGGCGACGAGGCGCTCGAGGCGGAAGCTGACGCGCTCCTTGATGCCGTCCTTTTCCTTGCTGCCGGCGGACAGCTGCAGTTCCTCCTGCGCGTCCTCGATCAGCAGCTGGCTGAAGCTGTGCTTCACGCGGGCCTGCTCGGCGGCCTGGTTGAGCGTGCGCACGCCCTTCAGTTCGGCCAGCTCGCGGCGCAGGCGGCGCTTGGCGCGCACCAGCTCCAGGCCCTTGGCGATCCAGATGGTCCAGGTGATCACCGAGGCGATGGCCAAGCCGATCATCACGCCTTTGACGATGATGTCGGCATTCTGGAACATGCCCCAGGGCGACAGGTCATGCGGCAGGCCGTTGTCCGCCTCGGCGGCGGCCATCGCTTCGGCGTCC
>DIEE01000115.1 GCA_002418465.1 Pseudomonas sp. UBA5782 | reverse complement strand
CGCCAGCCGCGGCCGTCGATGACCTGCTCGTTGGCCAGCACGGTCTGGTCGACCGGGTCCCAGTTCACCGTGCCGTTCTTGCGGTAGATGATCCCTTTCTCGAACAGCTGGGTGAACAGCCACTGCTCCCAGCGGTAGTAGTCCGGCTTGCAGGTGGTGACTTCGCGCGACCAGTCGATCGCCAGGCCCAGGCTTTTCAGCTGGGTCTTCATGTAGGCGATGTTGTCGTAGGTCCACTGCGCCGGGGCGACGTTGTTCTTCATCGCCGCGTTCTCGGCGGGCATGCCGAAGGCGTCCCAGCCCATCGGTTGCAGCACGTTCTTGCCCTGCATGCGCTGGTAGCGGGCGATCACGTCGCCGATGGTGTAGTTGCGCACGTGCCCCATGTGCAGCTTGCCGCTGGGGTAGGGGAACATCGACAGGCAGTAGAACTTCTCCTGGCCGGGCTTCATGGTGGCGAGGAAGGACTGGTTCTGATCCCAGAAGGATTGCGCGGCGGCTTCGATTTCGCGGGGCTGATACTGTTCGTGCATGGCTACTGGCGCTGGAGATGAGGGCGGGGAGCCGGTTTTCGATCGACGGCGGAGGTGCCAGGACGGAGCATGAAAACGGACCTGCGGGATGCGTTCAATCCGTTTTTCGTCGTACCTGGCCTGCGCACTTTTCGATACCGAACAGGCTCTTGCAGGAAACGCCGTAGCATACATGACCGGCCTTGACCGTGGGAAACCCAGATTGCCCGCCCGCCTGTCGCCGTCTCGGCTGGCCGCCTCGCTGGTGCCTAGACTTTCAATCTGAGGCGATGCCGGCATCCGGCATCAGGAGGCACGATGACGGTGCAACACGAGGGTGACATCTACGCGCATCTGCTGCAGCGCATCGCGCTGGCGCTGGAGGGGGCGGAAACCGACCGGACCTTCCGCAACCGCAGCTCTGTCGAGCTGGAAATCAGCGGCCTTTCGGCGCTGGAAATGGCGCTGATCCAGGCCTATCTGCAGCACGACCCAAGGTTGCACAGCGACCTGTCCGAGGGGCTCGCTGCTGCGCCGCGATACCAGGGCTACAAACCGCGCTTCCTGCGCGTACCCGGACAACTGCCCCACCGGCTTTCGCCGCGGGGGCTTCCCCGTTAGGCTGCGGGGCATCCAGGAGGTGCCCCGATGACGATCCGCTACATCCTCAAACAACTGCTGATGCCGCCAGGTTGCCTGCTGCTGTTGCTGCTGCTCGGCTGGTGCCTGCGCAAGCGCGCGCCCTGGCTGTCTGCGCTGTGCCTGCTGCTGGGTTTTGGCGGGCTCTGGGCGCTGAGCCTGCCGGTCGCGGTGGAATGGGGCGCTCAGCTGCTTGAGCGCGACGAGCAGCCGCTGGCCGAAGCGGAGTGGCAGAGCCTGGCGCAGAGAGCCGAGGTGATCGTGGTGCTGGGCGCCGGGCGTACCCAGGACGATCCCGCCTGGGGCGGCGTCGATCAGCCGAGCCCCGTCGCCATCGAGCGCCTGCGTTATGCAGCGCGGCTGGCCAGGGCCTCGGGGCTGCCGCTGCTGACCAGCGGTGGCGCACCCTATGGACGGCCGCTCAGCGAAGCGGAGCTGATGGCCGACTCGCTCGCCCGTGATTTCGCCGCGCCGGTGCGCTGGCAGGAGCCGGCCAGCCGCACGACCTGGGAGAACGCGCTGTTCACCGCGAAACTGCTGCGCGAGCAGGGTGTCGAGCGCGTGGTGCTGGTGACCCAGGCCTGGCACATGCGCCGCGCACGCTGGTGCTTCGAGCAGCAGGGGTTGCAGGTGACGAGCGCGCCGTCCGGTTTCCTCGGTGTGCCCAGCGGGCGTCCGGTGGGCGGCTGGTTGCCGGAGGGATCGCCGGTCTGGCAGAACGCCATATTGCTCAACGAGGCCATCGGTCTGCTGGCCTACCCGCTGTTCTACGGCGGCAAGTGAGCTGATCACCGAACCGCGGGCGGCCCCGACAAAGCGGTTTGGCGCGCGGCGAAGTGTTTGTCCCTTGGGTTCGAGCCCAGCGCGGCAACACGGCATCTACGAAAACTGCGCAATCCCGCGGGATGTGCTTCAGCAGACCCCAGCGTGCCCCTAGAGCGTCTTCGCCCAGCGGCTGGCCAGCAGCGCCCAGCCGAACAGCAGGCCGCAGAGCACCACCATCGGCCAGGCGCGCCAGCGCAGGTAGGGCGTGAGGCCCTGCATCGGCGTCACTTCGCCGTAGAGCACGGCCTGCTGGAACTGCGGGACCCGCTCGCTGATGCGGCCGAACGGATCGATCAGCGCGCTGACGCCGTTGTTGGTCGCGCGGATCATCCAGCGGCCGGCTTCCAGGGCGCGCATCTGAGCCATCTGCAGGTGTTGCAGCGGGCCGATGGAGCGGCCGAACCAGGTGTCGTTGCTCACCGTCAGCAGCAGGTCGCTGCGCGCGGCGAGACCGGCGGCGAACTCCGGGTAGACCACCTCGTAGCAGATGTACGGGGCGATCCTGTAACCCTTGGCCTGCAGCAGTTCCTGGTCGGCCGGGCCGCGGGCGAAGTCGGACATCGGCAGGTCGAAGAAGGCGATCAGCCCGCGCAGCAAATCCTGCAGCGGCACGTATTCGCCGAACGGCACCAGCTTCTGCTTCAGGTAGGTACCCTCGCCCTGGCCGACCACGGTGATGCCGTTGTAGTAGCGCAGCTCGCCGCGCTCGTTGGCCTGGCGCACCGGCACTCCGGTGATCAGCGCGCTGCGGCGCTCGTCGGCGAAGCGGCCCATGCTCTGCAGGTAGGGCTCGGCGTATTCCTTGAGCACCGGCACCGCGGTTTCCGGCCAGATCACCAAATCCACCGGGCGCGCCTCCACGCTGAGGTCACGGTACAGCTTGAGCTGGGCGTTGAGGTGCTCGCGGTCCCACTTCATGTCCTGGGCGATGTTGCCCTGCACCGCCGCCACCGTCAGCGGCGCGCCCAGCGCGCGGGTCCAGGCGTGGCCCTTGAGCAACGCGCCGGCCAGCCAGGGCGCCAGCAGCAGCACCAGGCCGCCGATGAGGAAGGCCTTGCGCTCGCGCAGGCGTGGCAGGTTGATCAGCAGCGCGGCGCTGAGGGCGAGGACGAACGAGGGCAGCCAGACTCCGCCCAGCGGTGCCAGCCCGGCCAGCGGGCCGTTCAGTTGCGTGTAGCCCGCGTAGAGCCAGGGGAAGCCGGTGAGGAACCAACCGCGGAAGGCTTCCTGCAGCAACCACAGCGCGGCGAAGGCCAGGGCGTCGGCCAGCGGCGCCTCGCTGCGGCGTAGCCAGCGTGCCCATAGCCAGGCGGGAATCGCGAAGAACAGCGCGACGCAGGCCGAAAAGCCCACGGTGAGGAAGCCGGCGAGCGGCAGCGAGGCGGCGCCGTAATCGTGGATGCTGACGTAGATCCAGCCGGTGCCGGCCAGGTACAGGCCCAGGCCGAAGCACCAGCCGCGGCGGAACGCGGCGTTCGCCGTCAGGTCGCGCAGGCCGAGGTAGAACAGGCCGATGCTGAGCAGCTCCAGCGCCCAGAAATCGAACGGCGAGAACGCCAGCGGGGTGATGGCGCCCGCGGCCAGGGCCATCAGGTTGCCCGGCCAGCCGGGGCGGGTGATCCAGCGCATCGTGTTTCCTTGAACGGAAAATCAGGCGGGCAAGGGTACTGGAAGCGGGAAGGGCGAGAAAGCGCGGGCGGATCGCCCCGCAGCGCCGGCATAGCTGCCGGAAGGATGGGTGTCGGCGCGTTGCGCCTCGACCCATCCTGTCGAGGGAGGCTCAGCGTTCCAGCGGCGTCAGGCGCAGCAGATGGATGCGTCGGCTGTCGGCATTGAGGATGCGGAAGCGGAAGGCGCCGATCTCGGTGATCTCGTTGCGCTTGGGCAGGTGGCCGAAGGCGTTCATCACCAGGCCGCCGACCGTGTCGAACTCGTCGTCGGAGAAAGCGCTGTGGAAGCACTCGTTGAAGTTCTCGATCGGCGTCAGCGCCTTGATCAGGAAGTCGCCGCTGGGCAGCGGCTTGATGTAGCTGTCTTCCTCGACGTCGTGCTCGTCCTCGATGTCGCCGACGATCTGCTCGAGCACGTCCTCGATGGTCACCAGGCCGGCGACGCCGCCGTATTCGTCGATCACCACCGCCATGTGGTTGTGGTTGGCGCGAAACTCCTTGAGCAGCACGTTTAGGCGCTTGGACTCGGGAACGAAGGTGGCCGGGCGCAGCATGTCCCTGACGTTGAAGTTCGCAAGGTCCGGCTTGAGGATCAGCGGCAGCAGGTCCTTGGCCAGGAGGATGCCGACCACGTCGTCGAGGGTTTCGCCGACCACCGGGTAACGCGAGTGCGCGGCCTCGATGATCGCCGGGAGGAATTCTTCGGCGGACTGGGTGGCGCGGATGCTGATCACCTGCGAGCGCGGCACCATGATGTCGCGAACCTGCAGGTCGGCGACCTGGATCGCGCCTTCGACGATGGACAGCGCTTCGCTGTCGAGCAGGTTGTTCTGGTGTGCCTCGCGCAGGAGCTCCAGCAGCTCCTGGCGATTCTTCGGTTCATGGACAAAGGCCTGGGTGATTTTCTCCAGCCAGGATCTGTGTCCATTGCTCGATCGGTCTTCGCTCATTTTTCCTTGCTCAGTTTTCATCGCCGGCATAAGGGTCGGGATGACCCAGCTCGGCGAGCAATTCTCGTTCCAACGATTCCATTTCCTCGGCCTCGTCGTCTTCCAGATGGTCGTAGCCCAGCAGGTGCAGGCAGCCGTGGATCACCAGGTGCGCCCAGTGGGCCTCGAGGGCCTTGCCCTGTTCCGCGGCCTCGCGCTCGACCACCGGCACGCAGATCACCAGGTCGCCGAGCAGCGGTATATCCAGCAGCGGTTCGCCGCCCGGACCGTCAGGGATGTCGGCGGGAAAAGACAGCACGTTGGTCGCGTAATCCTTGTGCCGCCAGGTGGCGTTCAGCTCGCGGCCCTCGGCTTCGTCGACCAGGCGGATGGTCAGCTCGGAATCCGCGCTGCGCTGGCGCAGCGCCAGTTCGCACCAGCGGCGCAGCGCCGCTTCATCGGGAACCGCGCCCTGGCTGGCATTCTGCAGGTCGAGTTCAAGCATCGTCGGCGCGCGCACCCGGATCGTTGTCGGCACGCTGCTGCGGCGCCTGCTGGCGCTGCTCGAAGCGGTCGTAGGCCTCGACGATGCGTTGCACCAGCGGGTGGCGGACGACGTCCTTGGAGATGAAGTGGGTGAAGCTGATGCCCGGCACGTCACGCAGCACATCGATCACGTGAGTCAGGCCGGACTTGGTGCCGCGTGGCAGGTCGACCTGGGTGATGTCGCCGGTGATCACGGCGGTGGAGCCGAAACCGATGCGGGTGAGGAACATCTTCATCTGCTCGAGGGTGGTGTTCTGACTCTCGTCGAGAATGATGAAGCTGTTGTTAAGGGTGCGGCCGCGCATGTAGGCCAGCGGGGCGATCTCGATCACCTGCTTCTCGATCAGCTTGGCTACGGTTTCGAAACCGAGCATCTCGTAGAGTGCGTCGTACAGCGGGCGCAGGTAGGGGTCGATCTTCTGCGCCAGGTCGCCGGGCAGGAAACCGAGCTTCTCGCCGGCCTCCACCGCCGGGCGCACCAGCAGGATGCGCCGCACCTGCTCGCGCTCCAGGGCATCCACCGCGCAGGCCACGGCGAGGTAGGTCTTGCCGGTGCCGGCCGGGCCGATGCCGAAGTTGATGTCGTTGTCGAGGATCGAGCGCACGTAGCGCTGCTGGTTGGCACCGCGCGGCTTGATCATGCCCTTCTTGGTGCGCAGCGCGACGCTGGAAGCGTTCGTCGCGGTCGGGTTGACCAGCTCGTCCATGCCGGATTCCTGCAGAAACAGGTGGACCATGTCCGGCGACAGCTCGCTGCTCTGGGTTTCGCGATAGAGGCGGCGCAGCAGGTTTTCCGCGGCGCGTGCGCGCTCGGCGTCGCCGACGATCTCGAACTGGTTGCCGCGGTTGCGGATTTCCAGGGCGAGACGCTGTTCGATCAGCCGCAGGTGCTCGTCGAACTGTCCGCAGAGGTTGGCGAAGCGGCGCGCTTCAAAGGGTTCGAGGGTGAAACGATGGGGTTCGGTGGGAGCGTTCAATGTCTTTTTATGGCCGCCGGAGGCAGGAAGTTGAAAGGAAGGATAACCCCATGCGCGCGAGGGTGAAAGCGGCCGCCCGGCCGTGCATCGGGCGAATGACGCGGCGGCCGTGCAGGGCCGCCACGTTGGCGCGCGCCGTACGGCGTCAGTGGACGGTGCTTTCGATCAGGCTGCCGCGCAGCGAATGCGGCAGCGCGTCGTCGATGTGCACGTCGACGAACTGGCCGATCAGCCGCGGGTTGCCGCTGCGGAAATTGACGATGCGGTTGTTCTCGGTGCGCCCCTGGAGCATGCCCGGGTCCTTCTTAGAGAAATCGCTGACGAGGATGCGCTGGGTGCTGCCGACCATCCGCCGGCTGATCTCGAAGCCCTGCTGGCTGATCCGCGTCTGCAGGATCGACAGGCGCTGCTTCTTCACCTCGTCCGGGGTGTCGTCGGCCAGGTCCGCGGCCGGCGTGCCGGGGCGCGAGCTGTAGATGAAGGAGAAGGAGAAGTCGAAGCCGACGTCCTGCACCAGCTTCATGGTCTGCTCGAAGTCTTTCTCGGTCTCGCCGGGGAAACCGATGATGAAGTCCGAGCTGATGCAGATGTCCGGCACCGCGGCGCGCAGCTTGCGGATGCGCGACTTGTATTCCAGGGCGGTGTGGTTGCGCTTCATCGCCGCGAGGATGCGGTCGGAACCGGCCTGCACCGGCAGGTGGACGAACTTCACCAGCTCCGGCACCTCGGCGTGGGCGGCGATCAGCGCGTCGGAGAACTCCAGCGGGTGCGAGGTGGTGTAGCGAATGCGCTCGATGCCCTCGACCTCGGCGACCACGCGGATAAGCTCGGCGAAATCGGCGATCCGCCCGTCGTGGGTCTCGCCACGATAGCCGTTGACGTTCTGCCCCAGCAGGGTGACTTCGCGCACGCCGTTCTCGGCCAGGTGGATGACTTCGGCGAGCACGTCGTCGAACGGCCGGCTGACTTCCTCGCCACGGGTGTAGGGCACCACGCAGAAGGTGCAGTACTTGCTGCAGCCTTCCATGATCGAGACGAAGGCGCTGGGGCCGTCGATGCGTGGCTCGGGCAGGCGGTCGAACTTCTCGATCTCGGGGAAGGAGATGTCCACCTGCGGCGTACGCGTGCTGCGCGCGGCATTGATCATTTCCGGCAGGCGGTGCAGCGTTTGCGGGCCGAACACCACGTCGACATAGGGCGCGCGATCGCGGATCGCCGCGCCTTCCTGGCTGGCCACGCAGCCGCCGACGCCGATCACCAGGTCGGGGTTTTCCAGTTTCAGTTCGCGCCAGCGGCCGAGCTGGGAGAACACCTTGTCCTGAGCCTTCTCGCGGATCGAGCAGGTGTTGAGCAGGATCACGTCGGCTTCGGCGGGGTTCGCCGTGACTTCCAGGGCCTGATGCTCGCCCAGCAGGTCGACCATTCGCGAGCTGTCGTACTCGTTCATCTGGCAACCGTGGGTTTCGATATAGAGCTTCTTGGTCATGGCAACGTCGGGGTGGTTAAAAAATGACCGGCGATTATAAGGGCGTCGTCGAGATCAGGCTACAGCGCCGGGGAAGGCGTGGCGGCACTCGATTTCGCCGCGCCGGTTGGCCGGCCTGGCTGTGCTACCATGCGCGCCCCGTTTCTCCTCCCCGAGCCGCCCCGTCAGCATGAGCAAGCGCGATACCCCGATCTACAAGGTGATTTTCCTCAACCAGGGCCAGGTGTACGAGATGTACGCCAAGCAGATCTTCCAGAGCGATCTGTGGGGTTTCCTGGAAATCGAGGAATTCGTCTTCGGCGAACGCACTCAGGTGGTCGTCGACCCCAGCGAGGAAAAGCTCAAGGCCCAGTTCGAGGGCGTGGTGCGCAGCTTCGTGCCGATGCACGCGATCGTCCGCATCGACGAAGTGGAGCGCCTCGGCACGCCGAAGATCAGCGAGGCCAAGGGCGGCGGCAACGTGATGCCGTTCCCCATGCCGATGCCGGACAAGTAAGCGATTGCTTGAACAAGGTGGATGCGCCAGGCGCGTCCCGCGGCGGTGCGACTAGGGTAGCGGCGCGAACGGCGAGTTGCCGCCGTCCACCGTCTGCAGGTCGGTGAGGTAGTTGCGGAAGATCTGCCCGAGCACCTGGGTGGCGATGTCCAGCTCGTCGCGACGCATCTGCGCGGCGACCAGGTCGGCGGTATCCAGCGCTTCCTCCGAACCGTTCACCGCCGCCATCTTCAGCACGATGAACGCCTGCATGTTGTTCGCGGGCACGCCTTCGCCACGGAAGAACATGCCGCCCAGGCGCAGCTGCGCCTGGGCGTGGCCCTTGAGCGATGCCTGTTCGAACCAGTTGAGTGCCTGCTTGAGATCGCGCGGGGCGCGCTGGCCGTCGTAGAAATACTCGCCGAGTTCGAACTGCGCTTCGCTGTCGCCGCTCTGCGCCGCCTGCTGGCAGGCCGACAGGGCTTCGGGCATGTCTTCCGGCGCGGTGTTCAGCGAGCAGCGCCCGTTGGCCGGAATCAGCAGGGAGTTGCCCCCCGCCGTGGCCAGCGCGGGAAGCAGAAGCAGCAGGCAGCCCAGGATTCGGCTGCGGCCGGTGCGGTTCATGCGAGTCGAAACGCCTCAGAAGCAGATACGGGCCAATGCCCGGCCGACAAGCGTGTCGGCACGTTCATTATGGAATAACCCGTAGCTCGCTTACAAAGCCTTTACCGGCTTTTGTTTCAGCTTTTCTTCAATTCGGCGAACGCGCGTTCGGCGGCGTCGAGGGTGATCTTCAGTTCCGCATCGCCGTGGGCGATCGAGGTGAAGCCGGCCTCGAAGGCGCTGGGCGCCAGGTACACGCCGCCGTCGAGCATCAGGTGGAAAAAGCGCTTGAAGCGCTCGACGTCGCTGCCCATCACGTCGTCGAAGGTGACGATGTCGTCGGCGCCGCTGAAGTACAGGCCGAACATGCCGCCGGCCTGGGTGGTGACGAAGGGAATGCCGGCCGCATCGGCGCGGTCCTGCAGGCCCTGCAGCATGCGGCTGGTGTAGTCGCTCAGCTCGGCGTGGAAGCCTTCGCGCTGGATCAGGCGCAGGGTGGTCAGGCCGGCGGCCATCGCCAGCGGGTTACCGGACAGCGTGCCGGCCTGGTACACCGGGCCGAGCGGGGCGATGCGTTCCATGATCGCGCGCTTGCCGCCGAAGCAGCCGACCGGCATGCCGCCGCCGATAATCTTGCCGAAGGTGGTCAGGTCCGGAACGATGCCGTAGTGCGCCTGGGCACCGCCGAGGGCGACGCGGAAACCGGTCATCACTTCGTCGAAGATCAGCACTACGCCGTGCTGGTCGCACTGCTCGCGCAGGCCTTCGAGGAAGCCGGGGGCCGGCGGCACGCAGTTCATGTTGCCGGCGACCGGCTCGACGATGATGCAGGCGACCTCCTGGCCGACCTCGGCGAGCATCGTCTTCACTGCCTCGATGTCGTTGAACGGCAGGGTCAGCGTGTGTTTGGCGAAGGCCGCCGGTACGCCCGCCGAGCTCGGTACGCCCTGGGTCAGCAGGCCGGAGCCGGCTTTCACCAGCAGGCTGTCGGAGTGGCCGTGGTAGCAGCCTTCGAACTTGATGATGCTGTCGCGGCCGGTGAAGCCGCGCGCCAGGCGGATCGCGCTCATGGTCGCCTCGGTCCCGGAGCTGACCATGCGGACCATCTCCATCGACGGCACCAGGCCGCAGACCAGATCGGCCATCTCGGTTTCCATGGCGGTCGGCGCGCCGTAGGAGAGGCCGTGCTCGAGCTGCTTGCGCACCGCGTCGAGCACGTCCGGATGGCTGTGGCCGAGGATCATCGGGCCCCAGGAGCCAACGTAGTCGACGTAGCGGTTGTCGTCTTCGTCGATCACGTAGGCGCCGGTCGCGTGCTTGAAGAACAGCGGTGTGCCGCCGACGCTGCGGAAGGCGCGCACCGGCGAATTGACGCCGCCGGGGATGTGTTTCTGGGCGTTGGCGAACAGGGTTTCGGAGCGGGACATGCGGGGCCTCTCGAATTTCGGCGGGCGGATCAGCGTGGCTCATCCGCCTGGATGGTCAGGGGGTTGCGAACAGGGCACTGAAGGCGTGGGCGCGACGCTCGACTTCCGCGGCGTTCTCGGCGCTGAACAGCGCGTGGATCACCGCTACCAGGCTGGCGCCATGGGCGATCAGCGACGGGGCGTTGTCGAGTGTCACGCCGCCGATCGCGACGATCGGCAGGCCGGCGAGCTGGCGGGCCTGAGCCAGCAGTTCGAGGCTGGCAGCCGGTGCGCCCGGCTTGGTATTGGAATCGAAGAAACGGCCGAAGGCGACGTAGCTGGCGCCTTCGCGGATGGCCTGCTCGGCGAGGTCGAGGCGCGCATGGCAGGTTGCGCCAATGATCGCCTTGCGGCCAAGCAGGGCACGCGCCGCGGCCAGCGAACCGTCGCCCTGGCCGAGGTGCAGGCCGACGCCCAGGCGT
>DIEE01000297.1:3387-4647 GCA_002418465.1 Pseudomonas sp. UBA5782 | reverse complement strand
GAGCCTGGGCGCCGGGTTGGCGGCGGACATGCTGGAAATGGCCGCGGCGCGGGTGCTGCTGGAGCACCCGGCGCTGCACGGCCGGCTGCTGGCGGAAACCGTCGCGGCCCTTTTGCGGCGCAGCGGACGCGAGGTCGCGTTCGACTCCGGCGAATCCTTGGCGGAGCGCATGCAGCGCTTCGAACTGCAATGCCTGCCGGTCTGGCGGCAACTGGGAGTGGTGGCTTGATGAAACGCGGTCTGTGGATTTCCCTTCTGCTGTGCCTGGGCATCGCCGCCCCGGTGCAGGCCAAGCCGGACCTGACCGAGAAGCTCGGCCCGACGATCGCCGACCGCGGCTCGGCCTTCTATCGTTTCGAGACCCTGGAAATGCCCTCGGCCGATGGCGCGCGGCACTACCGCATCTGGATCGGCGTGCCCAGGCGCCCGGCACCGAGGATCGGCTACCCGGTGATCTACCTGCTCGACGGCAACGCCGCCATGGGCGCGCTGAACGAGCAGCGCCTCGCCGAACTGGACGAGCAGGGGCCGCCGGTGCTGGTGGCGATCGGTTATGCCACCGACCTGCGTTTCGACGTGGTCGCCCGCGCCTACGATTACACGCCGCCCATGCCGGGCGTGGAGAAGGTCATCGACGACCTCTCCCGCGATCGCCAGGGCGGCGGCGCGGACCAGTTCCTCGACCTGCTCGAGCAGCGCATCAAGCCGGCGGTGGCCGAGCGCGCGCCCATCGACCGCTCGCATCAGACGCTCTGGGGCCATTCCTACGGCGGCCTGCTGGTGCTGCACACGCTGTTCACCCGGCCGCAGAGCTTCCAGACCTACGCCTCCGCCGACCCGTCGCTGTGGTGGCAGAAGGGTTTCATTCTTGGCGAGGAGAAGGCGTTCAACAGCCGCGAAAGTAGACCGAAACGTCTGCTGCTGATGCACGGCGAGGCCCCTGCGGGTGGCGGCACGCCGCCGCCGGGCGTGGACGACAAGGTGGTGCAGGCGCGCCGCGAGGCCCAGGCCGCGGTGCCGCAGGACGCCATCCCGCAACTGGCCACGCGCCTCGCGCAATTGCCGGGCATGCAGGTCGGCTACCGCGCGTTCCCCGGCATGGACCACGGTCCGCTGCTGCCGGTCTCGCTCGATCTCGCGCTGCAACTGGCGCTGGGCAAGACGCCGGCCGAGGTCGCCCGGCATGGCCAGTGAAGCCGGACGTGGGCTGGAGATTCTCTCGCGCAGCGCCGCCGCCCTGCTCGGCGGCTACGCCTTCAC
>DIEE01000297.1:3123-3254 GCA_002418465.1 Pseudomonas sp. UBA5782 | reverse complement strand
CATCTACACCCTGGCGATTCTCTGGGCCTTCGCCGCGCGCAGCCCGCGGCGCGCCTGGGCCGGACTGCTGACGGCACTGCCGCTGGCACTGATCGGTTTCGCCCCGCAGCTGCTGGAGCGCCTGCCATGAA
>DIEE01000297.1:2894-3114 GCA_002418465.1 Pseudomonas sp. UBA5782 | reverse complement strand
GCCGGAAGTGGTGCGCAGCGACGTCAGCCAGAGCGAGGCGGCGCAGGTCGGCCTCGACTACCTGCAGCGCACCGCCGCCGACGCCAGCGCCTGGAACATCGGCCTGCCCAGCGAGCGTTCGCCCGGCCTGCGCGTGTCCAGCGGCGAAGGCCGGCGCGGCGCCGGCCAGGACCTCGATGCGCAGACCGGCGAGGTGCTGAGCGCGCGGGAAACCCTCGGC
>DIEE01000297.1:2131-2839 GCA_002418465.1 Pseudomonas sp. UBA5782 | reverse complement strand
GCCCGGCCAAGGGCCAGCGTTCCTGGCTCGACGCGCACAACGCCAGCGCCGTGCTGGTGCTGCCGTTCCACCTGATGATCACCTACACCGGGCTGGTGATCATGTACCTGCTGTACATGCCGGCGGCGGTGGACGCGCTCTACGGCGGCGATACCCAGGCGCTGTTCCGCGAAATCCGCCCGCAACTGGCTGCGCAGGCGCCGCAGGGCCAACAGCGTCAGGGCGAGCGTCCGCCGGCGGTCGATGGCGGGCGACCTTCGCGTGGCGACGGCGAACGGGCGAAACCCGCCGCAGCAGCGTTGCAGCCGGTCGGCCGCTTCATCGAGCAGGCCGAGGCGCATTACGGCAAGGGCATGCTCGGCTCGCTGAGCATCAGCAACCCGGGACGTGCCGGCGCCCAGGTGTCGGTCAGCCCGCTGCTCGGCAGCCGCATGGAGCTGACCAAGGGCGAGCGCATGGTCTTCGACGGCGTCAGCGGCAAACTGCTCCAGGCACCGCCCGCGTCGCGGCCCAGCGTGCTCACCCAGCGGGTCATGAGCGGGCTGCATTTCGCCCAGTTCGGCGGTTACCCGATGCGCTGGCTGTACTTCCTCTGCGGGCTGGCCAGCTGCGCGATGATCGCCAGCGGCGTGGTGCTGTTCACCGTCAAGCGCCGGCGCAAGTACGCCACCGAGGCGCCATTGGGGCGTGCGTTGTATCGCCTGGTCT
>DIEE01000297.1:1729-2107 GCA_002418465.1 Pseudomonas sp. UBA5782 | reverse complement strand
CGCTGGCCTGCGTCGGCCTGCTGTGGGCCAACCGGTTGCTGCCGGTGGAACTCGCCGGGCGCGCTGGCTGGGAGCTCAGCGCGTTCTTCGGCCTCTGGCTGGCGAGCCTGCTGCACGGCCTGGTACGACCGTACCTGCAGGCCTGGCGCGAACAGCTGTGGCTGGCGGCGCTGCTGTGCGCCGCACTGCCGTTGCTCGATGCGTTCAGCGCGGCGCCGCTGCACGACCTGGCGCGTGGCGACGGCATGCGCATCGGCGTCGATCTGGTCGGCGTCGTCCTCGGCCTGGCGCTGGCCTATTGCGCCTGGCGCATCGGCCGTCCGGCACCGCTGCCCACGGCGCGGCGTAGTGCGGCGGCCAAATCCGCCGCGGAGGTGG
>DIEE01000297.1:0-1695 GCA_002418465.1 Pseudomonas sp. UBA5782 | reverse complement strand
CACGTCTGGCGGCAGGTGCCGTCGCCGTGCCGACGCCGCGCGTTGCGCATCGGCGGCTGGCTGGCGTTGGGCGCCAGTATGCTGGTCAGCGCGGCGGCCTGGGGTTGGGCGATGGGCCCGGTGGGCTGGTTCGGACTGATCTCGCTGGCCGGGCTGGCGCTGGTTTTCCTGCTGCCGTACTGGCCGCGTTTCGCCACCGCTCTGGCGGCGCTGGCCACGCCGGGCAGTCTGCTGGCCTGGCTGCTCTGAGCCGCCACGCGGTCGGTTGTCATTGATCTGATACAAATCTCTGCTGTTTGAGAACGCTTATTGTCTGCCGTCCGGGTATATCATTTTTCCCCGCAGAACTGGCAGCCCACCGGCCTGCCTGCCGAACACGTTCAGCCCTAAAAGGGCAGTTGAGCCGGGTTCGTAGAGGCGGTGTTCAGCCGGGAGTTCGTAGGGGCGAACTTGTTCGCCAAGGAGCGCATTGCGCTTTCCGGCTCCCGCGCAATTCGTACTTTTCGTCAGCAAGGAAATGGTCATGCCGCACGCAGTAGTCCACTTCGTTCCTCTTTCCCTTCGTCGTATCGCCATGCTGCTGGGCGCCGTGATGCTCGTTTGCGCCACTCAGGCCGGCGCCGCGGCTCGTACCCTGGACACCGCCTACGGCGCGGTCAGCCTGGACGGCACGCCGCAGCGCGTGGTGGTGCTCACCGAGACGGCGCTGGACACCGCGCTGGCGCTGGGGGTGAAACCCATCGGCACGCTGGCCACGCGCGGCGGCACCGGCGTCGCCGACTACCTCAAGGACAAGGCCGGCCCCATCGCCATGGTCGGCAGCACCCGCGAGGTCAATCTGGAAGCGGTGCTGCAACTGCAGCCCGACCTGATCCTCGCCGCGCCGGACCTGACCCGCGACCTCTACGCCAAGCTCAGCCTGATGGCGCCGACCCTGGTGCCCAAGGGCAATTCCTTCGACGCCTGGCAGGACGTCACCCGCTTCTACGCCGAGGCCCTCGACAAGCGCGCCGAGGCCGATGCCTACCTGAAACAGGTCGATGCACGCATCGCTGCGCTGAAGAAGGAGGTCAAGCCGGGCGTCGTCGCCTCGGTGGTGCGCTGGAATCCGCAGGGCCCGATCCTGATGTCCAACCAGCTGTTCGTCGGCCAGTTGCTCGGCCAGCTGGGCTTCGAGAGCACCGCGCTGTCGCGTTCGCTGACCGAGAAGCCGCACAGCGACACCCTGAGCCTGGAGAACCTCTCGCAGGTCGACGGCGACTGGCTGTTCCTCGCCACCCTCAACCCGGACGGCGCCAAGGCGCTGCAGCAGGCGCGCAAGCAGCCGGCATTCGAGCGGTTGAACGCGGTGAGCCACGGCAAGCTGCTGAGCGTCGATGGCCAGGTCTGGAGCAGCGGCTCCGGCCCACTGGCCGCGCAGATCGTGCTGGATGACGTGGAGAAGGCGCTGCACGACTGATGTCCGCGCGCGCTTCCCACGTCCTGCTTTCGGTGCCCGCCGCGCTGCTCTTTTGCGGCGGCGCCTTGCTCGCGCTGTGCCTGGCCAGCCTGCTGTTCGGTGCCGGCAACGTCGACCCGCTGCAGAGCGTGCAGACCCTGCTCGGCCAGGGCGCCGACGAGGCGCGCTTCGTGGTCTTCGAGCTGCGCCTGCCGCGCACGCTGCTCGGCCTAGCGGTGGGCGCGGTGCTGGCGCTG
>DIEE01000257.1:3648-4511 GCA_002418465.1 Pseudomonas sp. UBA5782 | reverse complement strand
CCGCCGCCCACCGAGTAGTACTCGCGCGAACGCAATTGCACGCCGGCAGCGTCGAAGGCGCGGAACACCAGCCCATTCGGATGGAACGGCAGCGGCTTGCGGATCATCGCCAGGTGTTCCTTCTCGACGAAGCGGATCGGCTTTTCGCCCAGCAGCCTCAGCTCGCCGGAGGCGCGAATCGACGCCAGACGGGTGTCGACGGTGGCGGTGTCCACGGTGTCCGGCCGCTCGCCTTCGAGTCCCAGCAATACCGCCTTGTCGCTGCCGTGACCCTTGCCGGTGGCGCCCAGCGAGCCGTACAGCTCGACCCTGACGCCGCTGGTGGCGTCCAGCAGCCCGTCACGCCGCAGCCCTTCGACGAAGCGCACGGCGGCGCGCCTCGGCCCNNGTGGACGGGCCGATGCCGATCTTGAACAGGTCGAAAACGCTGAGGGACATGAATCACTCTTCGGTTATGGCCGGTTGGCGGGCATGGGTGGACGCGAAAAACTGCGTTGTCCTTTTCCCTCACCTGGCCCTCTCCCGGGGGAAGAGGGAGGGGTTGGCGGGAGAGCGTCGATTCCCTTCCCTCTCACGGTGGAAGAGGGAAGGCAGGCGGCAGAGGGCGATCAGGCCTCCTGGTACGCCTCGATCGACGGGCAGGCGCAGACCAGGTTGCGGTCGCCGAAGACGTTGTCGACGCGACCGACAGGCGGCCAGTACTTGGCCTCCACCAAGGAGGCCAGCGGGTACACCGCCTGCTCGCGGCTGTACGGGTGGCTCCACTCGCCGACCATCTCCGCCGCGGTGTGCGGGGCGTTCTTCAGCGGGTTGTCGTCGCTGTGCAGCGCGCCGCTCTCCACCGCGCGGATTTCCTCGCGGAT
>DIEE01000257.1:0-3623 GCA_002418465.1 Pseudomonas sp. UBA5782 | reverse complement strand
GGCGACCGGGAAGGACATGGTCGGGGCGTGGAAGCCGAAGTCGATCAGGCGCTTGGCGACGTCGTCGACGCTGATGCCGCTGGTTTCCTTGAGCGGACGCAGGTCGAGGATGCACTCGTGGGCGACCAGGCCATTGCTGCCGCTGTAGAGCACCGGGTAGTGCTCTTCCAGACGACGGGCGATGTAGTTGGCGTTGAGGATCGCCATCTGCGAGGCGCGGGTCAGGCCTTCGCCGCCCATCATGCGGATGTACATCCAGGTGATCGGCAGGATGCTGGCGCTGCCGAACGGCGCGGCGCTGACCGCGCCTTCCTTGCGCTGCATCTGGCCGTGGCCGGGCATGAACGGCGCAAGGTGCGCCTTGACGCCGATCGGGCCGACGCCCGGACCGCCGCCGCCATGGGGGATGCAGAAGGTCTTGTGCAGGTTCAGGTGGGACACGTCGCCGCCGAACTTGCCCGGCGCGCAGAGACCGACCATGGCGTTCATGTTGGCGCCGTCGATGTACACCTGGCCGCCGTTGTCGTGGACCACGGCGCAGATCTCGCGGATCGCTTCCTCGAATACGCCGTGGGTCGACGGGTAGGTGATCATCAGCGCGGCGAGGCGCGCGCGGTGTTCCTCGGCTTTCTTGCGCAGGTCGTCGACATCGACGTTGCCGCGGGTGTCGCAGGCGACCACCACCACGCGCATGCCGACCATGCTGGCGGTGGCCGGGTTGGTGCCGTGGGCCGAGGCGGGGATCAGGCAGATGTCGCGCTGCACGTCGCCGCGGCTGTGGTGGTAGGCGCGGATCGCCAGCAGGCCGGCGTATTCGCCCTGGGAGCCGGCGTTCGGCTGCAGGGAAATGGCATCGTAGCCGGTGGCGGCGCAGAGCATGCGCTCCAAGTCGTCGGTCAGCTGGGTGTAGCCCTGGCTCTGCTCGACCGGGGCGAACGGATGCAGGCTGCCGAATTCGGCCCAGGTGATCGGGATCATCTCGCTGGCGGCGTTGAGCTTCATGGTGCAGGAGCCGAGCGGGATCATCGTGCGGTCCATCGCCAGGTCCTTGTCGGCGAGCTTGCGCAGGTAGCGCATCAGTTCGGTTTCCGAGTGGTAGCGGTTGAACACGGCGTGCTGCAGGAAGCCCGACTGGCGCAGCAGCGCGGCCGGAAGGCGGCTTTCGCTGGTGGCGAGGGCGGCGAAGTCAGGCAGCGCGGCGTCGGCGAAGATCGCCCAGAGCGCTTCGACGTCGGCCTGGGTGGTGGTTTCGTTGAGCGACAGACCGAGGCGCCCGGCGTCGATCTCGCGCAGATTGATCTGCGCCTCGCGGGCCTTGGCGTGCAGCGCGGCGGTCTTGTCGCCGCTGGCCAGGGTCAGGGTGTCGAAGAAGCTTTCCTGCTCGACGGCGTAGCCCAGTTCGACCAGGCCGGCGGCGAGGATCGCGGTCAGCGCGTGTACGCGTTGGGCGATCTGCGTCAGCCCCTGCGGGCCGTGGTAGACGGCGTACATGCTGGCGATGTTGGCCAGCAGCACCTGCGCGGTGCAGATGTTGCTGGTGGCCTTCTCGCGGCGGATGTGCTGCTCGCGGGTCTGCATCGCCAGGCGCAGCGCCGGCTTGCCGAAGCGGTCCACGGAGACGCCGACCAGACGCCCCGGCATGTCGCGCTTGAACGCGTCGCGGGTGGCGAAGTAGGCGGCGTGCGGGCCGCCGAAGCCGAGTGGCACACCGAAGCGCTGGGCGGTGCCCAGGGCGACGTCGGCGCCGAATTCGCCGGGCGGAGTGAGCAGGGTCAGTGCCAGCAGGTCGGCGGCGACCGCCACCAGCGCGTTGGCGGCATGGAAGCGCTCGACCAGCTCGCGGTAGTCGAAGATGTCGCCGTCGGCGCCGGGATACTGCAGCAGCGCGCCGAAGTAGGCGCTGGCGTCGTAGATCTCGCGCTCGTCGCCGACCACCACCTCGATGCCCAGCGGCTCGGCGCGGGTGCGCAGCACGTCGAGGGTTTGCGGCAGGCAGTGCCTGGAGGCGAAGAAGGCATTGCTCGCCTTGTTCTTCGCCAGGCGTTTGCAGAAGGTCATCGCCTCGGCGGCGGCGGTGGCTTCATCGAGCAGCGAGGCATTGGCTATCGGCAGGCCGGTGAGGTCGATGATCAGCGTCTGGAAATTCAGCAGCGCTTCCAGGCGGCCCTGGGAAATCTCCGGCTGGTAAGGCGTGTAGGCGGTGTACCAGGCCGGGTTTTCCAGCAGGTTGCGCAAGATCGGCGCTGGCGTGTGGGTGTCGTAGTAGCCCTGGCCGATGTAATGGGTGAACAGCTGGTTCTTCGCGGCGATCGCCTTGATTTCGGCCAGGGCCGCGGCTTCGCCCTGGCCGGCCGGCAGGTCGAGCACGCTGGTGCCCTTGATGCTTTCCGGGATCACGCTGGCGGACAGCGCTTCCAGCGAGTCGTAGCCCAGGCTCTGCAGCATGGCGGCGGTGTCGGCGTCGCGCGGGCCGATGTGGCGGGCGATGAATTCGTTCTGCGTGCTCAGTTCGGTCATTGATCAGGCCTCGGCGTTGGCTTTCAGCAGGCGGTCGTAGGCAGCTTGGTCGAGCAGGCCGGCCACCGCATCCACATCTGACGGGCGGAAGCGGAAGAACCAGCCGCCGTCCAGCGGCTGCTCGTTGACCAGTTCCGGGCTGGCTTCCAGCGCCGGGTTGATTTCCACCACCTCGCCGGCCAGCGGCATGACGATGTTGCTCGCCGCCTTCACCGATTCGAGCACCGCGACTTCGGCGCCGGCCTCGTAGGCCTGCAGCTCCGGCAGTTGCACGAAGACCACGTCGCCCAGCGCGTCCTGGGCGAAGGCGGTGATGCCGACGGTGACCAGGCCATCGGCGTCCAGACTCAGCCATTCGTGATCGACGGTGAAACGCAACTCGCTCATGTGAACTCCTGTTTTGGCGGCTTCCCGCGGTTTCGGCGGGAGAATCGAGGCGCCCAATCACGGGGCGCGGTTGCGCAGGAGATAGCAAAGGCGATGCCATGATTAATAATTCTTTATCAATCAATGGCTTGATGTTTTATCAAGATTGGCGTGCGCTGCATGCTGTAGCGAAATCGCTACGGCCGATGGCTTCGGTGAGGAATACTTGCGCCAGAGCCGCTGTCACGTGGATTGCACGGCTATTCGTAGCGAAATCGATACGCCGTTACGAAAATGCTACAGCTTGCGCGTGGTCGTCAGGTTTTGCCCGGAATGCCGTACTTGCGCAGGCGCTGGGCGATGGCGGTGTGCGAGGTCTGCAGGCGTTGCGCCAACTGGCGGCTGGAGGGGTAGCTGGCGTAGAGCTTTTCCAGCAGGGCGCGCTCGAAGTCGCCGACCGCCTGTTCCAGGCTGCCAACTTCGCCTTCGCCCTGGCGCGCCACCTCGGTTCCGGCAATGTCGAGGTCGTCGATGTCCACGAGGTTGCTTTCGCTGATCGCCGCGGCGCGGAAGATCACGTTCTGCAACTGGCGCACGTTGCCCGGCCAGCGGTTGGCGAGCAGCGCCGGGTAGGTGCCGGGCGCAAGGCGGCATGGCGCGCGCTGGATCTGCGCGCAGGCCTGGGCCATGAAGTGCCCGGCGAGCAGGAGGATGTCCTGGCCGCGCTCGCGCAGCGGCGG
>DIEE01000245.1:934-2556 GCA_002418465.1 Pseudomonas sp. UBA5782 | reverse complement strand
GCCGGCTTGCCGGCGCGCAGGCGTGCGTAGAGCGCGTCGGCGCGGCGCACCTGTTCGCGGGTCGGCAGCGAGCGCACCGACTCGTAGCCGACCATCTTGCCGTCCTCGTAGATCGGTGTGACGTAGGCGTTGACCCAGTAGAAGCTGCCGTTCTTCGAGCGGTTCTTGACCAGGCCCATCCACGGCTTGCCCTTCTGCAGCGAAGCCCACATCAGGCCGAAGACGGCGGGCGGCATGTCTGGGTGGCGGACCAGGTTGTGCGGCTGGCCAATCAGTTCGTCGTAGCTGTAGCCGCTGACGTGGACGAAGGCGTCGTTGCAGTAGGTGATGTTGCTTTGCAGGTTAGTGGTGGAGATCAACCGCTCTTCGCTGGGGAAGGTGATCTCGGTGTTACTGACAGGCAAATTTTGACGCATCGGCAACATTCCTTCGCAAGGTTGGTTTTTAAGACGTCCTGTTCCCTTTCATGTCTAGCACAGCCCATGCGCCTGTCACGGCACGACATTGGTCGCACGCGGCGACGGCCGGGGGAAAATGATCGAGTCGGCGTTTCCCGCCTGCGGTCGTGCCCGAGCGCCGGATTGGGTAGACTGCGCGCCCCCGCGATCTTCCCCGAGCGTCCCGCATGTCCTGGCTGCCGACTCCGCCATAGCCATCCGCCCCGATCGTCGACCCATGCCGCCAGCTGCCGGCATGCGCCACGCCTACGCGCCTATTTCTGCATCGCTCGCCCGCGCTCCCGTCCGAAGTGACAGGCGGCGCCCCATCCGGAAGCGTCTCCCATGCTGCAACAGTTCAAGCAAACCTGGTTGTTCAACCTTCGTGGCGACCTGCTCGCCGGCCTGGTGGTCGCCCTCGCGCTGATCCCCGAGGCCATCGCCTTCTCGATCATCGCCGGGGTCGACCCCAAGGTCGGCCTCTACGCCTCGTTCTGCATCGCCGTGGTAATCGCCTTCGTCGGTGGCCGCCCGGGGATGATTTCCGCCGCCACCGGGGCGATGGCGCTGCTGATGGTCACGCTGGTGAAGAACCACGGCCTGGAATACCTGCTGGCGGCCAGCCTGCTCTGCGGCGTGCTGCAGATCGGCGCCGGTTTCCTGCGCCTCGGCGCGCTGATGCGCTTCGTTTCGCGCTCGGTGGTCACCGGCTTCGTCAATGCGTTGGCTATCCTGATCTTCATGGCCCAACTTCCCGAGCTGACCCACGTGACCTGGCACGTCTACGCGATGACCGCGGGAGGCCTGGCGATCATCTACCTGTTCCCCCGCGTGCCGACACTGGGCCGGCTGATCCCTTCGCCGCTGGTGTGCATCCTCTCGATGACCGCGCTGTCCATCGCCCTGGGCCTGGACATCCGTACCGTCGGCGACATGGGCGAGCTGCCCGACACCCTGCCGGTGTTCCTCTGGCCGCAGGTGCCGCTGAACCTCGAGACGCTGGCGATCATCTTCCCCTACGCCGCCGCGATGGCGGTGGTCGGCCTGCTGGAATCGCTGATGACCGCGACCATCGTCGACGAGCTGACCGATACCTCCAGCGACAAGAACCGCGAGTGCAAGGGCCAGGGCCTCGCCAACATCGCCTCCAGCCTGCTCGGCGGGATGGCCGGCTGCGCGATGATC
>DIEE01000245.1:0-928 GCA_002418465.1 Pseudomonas sp. UBA5782 | reverse complement strand
GCTGCGCCATTTCCGCCGCTACCCGCTATCGACCAACCTGGTGATGCTAACCACTGTCGCGGTGGTCGTGGTGACGCACAATCTGGCTTACGGGGTGCTGGTCGGGGTGCTGCTGGCGGCGCTGTTCTTCGCCAACAAGATCGGCCATCACCTGCACGTCGAAACCTCAGGTGACAGCGAGCGACGCGCCTACCGGGTGGTCGGGCAGGTATTCTTCGCCTCGTCGACGCGCTTCGGCGCCGCCTTCGACTTCCGTGAGGCACCACTGCAGGTGAGCATCGACCTCACCCACGCGCACTTCTGGGACGTCACCGCGGTGGCCGCGCTGGACAAGGTGGTGCTGAAGTTTCGCCGCGAAGGCGCGCAGGTCGAGGTGCTCGGGATGAACCAGGCCACGGCCACGCTGGTCGACCGTTTCGGCATACATGACAAGGCCCAAGACCTCGATCTGCCCAGCGGGCACTGACGGGGTCAGCAAAGGAGAACCACCATGAGCCAGGTACTGGCGTGCATCGATGCTTCCGTTTCCGCACCGTCCGTAGTCGACTACGCCGCCTGGGCGGCGCTGCGCCTGGGCGCGCCGCTGAGCTTCCTGCATGTGCTCGACGAGCAGCGCTACCCGCACGCCGACCTCAGCGGCAACATCGGCCTGGGCAGCCGCGAAGAGCTGCTCAACGAACTCTCCTCGCTCGACGCGCAACGCAACCGCCTGGCCCTGGAAGACGGCCGCGTGCTGTTGCAGGAAGCCCGCCAGCGCGCGCACTCGGCCGGCGTGCCGGGTGCCGAGACCCAGCAGCGCCACGGCGATCTGCTGCACAGCCTGAACGAGCTGCAGGGCGACACGCGGCTGCTGGTGATGGGCCGCCAGGGCGAGCGCAGCGGCGGTCGCGAACTGCAGATCGGCAGCCAGCTGGAGAACGTCATCCGC
>DIEE01000243.1 GCA_002418465.1 Pseudomonas sp. UBA5782 | reverse complement strand
CGCACTTCGTCGGCCACCACCGCGAAGCCGCGGCCCTGGTCCCCGGCGCGCGCCGCCTCGATGGCCGCGTTCAGCGCCAGCAGGTTGGTCTGGTCGGCGATGCCGCGAATGGTGTTGACGATTGCGGTGATCTGCTCGGAACGGTCGCCCAGTTGCCCGACCAGGCCCGCCGAGGCGCCGATGCTTTCGGCGATCAGGCGCATCTCCCGCGCCGTTTCGTGGATGACCTTCTCGCCCTGCTCGGCGACACGCTCGGTCTCGGCGGAGATGTGGTAGGCCCGCGAGGCGCCGCGCGAGTCTTCCTCGAACTTCTCCACCCGCTCGCTGATGTCGCTGGCGAACTTGACCACCTTGCACAGCTTGCCGTCGGCGTCGTATACCGGGTTGTAGGTGGCCTCCAGCCAGACCACGCGGCCGTGCTTGCCGATCCGCTTGAACTGTCCGCTGAAGAACTCGCCGGCATTCAGGCGGCGCCAGAAGTCGTTGTATTCGCTGCTGTTGATCAGGCTCGCCTCGCAGAACATCCGGTGGCTCTTGCCCTTCAGCTCGGCCAGGCCGTAGCCCATGACGTTGAGGAAGTTGTCGTTGGCGACCAGGATGTTGCCGCTCAGGTCGAACTCGATGACCGCCATGGCGCGGTCCAGCGCGGCCAGCTTGGCACGGGTTTCCGCCTCGCGGCCGATTTTGTCGGTGACGTCCAGGGCGTACTTGACCACTGACAGCACGCGGCCGCTGGCGTCCAGCACCGGGTTGTAGCTAGCCTCCAGCCAGACGTTCTGGCCACGTCCGTTGACCCGCTGGAAGGTCCCTGAGATGAACTTGCCGGCGCGCAGCTGGGCCCAGAAATCCGCGTACTCGGCGCTGCGCACCAGCGCCGGCGAGCAGAAGTCGCGGTGCGACTTGCCCGGCAACTGGTCGGCGCGATAACCCATCGCGGCGAGGAAGTTCTCGTTGGCCCGCAGAACCTTGCCGTCGAGGTCGAATTCGACCACTGCCATGGAGCGTTCCAGCGCGGCGATCAGTCCCTTGAAGCCCGCAACTTCGGCCGTCCTGGCCGCCAGTTCACTTTTGACTGCCTTGTTGAACATGACGTGTCCTCGGCGCAAGAAATTCTGAGTTGTTGGAAACAGCGTATCGGCTGCGACGCAACCGGCTTGATGGGCGGCACATGGGGTTTAGAACTAAATTTCCAGCGGAGCCAGGCGGGCCGCCGGGCTTTTTCCACGGCGCATGAAAATAGATTGAGCGTATTGCCGTTCGCCGGCCTCTATTGAGCAGCCGCGCGACGCGCAGCGCGCCCCTTGCGTGTAACCCAGCCACGATGATGCAGGAGCACCCCGATGAGCCTTTCCCCCTTCCACCTGGCGATTCCCGTCTACGACCTGGCCGCCGCGCGCACCTTCTACGGCGAGGTATTCGGCCTCGAAGAAGGCCGTTCCAGCAGCCAGTGGGTCGACTTCAACTTCTACGGCCACCAGTTGGTCATCCACGAACAGCCGAAGAC
Organism: Pseudomonas sp. UBA5782; assembly: GCA_002418465.1. Classification (GTDB taxonomy): domain Bacteria; phylum Pseudomonadota; class Gammaproteobacteria; order Pseudomonadales; family Pseudomonadaceae; genus Pseudomonas_O. The sequence goes on along the minus strand of DIEE01000243.1, from coordinate 1,368 downwards.
CGCGGCGCAGGAGAGCGTGCAGAGCAACCCGGTCGACGGCCACGACGTGCCGGTGCCGCACTTCGGCATCGTCCTGCAGTGGCCGGAATGGGAAGCCCTGGCCGAACGTCTGAAATCCTTCGGCACCGCCTTCGTCATCGAGCCCTACATCCGTTTTCAGGGCCAGGTGGGCGAGCAGGCGACCATGTTCCTCTTCGACCCGTGCGGCAACGCGCTGGAGTTCAAGGCGTTCAAGGACATCGGCCAGCTGTTCGCCAAGTAGCCGCGCGGCGCGGGCACTTTGTCAGCGGAAATGTCCGCCGCCGCCACTTCCCGGCGGGGCGGTCCGGCGGATTTTCCGGCGTGCGCCCCGCAGCCCGCCTGTAACGGGCGCCCGCCGCGATTCCGCGGCGGCTGTACGCACGCTTATTCATGAGCGATGCACATGACTGTATTTAGCGATCGCGCTCAAACGTATCGGACAACCGAGCGGTCGTAACCCTGATGAGCCTTTCCAGGCCTGATGACCGCAGGCCTGCGCAGGCACCCGCAATGCTCGCGCCCGGACGCATGTGACAAACCTCGTTCGCCTGCGCCCTGTGGCACCGATGACCAGCAAAGTGGCGGACAAGAAATGACCGAACCTGACCTGATGAGCATAACCAGACGCAAATTCCTGATCGTCGGCGCCGTGACCGCGACCGCCGTAGCCATTCCACCCTTCATCTCGGCGAAAGCTTCCGCCGCCAACATCGCTCGCCCCGTCAGCGCCACGACCTCGATCCAGGTCAACGGCACGCAGCACGAGCTGCAGCTCGACACCCGCACCACCCTGCTCGACGCCCTGCGTGAACACCTGCACCTGACCGGCACCAAGAAAGGCTGCGACCACGGCCAGTGCGGCGCCTGCACGGTGATCGTCGATGGCCGGCGGGTGAATTCCTGCCTGACCCTGGCGGTGATGCACCCGGGCGCCAAGGTCACCACCATCGAAGGCCTCGGCACGCCGGAAAACCTGCATCCGATGCAGGCCGCGTTCATCAAGCACGACGGCTACCAGTGCGGCTACTGCACGCCGGGGCAGATCTGCTCCTCGGTGGCCATGCTCGACGAAATCCGCCAGGGCATTCCCAGCCATGTCAGCGCCAGCCTGAGCGATCAGCCGCAACTGATCGCCAGCGAGTTCCAGGAGCGCATGAGCGGCAACATCTGCCGCTGCGGCGCCTACTCCAACATCATCGAGGCGATCAGCGAAGTCGCGGAGGTCAACGCATGAGACCGTTCAGCTACAGCGGCGCCCAGTCCCCCGCCGAAGCCGCCGCCGAGGCGGCGCGGGTGAATGGCGCCCGCTTCATCGCCGGCGGCACCAACCTGCTCGACCTGATGAAG
>DIEE01000287.1:8688-8868 GCA_002418465.1 Pseudomonas sp. UBA5782 | reverse complement strand
CCCAGCTCTACGCGCTTAGCCCGGCGCCCTACGCGGCGATGGTGCGCCGCGAGCTGGAGCGGCTGGCTACAGAGTGACGCGAGTCGGGTGAAGCGGTCCGCTCAATCCCCATCCAGCGAAGGCCCGATCAGCGTTGCGAGCTGATCGTAGACGCCGGGCGCCGCCCCCCGGGAGGGGGTG
>DIEE01000287.1:5584-8529 GCA_002418465.1 Pseudomonas sp. UBA5782 | reverse complement strand
CGGACTGTCGTTGACGAAGGCGCCGCGGCCGAGGCAGGCGTGGAACAGCTCGTCGTGGTTGGGATCGGCAATAGCGCCAAGGGTCGGTTCGCCGTCCACCATCAGGCCGATGGACACGCACCAGGCGTGCAGGCCGTTGACGAAGCAGGCGGTGCCGTCGATGGGGTCGATGACCCACAGGCAGCGCGCCTGCAGATCGGCGCCACCACCCTCCTCGCCAAGCAGACCGTCCTCGGGAAACTCGCGCGCGAGTTCGGCGCGGATGTACTCCTCGATCTGCCGGTCGGCGATGCTCACCATGTCCTGCAGGTCGCCGCCCTTGTGCATCACCGTCAGCGCGTCGCGGTCGCGGTAGAACGCCATGCCGCGCTGCGCCGCCACCAGCGCCACGCGCCTGACCGCGGCATAGCGCGCATCGAGATCGACACCCTGGGGAAGAACGGGGGGACGGGGAGCATTCGGCATTGCGGTTCCTCTGGCGTGGCGGGACGGTGCCACAGACTACCGCCCACCCCGCCATTCACCAAGCCGGCCGCCCGCCGAGCGCTCTATTCAGCCCTTGCGGACCATTTCGGCGAGCGCCTTCAGCTGCCCGGCGATGAAATCGCGGGTGCCCTGGTCGGTGAGTTCGCCGGTCTTCTCGTCGACCTTGCCGGCCACCTGGCCGACCATCACTTCGGGCTTGTTGAGCACCTGGGCGTTGAGGAAGACGAACACCTGGCGCAGGTGATATTGCGCCCGCGCGCCGCCGAGCATGCCGGGCGACGCGCTCTGGATCGCCACCGGTTTGCCGGAGAACGGCGTTTCCGGCAGGCGCGACAGCCAGTCGATGGCGTTCTTCAGCGCGCCGGGCAGCGAGTAGTTGTATTCGGGCATGACCACGATCACCGCGTCCGCCTCGGCGATCGCCTTGCCCATCGCCAGCACCGCCGGCGGAAAGCCTTCGGCCTGCAGGTCGGCGTCGTAGTGCGGGATATCGCCGATCGATCCCAGCGCGTCGATGCTCACGCCTTCAGGCGCCAGGGCCGGCAGGGCGCGCGCNNGCCTGGCGCAGGGCCGGCAGGGCGCGCGCGATGATCCCGTTGAACGAGCCGCTGCGCAGGCTGCCGAGCAGCGTGACGAAGCGCAGGGGGGTGGTGTTTTGCATGGCGTTTTCCTCGTGTGGAATGGCTGGCAATGGACTCACAGGGTAGCGAACCCAGGCGGCGCGTTCGATGACTGTCGAATGGAGCGTGCGGCGAGGTCATTCGTTCCCGCTGCGATCCCGGGCGGAAACGACAACGCCGCAGGGGCGCGATACGCCCTGCAGCATCGGCAACTGCCGAAGTCATCTGATCCGCGAAGCCTTCAACGCCATCGCGCCGTCGCCAGCCAGGGCGATGGTCGCGGCGGCGATCACCAGGAAGATCGGATATTCCCAGCCGCCGTTCGGGTTGGTGAAGCTCCAGCCGTTGGCGAAATGCACGGTGGAGGCGACGAACAGCTGCGCCACCGCTGCCGCGGCGACCCAGCGGGCGAACACGCCGAGCACCAGGAGGGCGCCGCCGAGCACTTCGAAGGCGATCACCGGGTAGGCCAGCCAGCCGGCGAAACCGATCGACTCGAAGAAGCCGGCGGTGCCTGCCGGGGTGAATACCAGCAGCTTGGTCAGGCCGTGGGCGAGGAACATCACGCCGAGCGCGACGCGCAGCAGCAGGACGGCATAAGGGGCGGTACGTGTATCGATCATGACGGACTCCGTGACTCAGTTGAGAGCCAGCGGCTCGGCGAGCCACTGAATGAAATCGGCGACTTCTTCGGCCACCAGTTCGTGGCCCATCGGGTAGATGCGGGTGAGGTGCGGCACGCCCAGCTCCTCGAGCCAGCGGTCGGCGCGCTCGCCCCAGTACAGCGGCAGCTTGTTGTCGTCGCGGCCGTGGGCGATGAAGGCCGTCAGACTGGCGAGCGCTTCGGGCGCGGCGATCTGCGCCGCCAGTTCGGGCAGGATGCGCCCGCTGAGGATGCCGAAGCCTTTCACCGCCTGCGGCGCGCTGAGGCCGACGCTGGCGCTGAGGATGCCGCCCTGGCTGAAGCCGGCGATCACCGTAGGGAGCGCGTCGTCCCGATCCTGACCACGCAGCGCGCCGATGAAGGCGATCAGCTGCTGGCGGCTGCGTTCGGCCTGCGCCGCATCGATCGCCGGACCTTCGGCGCCGAAGCTGACCTGGAACCAGCCGAACTGCGAGGCGCCGAACTGCAACGGCCCGCGCGGCAGGATCACCTCCACGCTCGGATCGACGTGCGTGCCGAGCCCGACCAGATTGCTCTCGTTGCCACCCACGCCGTGCAACAGCAGCAGCCGGGCGCGCGGCGGGCCTTCGGCCGGCAGGCGCCGGTAACCGAGCCCGGATAGCGCGTCCTGGTGCAGCCCGTCGTTGTTCGATCTATCCAGCATTGCAGTACTCCTGTTTCCGCGACGTTCGCGCGGTGAAAATTCGTCGGTCGACTCAGGCGGCCTGGCTGAACACGTAGGCGTCCATCGACAGCACGCCATGGGCGATGCCGCCGTCGATCACGCTCACGGCATCGCCGTCCAGACGCGCACCGAGGGCCACCAGCAGCGGCAGGAAATGCTCCTCGGTGGGATGCGCGCGCTCGGCGTCCGGGGCCAGGCGGCGATACTCGAGCAGCGTTTGCGGGTCGCCCTGCTGCAGCGCCTCGCGCACCCAGCCGGCGAACGCGCGCACATAGGCCTCGTCGCCACCGTGATGGCGGCGGAATTCGTAGAGGTTGTGGGTCAGGCTGCCCGAGCCGACGATCAGCACGCCCTCCTCGCGCAACGGCGCGAGCGCCTGCCCCAGGCGCAGCGCTCCGGCGGCGTCGCACGGATACGGCAGGGACACCTGGATCACCGGCACCCGCGCTTCCGGCAGCAGGTACATCAGCGGCACCCAGGCGCCGTGGTC
>DIEE01000287.1:0-5514 GCA_002418465.1 Pseudomonas sp. UBA5782 | reverse complement strand
AGTATCCGGCGCCGGATACTGCAGCTCGTACAGCGCCGGCGGAAAACCACCGAAATCATGGATGGTTTCCGGCCGGGCACTGGCGGTCACCGCCACGCCGCCACGGGTCATCCAGTGCGGCGAAACCATCAGCACCGCCTTGGGCCGTGACAGCCCGCGGCCCAGATCGGCCAGTTTCGGGCCGGCCAAGCCGGGGTCGATGGCGAAGGTCGGCGCGCCATGGGAAACGAAGAGTGCGGGAAGCGTGGTGTTCATGGTCTGCTCCTCGATGCCAGCGAAGGCGATAGTCGCTTTGGCGGGCGGCAATTCAGGGGGGGCGGGCGCGCGGCGTATCGAAACTTCGATGCCCAGGCTTTCCAGCAGGCTGCGCGCGCTCTGCCGGGCGCGCTCGTTGCCGCCGGCGAGCGCCAGAACGCCACTGTCCAGGCCGGCGGCGGAATCGGCGCCATGCACCTGAACCGCCAGCGTATCCAGATGCTGCGCCGCGCCGCTGAAGTCGATCAGCACCCGGCCAACGAGTGCATCCGCCGCCGGCAAGGCGGCCAGGCCATTTGCTGCGGCGAGAATCAGCACCGCATCGCTTGCCTGCGCGGCCTGACGCTCGGCCAGCATCCAGTGTCCGGCCCGGCCGAGGCGTTCGATCAGTTGCAGGGCCAGCGTGCCGCTGCCCAAGACGATGACGTTCATTACGAGACCTCACATTCCGATGGAATCTGAGGCACAGTTTATTAGCTCAACTTTTTGGATAAACTAGCGATTCATGGAATTACCATCCCACTAGACGAGACAATCATGAATCGCAGCCTGGAAATGGAAGTCTTCGTCGCCGTGGTCGATGCCGGCAGCTTCGTCGGTGCGGCGGATGGCTTGCGCATGTCCAAGGCCGCCGTCTCGCGGCACGTCGATGCGCTCGAACAACGCCTCGGCGTGCGCCTGCTGCAGCGCACCACGCGGCGCCTGTCGCTGACCGAGGAAGGCCGCACCTTCTACCAGCGTGCGCGCGATGTGCTGGCCAGCTTGGATGACGCCGAGGCCGAGGTGACCTCGCACACCCAGGAGCCCAGCGGCGTGCTGCGGGTCAACGCGCCGGTGTCGTTCGGCATCCAGCACCTGGCCCCGCTGTGGGGGGAATTCCTGCGCCAGTGCCCGCAGGTGGAACTCGACCTCACGCTCAACGACCGCGTGGTCGACCTCGTGGACGAGGGCTTCGACCTGGCCGTGCGCATCGGCACGCTAGGCAACTCGTCGCTGGTGAGCCGCCAGCTGGCGACCACCCGCATGCGCCTGTGCGCGACGCCGCAGTACCTCGCCGAACACGGCACGCCGCGCCATCCGGACGAACTGGGCGCGCACCGGGTGATCGCCTACAGCAACTGGTCGGGGCGCGACGAATGGCCGTTCACCGGCCCGCAAGGCCCGCTCAGCGTGCGCACGCGGGCGAAGGTCTACAGCAACAACGGCGACACCTGCCGCGCCATCGCCCTGAACCACGGCGGCGTACTGCTGCAACCGAGCTTCCTGCTCGCCGACGACCTGCGCCGTGGCGACCTGCTGGAGCTGATGCCGGAGTACCGCAGCGTGGAACTGGGTGTGTACGTCGTCTACCCGACGCGCAAACAGTTGCCACTGAAGGTGCGCCGGCTGGTCAACTTCCTCGCTGAGGCGTTCGCGGAAACGGATTGGGATCGTGCGCAGGTTTCGTAGGGCGGGTGAAACCCGCGGGGCCATCGCGGAAACGCGGGTTGCATCCGCCCTACGCGATCACAGCCCGGCCCGCTCAACAAATCGGAATCGAGCGCAGGCTTCGTAGGCCGGGTGAAACCCGCGGGGCCATCGCGGAAAACGCGGGTTACATCCGCCCTACGCGGACCGCACGCTGTTTCAGCGCAGGTCCACCGTCAGCTCGGGCGTGCCGAAGCTTGCCAGGCTCGCGTTGGAGCGTTGCAGGTAGGCGTTCCAGAACTGCTCCAGCTTCTGCAGGGTGCTGCCGGAGCGATAGGCGCCCTTGTCGCCGGAGACCAGTCCGGCTCCGTGGACGTAGACGCGGGCTCCGCCGAGGTCGCTGAACAAGTTCTTCTGTTCGACCTTCTTCAGCTCGGTTTCGGGATCGATGTCGCGGATGTGGTTGCTGCTGTAGAAGCTGCCGAAATCGCTGTTCTCCAGCATGTCGGAAACCAGCAGCACGACCTTCTCCTGCGCCGGGCGCAGGGCGATGTCTTCGCCGATCTTCTTCAGGCTGCCGAACACCTCGCTGCGCGCGATATCGGCTCCGGGCTTGCCGAAGCTGGCGACGAACTGCTTGCCGAAGTTCTTCTGGAAGAACACCGCCTGCTGTTTCAGGCAGGCGTCCAGCTGCTTGAGGCTGTTCGAGCCAATGCTGTTGCGTACCTTCCCCTGCAGCGGCGAATCCAGGGTTCCGGCGAACTGCAGCTTCATGTAGTTGTTCTGCAGGAACGCGGAAAACTGGTACAGGCGCACTCTGTCGCCGGGCTGTACGTAGCGCATGGCGTGATCCCAGGCGCTGCGTTGCAGCTCCGGGGACATCTGCACGGTCTCGTCGATGATCACTACCAGCTCGCGCCCCGACGGCGCGGGCTGCTGGTCGCTCAGCTGCGCGTAGGGATAGCAGCCGGGGATGTCGTTGCGCTCCTCGGCCTGGGCCGCCAGCAGCGGCAACAGGCAGAGCGCGCCGAGCAGCGTCAGCCGGCGCATCTCAGGCACCCGCCTTGGCGCGGCTGATGGCGATCTGGACTTTCTGCTTGCTGGCCAGCTTGCCGGCATCCAGCCCCAGTTCGGCGGCGATGCTGGCAAGCTCTTCGCCGGAGTAGATGGTCAGGTCGCCGAGGCTGGCGACCAGCGCCGCTTCATCGACTTCGCCTGAAGCTGCGCTCGCAGGCGCTTCGACGATCGCCTCGGGTGCAGCGGGCGCGCTCGCCTGCGGTGCGACGGCGACTTCAGCCACGGCAACCGCAACCGGTGCCGCAACCGGCTCAGCGACCACCACAGCGGCCGGCGCCAACGTGCCGGCACGCAAAGCCTGACGCTCCTTCTCCAGGGCCAGACGCTCCTTTTCCAGGGCCACTTCGCGACGCAGCTTGTCCAGTTCGTCCTGGCCGGCCTTCTCCTCGTTGGATATGCGCGTACGGGATTTCTTGTCTTCCTCGCGGGCTTTTTTCTGCTCGTCTTCGCTGACGTACAGCGAGAAGCTGCGACGCTCGCCGCGGTCGGTGCTGGCGCCGAGCGCGTGACGGTGCTCGATGCGCTCCTGCAGGCTGCTCAGCTGGGCTTCGGCGTCGCGAGCGACCTGCTCGCGCTTGGCCTGGTGATAGGCGGCGAACTCGCCAGCGCTGCTGAAACCGCTGATGTAGCCGGCGGCTTCCTTGGACTGGATGCCCGCGAAGGAGCGGAACATGCCGATCAGCACGCCGATGATCTGCACGCCGACGAAGATCACCGAGAGGATGATGAAGGTCAGCTTGTAGGCGAAGATGCGGTCGCCGGCGACTTCGCTGCTGGCGCGCTGGTCGGCGGCCTGGCCATCGGCAGCGGCTTCGGCCGGCACTTCGAACGGCGAGTTGCCGGCACTGGCGAAGGGCGAGGCGGCGTCGTTTTGCGCGTACGGCGAGTCGTTGACCTGCTGAGTTTCCAGTTCGTTGATGGTAGAGGCACGGATCAGGTAGGCGCCCACCGCGAGGATCACGATCAGGATCACGGCGATGCCGCTCTTCCACCAGGTCGGCGTGACGGTCGCGTTGTGCTGCACACGGTTGATGATGTGCAGGTACTTCGGATCGGCGTTGTCGAGTTCGGTGTGGTCGAGGTCGACGTTGTTGTCCGACTGCAGCTTCTTCGCGTCATTGTCGCGCTTGGCCTGGCCGTGCCACAGGCGCGCCTTGCTGATCAGGCCGTTCTTGTGGATTTCCGCACCCATCAGGTGGGTCGCCGGCACCAGGATCGTGCCGATCAGCAGGGAGATGACGATGGCGGAGAATTCGGCCTGGTTGGCGGAAATGTTGTTGGCGATGAACGGCGACAGCACCAGCGCGAAGATGAACGCCTCGAGGATCACCAGGAAGATGCTGCCGGCCCAGAGCACCACGCCGGTGGGCTTGCGACCGCGTTCCTCGACCTTGTTCAGGTAGTTGGCGCACTTGTCGTAGAAGGCCGCGTCCTTGTTCACCCGCTCGTAGAAGCGGTGGTACTTGGCGCACAGCTCGCGCTCGGTCTTGTACCAGGTGACGCCACCTTCCTCGCGGTCCTCGACCTGCGCACGGCGCGACGCGCTGGCGACGCCGCCAATCAGCGGAAACGAGCTGCCGAAGTTTAGGAAGAAGTACTTCACCGCTTCCCACCAGCGGATCACCACGATGGTCAGCAGCATCAGGCCGAGCAGCGGCCAGACGATATAGCGGTAAGCGGCCAGAGCCGATGCCAGTGTCTCGAACAGTTCCATTTCGTTCCCCAGGTTCAGCTGCGCACAGGCGCGTAAGCAGCGGCGTAAGGTTCGCCGCCGTTGTCGTAATAGAGTTTGCCGTCGAGGCTCTTGTCGCCGGCCTTGCGGATCACCACGTCGAGGCAGGACACCGGCGCACCGGCCGGCTGGTCGACGAACACCCGGTAGAGGATCGCGTCCTCGCCTTCATAGGTGTTGGCCGTGGCCGCCAGGGTGCTGCTGCTCTTGCCCTTGTTGGTGGCGTAGTCCCGCGTCACGTAGACCTTGGGGTTCTGCACCAGGGTGGCGTTTTCGCGCAGCACCGCGACCGGCGACAGCGTGACCAGATGGCCGTTGACCAGCGTGGCCCAGGAGCGGCCGTTCATGCCCGGCAGGTATTCGCGGGTGGCGTGGTCCTGCAGCGCGGCGCCGGTAGCCAGGCTTTTCACCTCGCCGCTCAGGCGCGGGCTGTCACCCTGGCAGCTGTTGATCGGGATCGCCGAGGCGTAGGCGCTGGATATCAGCGCGAAACCGCCACTCTTCGGGGTGATCGCCTGGCCCAGGTTCCAGCTCGAGGCACTGGCCGGCTCGCCGCCGAAATCGACCAGCGCCGGCGTGCGCGGCTGCACCGATGCCTTCGCGGACGGTTGCTGCTTCTCCACCGGTTTGCTGGTGGAAGCGCTGGCGGTGGTGGCCGCTTTGGACGTCGCCGGCGCCTCGGTGGCGGTGCCGTGGGCCAGGTACTTGGGATTGTTCTGCTCGGCGTTGATGCGCTTGATCAGCATCGCCTTGTCGTTGACCTCGACGATCTCCACCCGGCGGTTCTTGCCGCGGGCCAGCGGATCGGCGTTGTCCGCCACCGGGCGCGAAGCCCCGGCGCCCTGGAAGTACACGCGGTTGGCGGCGATGCCCTGCTCGGCGAGGATGCCGGCCACGGCGCGGGCGCGACGCTCGGACAAGGCCTGGTTGGTCTGCGCGCTGCCGGTGGCGTCGGTGTGCCCGACCACCAGGATCGCGGTGCTGCCTTGTGCGGCGCCGGGTTGCGGGGCGAAGGCGCTGGCGAGTTTGCGCACCTGGCGCTG
>DIEE01000169.1 GCA_002418465.1 Pseudomonas sp. UBA5782 | reverse complement strand
CCGACGCCAGCCACGTCGATGGCGCCGACGCCGGCCTCCACCAGCCGTCGCGCCACATCGGCGCTGATGCCGGCGCCGACCTCCTTGACCACCAGTGGTACCTCCAGGCGCTGCGCCAGCCGTTCGATGGCCGCCAGCACGCCGCGCCAGTCGCGGTCGCCGCCGCGCTGCACGGCTTCCTGCAACGGATTGAGGTGAATGATCAGGGCGTCGGCTTCGAGCATGTCCACCGCGCGGCGCGCCTGCTCCAGGCCGAAACCGGCGACCAGCTGCGCGGCGCCGAAGTTGGCCAGCAATGGAATGTCCGGTGCCAGGCGCCGCAATTGCAACGTCAGGCCCTGGTCGTCGCCACTCTCCAGGGCGATGCGCTGCGAGCCCACGCCAAGGGCGATGCCAAGCTCCTGGGCGGCTTCCGCGAGGTGCAGGTTGATCCGCGCGGCACGCTCCGCGCCGCCGGTCATCGAACTGATCAGCAACGGCGCACTCAATGCTTTGTCGAACAGCGTGCTGCGCAGGTCGATCCGGTCCAGATGCAGCTCGGGCAGGGCGCAGTGTTCGAAGACGATGGCGGCCAGGCCGTTGTCGGCGCGGGCCTTGGCTCGGGTCGGATCGAGCACGATGTCCAGGTGATCGTTCTTGCGTGCCGACAGTTCGCCTTCGGCCATCAGGTTTCCTCGGTATCCGGGCAACAACGTGCAGGTCTTTTAAGTTGTACAGCTTCTGTACTAAGGTTGTACAACACTTTGCTTCGTCACATTCACGGCGACCCTGGCTGTCGCGCAGGCTGGAGCTCTCTTGACTCATGGCAACCTCATTAGTGCCGTCGCGCTGTGACATTTCCGCCGGGGACCTGGTGGACCTGCGCGAGCGCGTGGAGCACCGGCTGAACCAGTTGGTGCCACTGCCGCAGGGCAGCGAAGACCTGATCGGCGTGGCCATGCACGCTGCTGTGCTGTCGCCGGGCAAGCGCATCCGCCCGCTGATGCTGGTGCTCGCCGCGCGGGGGCTGGGGCACGATTCGGAATCGCTGATCGATCTCGGTTGCGCGGTGGAGATGGTCCACGCCGCCTCGCTGGTGCTCGACGACATGCCCTGCATGGACGACGCCCAGCTGCGCCGCGGCCAGCCCACGGTGCACGTGCGTTACGGCGAAGACGTGGCGATGCTCGCTGCCGTGGCGCTGCTCAGCCAGGCATTCCGCACGCTGGTGACGGTGCAGGGCCTGCCGCCGTTGCTGAAGACCAGCCTGGTCACCGCGCTGTCCGATGCGGTGGGCGCGCAGGGGCTGGTGCGTGGCCAGTACCAGGACCTGCACGACGGCACCCGCCAGCGCCAGGCCAGCGACATCGCCGGAACCAACCACCTGAAGACTGGCGCGCTGTTCGGCGCGGCGCTGGACATGGCCGCGCAGGTCGCCCAAGCCGGCGAGCCGGTGCGCGCGGTGCTGCGCGATTTCGCCGTCGAGCTGGGCCAGGCGTTCCAGTTGCTCGACGACCTCGGCGATTGCGAGGCCGACGAGCAGAGCCTGGGCAAGGACTGCGGCAAGGACCAGGGCAAGTCGACCCTGGTCAGCGTGCTCGGCCACGAAGCCGCGCGGCATCGCCTGCGTGCGCATATCGAGCGTGCCGATGCGCTGCTGGTCGAGGTCTACGGACGCGGCAGCGAGTTGCAACTGCTGCTGGCGGGGCTGTTTCGCCGGGCGATCTAGGTGCGTTCGGGCGCCGTCCGGTCAGGCACGCTGGCTGAGCGCCAGGCGCAGGCCAAGGCCGACGAAGAACACACCGACCAGTCGGTTGAGCCAGAGCACCTGGGCGCTGCCGAGGCGCACGCGCCGGCCGGCATAGGCCGCGACGAAGGCCAGCAGGTGGCACCAGAGCATGCCGTTGAGGTTGAAGATGCAGCCGAGCAGGACGAACGCCAGCGCCTTGTCCGGCGACTCCGGCGCGATGAACTGCGGGACGAAGGCGAGGAAGAAGATCGCCACCTTGGGGTTCAGCGCATTGGTCAAAAAGCCCTGCAGGAAGATCCGTCGATAGGACTGGGCAGGCAGCGCCGCCGCCCTCTGCTCGGCGGGCGCCTTGCTCAGCAGCAGGCCGATGCCGACATAGAGCAGGTAGGCCGCGCCGGCGTACTTCACCAGCGCGAACGCGGTGGCCGACGTAGCCAGAACCGCGGACAACCCCACCGCCGCCGCCAGCACATGCACGAAAATCCCCGCACCCACCCCAAACGACGCCACCGACCCGGCGCGCCAGCCCTGCGCCGCGCTGCGCGAGAGGATCAGCAATGAATCCGGCCCCGGCAGCAGGTTCAGCAGCAGGCCGGAGACGATGAAAAGGGAGAGGTCGTGGATGCCGAACATACGAGGCTCGAAGGCACGGGGCGGGCGCAGGTTAGCGCGCCCTTACCGGGCTGTCAGCCCGCTATTCGCGGTCCTTCGTAGGCTTCTTCGAGCAAGGCGATATCCAGCCGCGTCATCTGCATCATCGCGTTGAAGGCGCGTTGCGCGGCGGCGCCGTCCGCGCCGGTGAGCATGGCGATCAGCGGCCGCGGAACGACCTGCCAGGAAATGCCGTAGCGGTCGGTGAGCCAGCCGCACTCGCCGGCGTGCCCGTCGTTGCAGAGCTTTTCCCAGAGGTCGTCGATCTGCTCCTGGGTGTCGCAGTAGGCGACCAGCGAAATCGCCGGGGTGAAGCTGAAGTTCGGCCCTCCGTTGAGCGCCACGTACTCGGTGCCGTCGAGGCTGAAACGCACGGTGAGCACCGAGCCGGCGTCCAGCAGCGCGCCCTCCAGGTAATGGGTGGTCTGCAGGATTCGCGAGTTGGGAAAAATGCCGGTGTAGAAGGCGGCGGCCTGTTCGGCGCAATCCTCGAACCAGAGGCAGGTACTCAGGTTTTGCATGTCGGGTGGGCTCCCTTGCGTGCGCCGTGGATGGCTGTTTCCACAGCGTAGCCAGCCGCAGCGGCGCGTGCGGGCGATCGCAGGTTACGCAAGGCCGCCTGCCGGGCCGTTCGCCGCGGGACAGGCACGTGCCGGGCTGAACATGTCGGGCATTGCCGCGGTCGGAAACTCGTCGGTTGCCGGTGCGGCACTTTTTTTCGAGGAAGTTTCTTCGGCTGGCAGCATACTTCGCCTGTCCAACGCGCAGCGGATGCGTCGGCGCAGATGTTCTTTCTACCTTCACAAAGCGACGGAAAAGCATGACCCAAAATCTCAGCCCTCTGGCCGGCGGACCGGCTCCGAAATCGGCCCTGGTCGATGTCGACAAACTGCTGGCGGCCTACGTCGACCTGCGCCCGGATGCGGAAATGCCTGCGCAGCGCGTGTCCTTCGGCACGTCCGGGCACCGCGGCAGTTCGTTCGCCAGCAGTTTCAACGAGTGGCACATCCTGGCGATCACCCAGGCCATCTGCGAGTACCGCAGCAGCATCGGCATCGACGGCCCGCTGTTCATCGGCGCCGATACCCACGCGCTGTCCAAGCCGGCGCTGGACAATGCGCTGGAAGTGCTCGCCGCCAACGGCGTGCAGGTGATGGTCTCGGCGGGCGGCGAGTTCACCCCGACGCCTGCGATTTCCCAGGCGATCCTGGTGTACAACCGCGGCCGCACCACCGGCCTGGCCGACGGCATCGTCATCACCCCGTCGCACAACCCGCCGGAACACGGCGGTTTCAAGTACAACCCCCCGAACGGCGGCCCGGCCGACACCGCCATCACCGGCTGGGTGCAGACCCGCGCCAACACGCTGCTCAAGGCCGGGCTGGACGGCGTCAAGCGCATGCCGCTGGAGCAGGCGCTCAAGGCGTCCACCACCCGCGAGTACGATTTCCTCGGCGCCTACGTGGCCGACATCGGCAACGTCATCGACTTCGACGTGATCCGTGGTTCCGGGCTGCGCCTGGGTGTCGACCCGCTGGGCGGCGCGGGTGTGAGCTACTGGGCGCGCATCGCCGAGCACTACCGGATCGAGCTGGATGTGGTCAGCCAGCAGGTCGATCCGCAGTTCGCCTTCATGAGCCTGGACTGGGACGGGCAGATCCGCATGGACCCGTCTTCGCCGCACGCGATGAATTCGCTGATCGCGCTGAAGGACAAATACGACGTCGCCTTCGCCTGCGACACCGACCACGACCGCCACGGCATCGTCACGCCCAGCGTCGGCCTGCTGCCACCCAACCACTACCTCAGCGTGATGGTCGACTACCTGTTCCGCAATCGCCCGAACTGGCAACAGGACGCGGCCGTGGGCAAGACCCTGGTCAGCAGCGCGATGATCGACCGCGTCGCCCGGCGTCTGGGCCGCTCGGTGTACGAGGTGCCGGTGGGCTTCAAGTGGTTCGTCGATGGCCTGTATGACGGCTCGCTCGGCTTTGTCGGCGAGGAGAGCGCGGGCGCCTCCTTCCTGCGTCGCGACGGCAGCGTGTGGACCACCGACAAGGACGGCCTGGCTCCGGCGCTGCTGGCTGCCGAGATGACCGCGCGCACCGGTCGTGACCCCGGCGTGCTGTACCGCGAGCTGTGCGACGAGCTGGGCGAAGTCTTCGCCACCCGCGTCGACGCCAAGGCCGACAGCGCGCAGAAGCAGGCGCTGTCCAAGCTCGACCCGCAGCAGATCACCCAGACCCAGCTGGCTGGCGACGCCGTGGAAAGCGTGCGCAACACCGCGCCGGGCAATAACGCCGCCATCGGCGGGATCAAGGTCGCCACCGCCGGCGGCTGGTTCGCCGCGCGGCCGTCCGGCACCGAGGACGTCTACAAGATCTACGCCGAAAGCTTCCGCGACGACGCGCATCTGCGCGCCCTCGTCCAGGAAGCCCAGGGCGTGGTGGACGCNNGCGCTGAACGCGAAGTGAGGTGACGGCGGGCCGGGGCGCCGAAGCGTTCCGGCCCGCCGCGCAACGCTTTCCATCGTCGATCTACAGGCCGCCCGGGCGTGCGAACCCCATACCGATATGCCCTCGTAGGGCCGAACTTGTTCGCCTGACGCGGTTGGGCCGGCTCAATACGGGCACGGCTGATGCCGCGCCTTCCGCTCTGATCGGGATCTGCCCCGCCACCCGACTTGCCGGCCATCCGCGCCGCTTCGTCCACAGCGCGCGGGGAACGGCCTTCGCGCGCCATACCCGTTATGTCTGCGCGTAGCCGTCCTTCGAATCGCAGGCGAAATCAGTCAAGCTGGCCGGCACCGACCCGGAGGTTCCTGACGCGGCATTTCGCCCGACCATCCAGAGCGACTTCCGGGCACCCAATGGCCGTCCCCAACTCCCTCGCCTGGAAATCCCTTGCCGACAACTCGCCCTCCACTCCATGACGCAGCCACACCCGAAGGCGGACCTCGGGTGAAGGCGTGCTCGCTGCTATCGGTGATGCTGCTGGCGGCACTGGCCGGTTGCAGCACGCTGGAGAACAATGCCGAGCGCAACCGGCACGCCGACGCGCTGGCCGCCGGGGCCGGGCTGCAGCGCGCCACGTTCGAGACCGACGGTTTCGTCCTGACGGGCTNNCGCACCCCCCGAGCCGACCTGCCGTTGCACCTCTATATCGAGGGCGACGGCTTCGCCTGGCGCACGCGCAGCCAGCCCTCCGACGACCCGACGCCACGCCGCGCGCTTGGCCTGACGCTGGCCGTCGCCGATCCGGGGCCGAACGTCGTCTACCTGGCGCGGCCCTGCCAGTTCACCAGCAGCCCGCGCTGCACGGTGGCCTACTGGACCGGCCGGCGCTTCGCCGAAGACGTGGTCGAGGCGATGAACAGGGCCGTCTCGCAGTACGCCAGGCGAACGCCGGGGCAGGGCATCGAACTGATCGGCTATTCCGGCGGCGGCGCCATCGCCGCGCTGATCGCCGCGCGCCGCGACGACGTCCGCTCACTGCGCACCGTCGCCGGCAACCTCGACCAGGCCGAGGTCAACCGCCTCCACAAGGTGACGCCGATGCCCGAATCACTGAACCCCATCGACGTCGCCCGCCAGCTCGCCGGCATCCCGCAGATCCACTACAGCGGCAGCGAAGACCAGGTGATCCCGCCGACCATCGCGCAGCGCTTCGTCGAGCGTGCCGGAAAGGCGTGCGCGCAGGCCGTCACGGTTGCCGGGTTGGAGCATGACGGGGACTGGGCGGGACGGTGGGGCCCGTTGCTAGCGAGCACGCCGGAGTGCCCACGAGGGCGCTGACTGCCCCTATGCACGCGTTGGCGCCTGGATACCCGGAACGGGCGTATTGCGCGGCAAGAAACTATCTATTTTATGGCGCCGTAATATTGACTGGGCAAAATGCCAGCATGTATAAAGCCAGCACTCACCTTAACTAACCAAGAGAGTGCTGAATGTTCGAGTCCATTGCCGTGTTTCCCAGCCTGATTGGAGCGCTCGGCGCTTTCGCCGTGTACCTGTTCCGAAGAAACCAGTTCAATAGCCTGGTGCTGGCAAGCATGGTGGGGATGGTGGCGGTTCAGTTTCTCGGCCATTTCTTCTATCTGTACCTGCTGTTCTTCGCCTGGAATGCCTTCATCGGTTTCATCGGTGCCTTCACGGTCATCGCTCTATACGATCTGATTTTGCTTCCGCTGCTGCAGAAGACCAGAGACTTCGGTGCCTGCGAATTCGTCTATGGGCAGATTGCCTACTCCAAGGTCGCACAGACGCTGCATTCCGACACCAGCGTCTCCACTACCGCATTCGGTAATCTCCAGGCGACGACCAATCACTACACCAACGAGCATTCGTACAAGCTCATTCGCACGCCAGCGGGCAAGCTGCTTCAACGAAGCGAGATCAATGCCACCAGCTTTGCCGACGAAGGTGACTACGTCATATATGCCGGCGGCAGCGGCGATCGCCAGTTCGGCTTCTACAACCTGACGAAGAACTACGCCTCGGTATGCAAGGCGCCGAGAGTTACCAGCCTCGCCGGTGCAGTCGTCATGCTTTCCATTCCCTATATAGGCACGATGCTGACCTTCGGCATGGCGATGCTGGGCCCGATCATGACGAGGGCAAATGCGCTGCTGGACACGGGGACAATGCCCCGCGACCGCATGCACTACACCTTCACCTTCATCTATCACCTGCTCATCGTTTGCCTGTTCATGAAGTACAACGATCATCACCTGAGCATCGGTCGCCAGGCCTTCGACATGATTTCCGCCCTCGCGGTGGCGAACATCCTGCACTTCACCGCGTGGTACATGGACTATCGACAGTTCATCAAGTACATCGAATCGAGTGTCCGGAACGTGGTGGCCGAGCAACACATCCCGCTGATGCAAAAGAACGCCGAGCGCGAGCAGGTCATTGCTGCCTAGCGATAGTCCGTGCTGCTCACTCCGATAGCGAATCCACCCGAAGCCCCGCATTGCGGGGCTTATTCTTTGCACAATTTGGGACAGACCACGGTTTCATTCGAGATCAGGCATGCGTTGGGGACGTCCTGACTTACCTTTTATGACTCTTCGCCCCAAGGCTGCTTCCACTTCGGCAGAAAACTGCCGGCTACCAAGTGCGTAATTTCCATTTGTCGATGTACGTATTTCATCGGCTAATCCTGGATCTAGCTGGTAACGGAACAGTTCTCGGTGAACCTCGCCTCTTAGGCCCTCATCTCGATTCAATGCTTGGTAGAGAGGATGTGGACAACGCAGTCTCGAGGATTCGTTTTGCGCATTGGCTCGGTAACTCGACCATCGATACTCAGTGGGGTGCTCAACCATGCCAGCACGCACAGGATTCATCTCTATATATCGATAACAGGCAAGTACATAAGCGTCCTCCTGCATCAAACAGGAACGAAAGCGACCTTCAAAGCGTACCGCTACGCTGGTAGGTACGATTGACGTACTGCACATAGCGTTGACCTAGCCCCTTCATCATCCCACTACTTTCCGGCTTTCGGGTGTGAGCAGAAGATGAACATGATTGGTCATCAGGCACCATGCATGGACAGCGCATCCGTGCTTCTTTGCCTGCTCCGCCAGTATGTCCAGATAGAAAAGGTAATCCTCATCGACGTAGAAGCAGGCTGAACGATTATTTCCTCTTTGAATTAGATGCAGCGGGATTCCCGATAATTAAATACGCGCCCGACGTGGCATAAAATAACTCCTTTCATAGAAACTTGCAGCCTGGATCATAACTTAGTGGGATTTGAAGTCGTGGTCTGTCCACTATTGCGTGCATGGTCTGTCCCCTATTACGCACTATTACGCATTTAGATGCAGGGGGATTCCCGATAATGAAATACGCGCGCGACGCGGCATAAAATCCTCCTTCCATAGAGACTTGCAAGCCTAGATCATGATTTGGTGGGAGTTGAAAATTGTGGTCTGTCCCCTAATTATTGAGGACGTCTACAAGATCTACGCCGAAAGCTTCCGCGACGACGCGCATCTGCGCGCCCTCGTCCAGGAAGCCCAGGGCGTGGTGGACGCTGCGCTGAACGCGAAGTGAGGTAGGGACGGCCGATCCGCGGGGGTGGGTTGTACCATGCGGATGACGTATCTAATGTCGTGTGTGCGGGTGCGCAAGCTTCGCGTCGTCCACGTCGAGATTCAAAGGATGTGGTTTTCAAATGTTGAGGCGGTGCTTGGAAAAGCAGAGGGAGAAGATATGTACTGGTTTGTGTTAGGGACGGTAGTAGCGGCTACTCTGCTTTCCGGCTGTGATGTGGATGAGAAGACAGCACTTGATAAGGGCAAGGAAATGGTTGCTTCAGTTCTGCGAGACCCTCAGTCTGCGAACTTTAAAGATGTTCGGTTTGTGGAGAAGAGCAAGTCTGAGGATGCAAGAGATGGAACCCTATGTGGATACGTTAACGCCAAGAATTCGTTCGGCGGTTTCACAGGCATGAAGCGCTTTGTAGCCGGCTTTCGCTATTCGACTAAGGGTAGTTTCACGCTCGGCAATGTCGCGTTGGAGGAAGGATCTAATGCCAGAGAAGACCAGTACGGGGTTACTCCCTTCCAGTCTTTCTACTGGAGACCTCTGTGCGAAGGAAGGCCTATTGCCAGCTCTTTATTCATATCCTCAGAAAGAGCGGGTCTAATTTCAGGGGTCTCCGTCGGACAGACATCTGTTCCTTTGGAAAGCACAATACCGCTTCGCAGCAAGCCAGACATAAACGCAAATATCGTAAGGCGTGCAAATCCTGGCGAAATATTAGAAGTCCGAAAGGTTAATGAGGGATGGATTCAAGTTTCAGCGGATCCCTCTAACGAGGAGTGGCTATTGCCAGAGTTAGTTGAGTGGACCAAATCTAATCGTTAGTAAAAGATCCCTCATGCCGTAAGCCATGAGCGAGCCAGTTGAAATGCAGGACCTCGTTTTTCTCTTACCATAAGAGATAGGAAAACGACTGTGTATATGACTAACAGCGAAAGATAGGAGAATAAAGTGCTCGACTGGAAGAAAAGTCGCCGCTAGAGCGTCGAAAAGAAACTGCCATGGTGCGTGAGAGCTGGGAACTTGGGCAAAGCACGTAGCATGGAAATCCCGAGGCGTTTCCCACTGTTATGTTGCACTTACCTCGGTTAGAAAACGCCCCGCCAGGCGGGTGGACAAGCTTCGCATTGTCCACCCTCGGTCGAAATTCGGGTTCGTGCGGATTTCGGGGCTATACGGGCTGCTTGCCAATGCGCCCTACGATACCGCCTTGTGGCAGACAGCCTCGATGTTGTGGCCATCAGGGGCGATGACGAAGGCCCCGTAGTAGTTCGGGTGGTAGTGGGGGCGTAATCCCGGTGCGCCATTGTCTTTTCCCCCAGCGGCGAGGGCAGCGGCTTAGAAGGCATCCACCTCTGCGCGCGTGTCGGCCGCAATGCCGATGTGCAGGCGCGCCGGCATTTCCTTCGTTTCGTGCAGCCACATCGACGGCTTGCCGTTGCGACCCAGGCCAACGCCGTAGGGGCTTTCCATGGCTACCGATACACCCAATGGGCGCAGCGTACTGAGAAAGAACGCTTTGCTCTCTGCGAGGTTCGTGACTCCGAAACCAAGGTGGTCGAACATGTTGTCTTCTCCCATTGGTGGTGCTGCGAAGCGGATGGATGCGTGTGAAGCGCCGAGGCTCGGTCTCCACCGGAGCAACGAAGGCCAGGAAGGACCAACGTGCGCCGGCGCTTTGGGCGGTCGGGCTTCGACTTGAGCCTACAACTGAGCCTCAATGGCCGCTTTGTCTATCACTGGCAGTTCGAGTCAATAGATTCAACTCACTGTGGCAGGGCGCTACTTTGCCTCTTGGCTCTTACAAGATTTATCAGAGCCCGTATTGCAGAGTCGACTATGCCGATGAAGCCGATAAAGATTACCGACAACCCTAGAAGCCCTGAGCCTGATTTGAAAATGAGCAGGCCGACTAATGAAGCCGCTATCCAAACTGCGATGCCTATGAGGTTTCTTTTGAATTTTTCCGAGGGCGGTAGCGCTTTGTATTTTTATTTCAGGTGTTGTTTTAACATGACGAATTCCTTTTCTATAGGTGCTGGACGTTGAAATTTACGCGTGTATCCTGGTCTCTATTCCGGTTATAGCTTTTCATTCTGCAGCGTTGCTTCATCGACTAATGGGGGCCGAGATGCTATCGGTGTCCATAGTGCACTGCGCCTTCGGGTACATCTGTGAGGCAGATCAGTCTAGGCCGAAATATTGGTGTTTATGGCGCGGTGAACGAGCAAACAATGTGGAGAATCGCAAAGCATTTTCCATCGTTGTATTTCCGTCTCATCCGACTCAACGGGTCGCGCTATTAAAGGTGGACAAGCTTCGCGATGTCCACCCTACGTTGAGAGTTAAGTTCGCTCAGTCCCAAGTGTTATTCGGGCTACCTTGTTTTGTTACGTTTCCCAAGTTCGAGATTTCCAGCGAATCGATTTCCTGGGCATCGAGACTTTTCTTCATAAATTTATCCTAGAGTAAGCCTAACGCTCGAGGTAAGGGGGCGACAAAGCGTAGCTTTGTTGCTTCCGCGCAGCCACGAAGTGGCGGAGTGAACTGATCGCCTTGTTATGTTGCATATGTGCGCTTCCAGATGCAGGCCCCTGCGAAACCTGCAATTAAGCTGGTGAGGATCTGCTGGGCAGTGTGGTGCCACGAACGGCGTTTCAGCGGCGACTGGCAAAGCGTGAAGCCCGCCTGACGGCGGGGGTAATCAGGAGTGTCGTTTTCTGGTGGTTGTGGTGAGCAGCAGCACTGTTGGAACAGGCGAGTTCTGCAGCGGAGCAAGGCCGATAACAATGCTTATCCTGGGGATCGATTGAACGTTTGGCCCCGCTGCGCGAACTACAGAATAGTCAGGGCGCTCGCGCCCACTACAGGCCGGATATACGAATGCAACCGCGCTGCCGACAGCGTAGATCAAAAGCTTTGCCCACTACTTGTGGGGAGAGTCCATATACGCCTTGTTAGGCTTTCTACCAAACGCATTATTTTCAGCGATTGATTTTGCTTCCTCTAATAAGGCGTTAGCCTTTACTCTGTCATTTTTAGCATTCCATTGTGCAATTATTTCTGCGCGCTTTTGTTCGCCGCGCATTAATGCAAATGCCAAAGCGTCCATGTTTGTCATTGTTGCGCTGTTGTATATAACTGAACTATCGACTCCAGCCTCAAGAAGAAGCTCAGTAATATTTGAGGATTTTCCGACGACAGCAGCAAAAAGAGGGTTTCTTACAGAAAGACTGGTGTCAAGTATGGAGCCTGAGTTAACTAAATATTCGACCAATTCTAAATGGCCGTTTGCCGCCGCACTACAAATTGGTTTTCTATCATCACGTTTATCTCCAGTATTCACGTTAATCCCATTGGCTACCAATATCTTAGCCGAACTCAACTTTCCGATTTGTGCGGCGTAGCCAAGCCATGACTGAGTTCCGAATGGTGTACTGAATGAAATTTGCTCTGGATTTTCCTGAAGTAGACGTTGGATTTTCTCGCAGACCTCTGCCCTTATTGCTTCGACCATTTTTTTCGGAATGGATTCTTCACTCATTTTCTTGAGAGCCTAACGATTAAGCTAAGGGGCAGACAAAAGCGCAGCTTTTGGCTGTCCAGCAAACGAAGTGAGCGACAGTTGAGCGCATTGTTATGCGCCCGGCACGCGGATATACGGCTCAAGAATACAGGTTTTGAATTGTATTGGTTGAGAGCTGCCTGGGTTGAGAACGGCGTATTCCATGCTCTGCAGTATGCCTGCCAGCAAGCCAGGATCTATACCAACTAGATCGTTCTCATAACCACTACCTGCTACCTGTGTTTTTGCTTCTGATTCTGATGAAAAAATAGGCACGGAGTCATGGCCGTTAATGATGAAGCTGCGTGCATTGATGATGTTTGAGTCTGGGTCATTCCACCAAAGTAGTGAGTAGACATGCTCTTTCTGTTCAAACAAAGAGGTAATGGTTCTTTCCTGCGATTTATCCATGTTGCAGATTGCATCCTTTGCGGTTGCGCTACTGGAAATAACTATTGCGGCTAATAGTGCGGTAAGCCTCATGTGTTTCTCCGGCGCATAACGATTAAGCTAAGGGGCGGCGGCACGCCGTCCCAGCGAATGAAATGAGCGATTTCAGCGCATTGTTAGCGCTTTACGCGATGTCGGTGCCATTTGCATAGCGCTTTATGAACTCGACTCCGGCGTCCGTAACCCAGTAGGTAAATGTCATTGGGAAGTTCTTGGAAAACCCATTGCTTCCGTTGACTTGCAGCCCCATACCTTCAACATGTTTGTCTTCGAAAAAACCGTCCTTAACAGCGTTTGCAACTAGAAGATCACCCGCCGCACCTAAAACAAATACACGTTCATTAGATTTGGCAAGGACTTCAAAAAGTCTTCTCTCGAATTCGCCATATCGGTTGTTCAATATTCCAAGATTGTGTTTGTACATTTTTACCGAAAGACGATCCATTTCTTTTTTCTGGTCGAAACGTGTATGGCAGTTTGGACAGAGGGCAATCAGATTCTCGAAAGAGTTATCTCGTGTTTCAGCCCAAGGAACGATATGCGCAATTTCTGTTGTAGTTGCTCGGCAAGTTGGAATTGCACAGCGATGACCTGCCTCAACAAGGACTGAACGTTTTACCTCGGCAGGAATAGTATCTCGACTCATCGGGCTCTCTGTGTTGATGCGCTAACTATAAATAGACACCAACTGGTGCCATAACGCTTTCATAGCCATGGTGGATAACATTCCTTGTTCTCTTCGCTGTCCCTGTCTAGCCTGGGAAGTGTAGCGGTCTGGATGACCGTATAAGGGAGTTATGCACCATGGATGGAAAGCCCCGCTTGCTCGATCAAGTTCGCGAGCAGATTCGTTTGAAACATTAATCGAATCGCACTGAGCGAGTCTATTGCGAGTGGGTTCGTCGTTTATTCGATTCCACGCCTATCGCCACCCCGCCGAAATGGGCGCGGTGGAGGTGGAGGCGTTTCTGTCTGATCTGGCGGTACGTCGTGATGTGTCGGCATCCACGCAGAATCAGGCACTGGCCGCATTGCTGTTTCTCTATAAGCAAGTGCTCAAGGTGGAGTTGCCCTGGCTGGGTGAGGTGGTACGTGCCAAGAAGCCTGTGCGGTTGCCGGTGGTATTGAGTGTCGAGGAGGTGCAGGAGTTACTCGGGCATGCGGATGTGAAAACCACGCAGATCTACACGCATGTGCTTAACCGCGGCGGCCTTGCGGTGCTTAGTCCGCTGGATCGGGCTTGAGCCGAGGCGCTCGCCTCGTGCGCGCGGTGCGCATGGCGCATCCTACGACGAATGCCCACGCGGGCGGTTCCGCGTAGCCATGAAAAAGCCCCGCATCGGCGGGGCTTTTTGTTGGCCGGGCATTCGACCGTCAGTGGCGGTTCTTCAGGCCGTAGCCTTCGGCCAGGGTGCCGGCGGTGTCGGCGCTTTTCGGCGCGTAGTCCTTCGGTACTTCTACACTGGCTGGCGGGGTCAGGCGTTCGCGCGGGCTGTAGGCTTCGTCGGCGTGCAGCGCGGCGAGCAGACGCTGGCGAGTCAGTTCGTCCAGGGCCAGGCGGTTGGCGCCGTCGGACAGGTGCTCCTGCACGTCCTGATAGCTCTGGGTGAGTTTCTTCACCAGCCCGGCGGTGGTGTTGAAGTGGGTGACCACTTCGCTCTGGTAGGTATCGAAGCGTTCCTGCAGATCGTCGAGTTGACGCTGCGTGCGATTGGGCGCGGCGTGCGGCAGCAGGCGGGCGACCAGAAAACCGATGGCGATGCCGGCGAGCAGGGTGAGGGCCGGTAGCAACCAGGCCGTAAGCGTCTGTTCCACGAGTCCTTCCTCTATAAACGGCTTTGCTTTACGTTACCGGCTCGGGCCTGGGCTGTATACCGCGATGCGTGTCGCCAGGCTTGCCGTCGCGGCTTTCGTAACCGCGACGCCGGATGCGATGTGGGATCTGGCGATCCCTTTGCCCGGTGATATTTCGCGCAATCCGCAGAAAATCGCCGGGGTTCAACCAAGACGAGTCGACCCGCCACGAGGTCACGGAGTTCCCCCTTGCTCAACCGAGAAACCCCCTTGCTGCTCGACGGCCCCAGCGGCCAGCTCGAAGCCCTTCATCTCGCGCTGCCCGAGGCCAGCGGCCTGGCGCTGGTCTGCCATCCCAATCCGGTGCAGGGCGGCACCATGCTGAACAAGGTGGTTTCCACCCTGCAGCGCAGCGCCCGCGATTGTGGCTACACGACGTTGCGGTTCAACTACCGCGGCGTCGGCGCCAGTGCCGGGGCCTCGGATATGCGCGAGGGCGAGGTAGACGACGCCGAGGCCGTCGCCGACTGGTTGCTGGCGCAGCATCCGCGCCTGCCGCTGACGCTGCTCGGTTTCTCCTTCGGCGGCTTCGTCGCGGCCAGCCTGGCGGCGCGCCTCGAAGCGCGTGGCATCCTCGTCGAGAAGCTGTTCATGATCGCGCCGGCGGTGATGCGCCTGGGCGCGGACTTCGTTTTGCCGGCGCACGGGCAGGTCACCCTGATCCAGCCGGAGCAGGACGAAGTGATCGAGCCGCAGGCGGTGTTCGACTGGAGCGCCGCGCAGGCGCGTGCCCATGAGCTGCTGAAAGTGGCAGAATGCGGCCACTTTTTTCACGGCAAACTGACCGATCTGAAAGATCTGCTGCTGCCCCGCCTCTGACCGAACGCCGCCAACAAGCGAACGCCATGACCACACGCATCCTCACCGGAATCACCACCACCGGCACGCCGCATCTGGGCAACTACGCCGGCGCCATCCGCCCGGCGATCGTCGCCAGCCGCGATCCGCAGGCGGATTCGTTCTATTTCCTCGCCGACTACCACGCGCTGATCAAGTGCGACGACCCGCTGCGCATCCAGCGCTCGCGTCTGGAAATCGCCGCCACCTGGCTGGCCTGCGGGCTGGACGTGGAGCGCGCGACCTTCTACCGGCAGTCGGACATCCCGGAAATTCCCGAACTGACCTGGCTGCTCACCTGCGTAGCCGGCAAGGGCCTTCTCAACCGCGCACATGCCTACAAGGCCTCGGTGGACAAGAACCTGGAGAACGGCGAGGACCCGGACGCCGGTGTGACCATGGGCCTGTTCAGCTACCCGATACTGATGGCCGCCGACATCCTGATGTTCAACGCGCACAAGGTGCCGGTCGGGCGCGACCAGATCCAGCACGTGGAAATGGCCCGCGACATCGGTCAGCGCTTCAACCACCTGTTCGGCGCCGGCAGGGAGCTCTTCACGATGCCCGAGGCGGTGATCGAGGAGGGCGTGGCGACGCTGCCCGGCCTGGACGGGCGCAAGATGTCGAAGAGCTACGACAACACCATCCCGCTGTTCGGCAGCGCCAGGCAGCTCAAGGATGCCATCGCCCGCATCGTCACCGACTCGCGCGCCCCTGGCGAGCCGAAGGACCCGGACAACTCGCACCTGTTCACCCTCTACCAGGCCTTCGCCACGCCGACCCAGCAGATCACCTTCCGCGAGGAACTGCTCGCCGGCCTGGCCTGGGGCGAGGCCAAGCAGCGCCTGTTCCAATTGCTCGACGACGAACTGGGCGAGGCGCGCGAACGCTACCACGCGCTGGTCGAGCGACCGGCCGATCTGGAGGACATCCTTCTCGCCGGCGCCGCCAAGGCGCGCAAGACCGCCACGCCGTTCCTCGAGCAACTGCGCGAGGCGGTCGGCCTGCGCTCGTTCCGCAGCCAGGCGCAAGGCCCCGTCAGCGCCAAGAAGAAGGCCGCCAAGGGCGCGCGCTTCGTCAGCTTCCGCGAGCGCGACGGCAGTTTCCACTTCCGCTTCCTCGCTGCCGAGGGCGAAGAGCTGCTGCTCTCGCGGGCCTTCGCCGATCCCAAGGCCGCCGGCGCCAGCAGCCAGCGCGTTACCGAGTTGGGCAGCGACGCGCTCGACCTGCGCGCCGATGCCGATCGCTTCGCGCTGTGGCTCGATGGCGAACTGCTCGCGCAGAGCCCGGCCTACGCCGACGCCACGCTGCGTGATGCCGGCATGGCGCGCCTGCGCGAGGCGCTGGCGAGTCTCACCGCCTGACGGAACGTAGTGGCGTACGCGTTCTCCAACGACGTGCGCCACGCAGCGCCGCAGCGTCAGAGACGCTTTCATCCCGGTCAAACGTCCGCCTTCCTGCAACCGCGAGGACAGTGCCTTGAACGACTTCAGCCAATTGCCAACCCCGGAGGCCGCCGCTAAAGTGTCGGCCCCGCTTCACGACCCCGACCCGGCCATGACCCCTCTTGAGCGCTATCAGGCTGACCTGAAACGTCCCGACTTCTTCCACGATGCGGCGCAGGAAACGGCCGTGCGCCACCTCCAGCGTCTGTACGACGACCTGGTGGCGGAGCAGAACAAATCCGGTTTGCTCGGCAAGCTGTTCGGCAAGAAACGCCAGGGACCGATCAAGGGTTTGTACTTCTGGGGTGGCGTCGGCCGTGGCAAGACCTACCTGGTCGATACCTTCTTCGACGCCTTGCCGTTCAAGGAGAAGACCCGCACGCACTTCCACCGCTTCATGAAGCGCGTGCACGAGGAAATGAAGACTCTCAAGGGCGAGAAGAACCCGCTGACCATCATCGGCAAGCGTTTCGCCGACGAGAGCCGGGTGATCTGCTTCGACGAGTTCTTCGTCTCCGACATCACCGACGCGATGATCCTGGCGACCCTGCTCGAGGAGCTGTTCAAGAACGGCGTGAGCCTGGTGGCGACCTCCAACATCGTCCCCGACGGTCTCTACAAGGACGGCCTGCAGCGCGCGCGCTTCCTGCCCGCCATCGAGCTGCTGAAGAAGCACACCGAGATCGTCAACGTCGACAGCGGCGTCGACTACCGTCTGCGCGCACTGGAGCAGGCCGAGCTGTTCCACTGGCCGCTGTCGGCCGAAGTCGATGCGCTGATGGGCAAGAGCTTCGTCAGCCTGCTGCACGACTGCGGGCAGGCCGAGGACAACGTCGAACTGATGATCGAGAACCGCGCGATCCATGCGCGCAAGGTCTGTCAGGACGTTGCCTGGTTCGATTTCCGCGATATCTGCGACGGCCCGCGCAGCCAGAACGACTACATCGAACTGGGCAAGATCTATCACGCGGTGCTGGTTTCCAACGTCGAGAAGATGGACGCGGCGAAGGACGACATGGCGCGGCGCTTCATCAACCTGGTGGACGAGTTCTACGACCGCAACGTCAAGCTGATCCTCTCCGCCGAGGTCGAGCTGAAGGACCTCTACAGCGGCGGCCGGCTGACCTTCGAGTTCCAGCGCACCCTCAGCCGTCTGCTGGAAATGCAGTCGCACGAGTTCCTCTCGCGCCCGCACCGCCCCTGATCCAGGGCGCGGCGACCGTCCTGGTTGCCGCGTTCGTCAGCTGACGAACCTCGCCGTTCACGCGTCCTTGTGGTGAAACTGCTGCCGATAGCGGTTCGGCGACAGTTCGGTGTGCTGGCGGAACAGCCGGGCGAAGAAGCTCGCGTCGTCGTATCCCACCTCGTAGCTGATCGTCTTGATGCTCTTGCGCGTCGCCGAGAGCAGTCCCTTGGCCGTTTCGATGCGCAGGCGTTGCAGGTAGTGCAGCGGCTTGTCGCCGGTGGCCGCCTGGAAACGCCGCATGAAGTTGCGGATGCTCATGCCGTGTTCACGGGCGACGTCCTCGAAACGGAACTTGTCGGCGAAATGCTCTTCCAGCCAGTGCTGGATCTGCAGCACGGCGACGTCCTGATGCAGCTTCTGTCCGCCGAAACCGATCCTCCCCGGCGTGTAGCTGCGCTGCACCTCGAAGAGGATGTCGCGCGAGACGCCCTGCGCCACCGCCGCGCCGCAGAAGCGCTCGATCAGGTAGATGTAGAGGTCGCAGGCGGAGGTCACGCCGCCGGCGCAGTAGAGGTTGTCGGCGTCGGTGAGGTGCTTGTCCTGGTTCAACTGCACGCGCGGATAACGGCGGGCGAACTCCTCATGGAAGCGCCAGTAGGTGGTCGCTTCCTTNNTCCTTGCCATCGAGCAGCCCGGCCTCGGCCATCCAGAACACCCCGGTGGCTTCGCCGCAGATGGCCGCGCCGGCGGCGTGACAGTCGCGCAACCATTGCAGCACCTGCGGATGGCGTTCGCGTAATGCATCGAAATCGCCCCAGAATGCCGGCAGGATGATCGCATCGGCGGCTTGCAGGCCGCCGTTCACCGGGATGCTGACGTCGCTGAAACTGTGCACCGGCTGGCCGTCCGGGCTAACCAGGTGGATTTCCAGGGTGGGCTTGAGGCCCAGGCCAAGCTGCTTGCCGTAGCGCAGGCTGGCCATGTGGAAGAAGTCTTTGGCCTGCATCAGGGTCGAGCCGAAGGAGCCTTCGGTGGCGAGAATGCTGACGCGCAGGGGCACGGAAGTGGCGTAGGGCATGCTTTTATTCTTATCGGAAAATAGTGGGGTATAACCGTCAGTCTGCGGCAGGATCGTCTTATTTTTTGGCGCTTGTGTCCAGTGTATGGCCGCTCGCCGTGGCCTACAGTCTCGGGCTCGTACTGCCTGCAACACCAATAACAGACGCATTCGAAGGTGATCCGATGATTCCCAGAACCCCGTTCAGCTCCGACCACGAACTCTTCCGCGACAGCGTGCGCAAGTTCCTCGAACAGGAGGCCGTCCCGTTCCACGCGCAATGGGAAAAGGACGGGCACATCGACCGGAAGCTGTGGAACAAGGCGGGCGAGGCGGGACTGCTCTGCTCGCATCTGCCGGAAGAATACGGCGGCATGGCGGCGGATTTCCTCTACAGCACGGTGGTGATCGAGGAGGTCGGCCGGCTCGGTCTGACCGGCATCGGGTTCTCCCTGCATTCGGACATCGTTGCGCCGTACATCCTGCATTACGGCAGCGAGGCGCTGAAACAGAAGTACCTGCCTCGGATGGTCAGCGGCGAGCTGGTCACGGCGATCGCCATGACCGAGCCAGGCGCCGGGTCCGACTTGCAGGGCGTCAAGACCACCGCGGTGCCGGACGGCGACGAGTACGTCATCAACGGCTCGAAGACCTTCATCACCAACGGCTTCCTCGCCGATCTGGTGATCGTCGTCGCCAAGACCGATCCCAAGGCCGGCGCCAAGGGCACCAGCCTGTTCCTGGTCGAGGCCGGCACGCCCGGCTTCTCCAAGGGCAGGCGCCTGGAGAAGGTCGGCATGAAGGCACAGGACACTTCCGAGCTGTTCTTCCAGGACGTGCGGGTGCCCAAGGAGAACCTGCTCGGCCAGGCCGGAATGGGCTTCGCCTACCTGATGCAGGAGCTGCCGCAGGAGCGTCTGACCGTGGGTATCGGCGCGCTGGCCTCGGCCGAGGCGGCGCTGCAGTGGACGCTGGACTACACCCGTGAGCGCAAGGCGTTCGGCAAGGCCATCGCGGACTTCCAGAACACCCGGTTCAAGCTCGCGGAGATGGCCACGGAAATCCAGATCGGCAGGGTGTTCCTCGATCGCTGTCTGGAGCTGCACCTGAACGGCAAGCTCGACGTGCCGACCGCGGCGATGCTCAAGTACTGGAGCACCGACCTGCAATGCAAGGTGCTCGACGAGTGTGTGCAGTTGCACGGCGGCTACGGCTTCATGTGGGAATACCCCGTCGCCCGCGCCTGGGCCGACGCCCGCGTGCAGCGCATTTACGCCGGCACCAATGAGATCATGAAGGAAATCATCGCGCGCACGCTGTAGCGAACCTGCTGGCGGCGCGCTCGTCCAATCCGGATGGAAGAGGAAAACCGCATGTCCGCCACCGTTGCGCCGCCAGCGTCGCCGTTTCAGGGCTGGAATGGCAGCGCGGCCAGCGCCCGTGCCCTGCAGGTCTCGTTGGCTAGGCAGGTGCGCATCGTCGATGACTATCCGCCGTTGGGGGTGATCGCCGGCGTCGATGTCGGCTTCGAGGAGGGTGGCGCCGTCACCCGCGCCGCCGCGGTATTGCTCGATGCCGACACCCTGCTGCCGCTGGCGCAGGCCGTGGCGCGGGTTCCCACCCGCATGCCGTACGTGCCTGGCCTGCTGTCCTTCCGCGAACTGCCGGCGTTGCTGGAAGTGCTCAAATCGCTGCCCCGGGTGCCGGATCTGATCTTCTGCGACGGTCAGGGCATCGCCCATCCGCGGCGCCTGGGAATTGCCTCGCACCTGGGCGTGGTGACCGGACTGCCGACCATCGGCGTGGCGAAGAACATCCTTTGCGGCGAGCATGACGAGCTGCCCGCGCAGCGCGGCGCGCGGGTGCCGTTGATGCATCGGGCAGAGACGATCGGATGGGTGCTTCGCAGCAAGGACGGCGTGCGTCCGCTGATCGTTTCGCCGGGGCATCGGGTTTCTATGCAGTCGGCGGTCGATCTGGTACTTGGCTGTGGGCGCGGCTATCGATTGCCGGAGCCGACGCGTCTGGCCGACCGCCTGGCATCCCGTCGAGGGCCAATGCCGGGGCCGGAATCGCGGACGATGGAGCTGTTCTGAATACGGGCTCGTTACCCGAAAACGAAAAATCGGGTTGCTATTTCTCCAGTAATCGGCATAATTCCGCGGCTTTCTCGACGGGGATGCCTAGCTCGTTGGGATTGAAGGTGGGGATGCCTAGCCCGCCGAACCCTTTGCCGTAGCGGACGCGCTGACCCGAGCCCCCGATAGCGTCTGTTTCCGGCCGACCCTGACCTTGTCAGGGCAAGCACTATTCAGTAAGATTCGCCGTCTATTTTTCAGGGCGGCCCCTGAGGCTATAACGAATGAAGACTTTTACTGCGAAACCGGAAACCGTTAAGCGCGACTGGTACGTCGTCGACGCTGCCGGCCAGACCCTGGGTCGTCTGGCCACTGAAATCGCTAGCCGCCTGCGTGGCAAGCACAAGCCCGAATACACTCCGCACGTTGATACCGGCGACTACATCGTCGTGATCAATGCCGAGCAGGTTCGTGTTACCGGTGCCAAAACCACCGACAAAATGTACTACTCGCACTCCGGTTTCCCGGGTGGCATCAAGTCGATCAACTTCGAGAAGCTGATCGCCAAAGCCCCTGAGCGTGTGATCGAGACCGCGGTCAAAGGCATGCTGCCGAAGAACCCGCTGGGTCGCGACATGTATCGCAAGCTGAAGGTGTACAAGGGTGCCGTTCACCCGCACACCGCTCAGCAGCCTCAAGAACTGAAGTTTTAACGGGATAGCTCATTATGTCGGCGACTCAAAATTACGGCACTGGCCGTCGTAAGACCGCTACCGCTCGCGTCTTCCTGCGTCCGGGTACTGGCAACATCTCCATCAACAATCGCAGCCTGGACCAGTTCTTCGGTCGCGAAACCGCCCGCATGGTGGTTCGCCAGCCGCTGGAACTGACCGAGACCGTCGAAAAATTCGACATCTACGTCACTGTTCTCGGTGGTGGTGTCAGCGGTCAGGCCGGCGCGATTCGCCACGGCATCACCCGTGCGCTGATGGACTACGACGAAACCCTTCGTCCTGCCCTGCGCAAGGCTGGCTTCGTTACTCGCGATGCCCGTGAAGTCGAACGTAAGAAGGTCGGTCTGCGTAAAGCGCGTAAGCGTCCGCAGTACTCCAAGCGTTAATTCGCTGGACCTCAAAAAAACGCCCAGACCCTTGCGGGTCTGGGCGTTTTTTTATGGGCGTTCGCTTTTGGTGTGACAACTTGACGCATCGTTGAATCCCGCGCCGCACAAGGCGTTCAGCTGATTTGGGTCAGGTAATTACCTTGTCAGAAAAGGGGCTTTTCTTTACCATCTGGCAAATTTTTTGCGCGACCCGAAATTTACCTAGTAGATGCCTGAACCAACAGGCCACAAAGCTGATGGGAGACGACTTAATGAGCAATGACGGCGTGAATGCTGGCCGGCGTCGCTTCCTCGTAGCAGCCACCTCCGTGGTGGGTGCTGCAGGAGCGGTGGGTGCCGCGGTCCCGTTCGTGGGATCGTGGTTCCCGAGCGCCAAGGCCAAGGCCGCAGGCGCACCGGTGAAGGTGAATATCAGCAAGATCGAGCCGGGTCAGCAAATGATTGCTGAATGGCGCGGACAGCCGGTGTTCATTGTTCGCCGCACCGAGGAGATTCTGAAGAACCTGGACAAGGTGGCAGCCAGCGTGGCAGACCCGGAGTCCAAGGCGTCGGTCCAGCCGACCTACGTGGATCCGAAGCTTCGTTCGATCAAGCCGGAAATCCTCATCCTCGTGGGGCTCTGCACTCACCTCGGATGCTCTCCGTCGTACCGCCCGGAGGTCGCTCCGGCCGACTTGGGCGCGGACTGGGTCGGTGGCTATTTCTGCCCGTGCCACGGTTCCAAATATGACCTGGCCGGTCGCGTCTTCAAGTCGCAACCTGCTCCCTTGAACCTGCCGGTACCACCGCATTCCTACGAGTCGGATGCAGTGATCGTCGTCGGTGTGGACCAGGAGAAAGCCTGATGAGCAAGTTTATGGAATGGGTCGATGCGCGTTTCCCCGCGACCAAGATGTGGGAAGACCATCTGTCCAAGTACTACGCACCGAAGAACTTCAACTTCTTCTACTTCTTCGGCTCGCTGGCGCTGCTGGTGCTGGTCAACCAGATCCTCACCGGTGTCTGGCTGACCATGAGCTTCACGCCGTCGGCCGAAGAGGCGTTCGCTTCCGTCGAATACATCATGCGTGACGTGGAGTACGGCTGGATCATCCGCTACATGCACTCCACCGGCGCCTCGGCGTTCTTCATCGTGGTCTATCTGCACATGTTCCGCGGTCTGCTCTACGGCTCCTACCAGAAGCCGCGCGAGCTGGTCTGGATCTTCGGCATGATGATCTACCTGGCGCTGATGGCCGAAGCCTTCATGGGCTATCTGCTGCCCTGGGGCCAGATGTCGTACTGGGGTGCCCAGGTGATCATTTCGCTGTTCGGCGCCATCCCGGTGATCGGCGACGACCTGACCCAGTGGATTCGCGGTGACTACCTGATCTCCGGGATCACCCTCAACCGCTTCTTCGCCTTGCACGTGATTGCGCTGCCGATCGTCCTTCTCGGTCTGGTCGTGCTGCACATCCTCGCGTTGCACGAAGTCGGATCGAACAACCCGCAAGGCGTCGACATCAAGAAGAAAAAGGACGAGAACGGCATTCCGCTCGACGGCATTCCTTTCCATCCGTACTACACCGTCAAGGACATCGTCGGCGTGGTGGTCTTCCTGTTCGTGTTCTGCGCGGTGATCTTCTTCTTCCCGGAGATGGGCGGGTATTTCCTCGAGAAACCCAACTTCGAAGTGGCCAACGCTTTCAAGACGCCCGAGCACATCGCTCCGGTGTGGTACTTCACGCCGTTCTACGCGATCCTCCGCGCGGTTCCGGACAAGCTCATGGGCGTCATCGCCATGGGTGCGGCGATCGCCGTGCTGTTCGTGCTGCCGTGGCTCGACCGTAGCCCGGTCAAGTCGATGATGTACAAAGGTTGGTTGAGCAAGATCTGGCTGGCGGTGTTCTGCATCTCCTTCGTCATTCTGGGCGTGCTTGGCGTGCTGGCTCCGACACCGGAGCGCACCTTGGCATCGCGGATCTGTACCGTTCTGTATTTCGCGTACTTCATCCTGATGCCGTTCTACACCAAGCTCGAGAAGACCAAACCGGTTCCGGAAAGGGTGAATGGCTGATGAAAAAGCAACTCGCTGCACTGATTTTTGCAATCCTGCCGGTCTTCGCCTTTGCCGCTGGCGGTCATGAGGTTCACCTGGACAAGGTCGATGTCGACCTGTCCGACAAGGCTGCCATGCAGGACGGTCTGCGCACCTTCGCCAACTACTGCATGGGCTGCCACAGCGCGCAGTTCCAGCGTTACGAGCGCGTGGCCAAGGACCTCGGCATTCCTGAAGAGGTGATGCTGCAGAACGTCGTTCTCGCCGGTGGCAAGATCGGCGACCACATGAAGAACGGCATGCATCCGGCTGATGCCAAGGTCTGGTTCGGCGCTGCGCCGCCGGATCTGACGCTGGTCGCGCGCGTGCGTGGCAATGACTGGCTGTACAGCTACCTGCGTGCCTTCTACGAAGACCCGGCACGTCCCTGGGGCGTCAACAACAAGGTGTTTCCGAACGTCGGCATGCCGAACGTGCTGGCCGCACTGCAGGGTCGCCAAGTGGTTGGTTGCAAGCAGGTTCAACTGGTCGAGGATGGCAAGAAGCAGTTCGATCCGCTGACCGGCACGCCGATCACCCATGAGGCCTGCGATCAGCTCACCGTGATGCCCAATACGGGCACTCAGAGCGAGGCGCAGTTCGACGAGACGGTCAAGAACCTGGTGACCTTCCTCGCCTACTCGGCCAACCCGGTCAAACTGGAAAGCCAGCGCATCGGCACCTACGTGCTGCTGTATCTTGCGTTCTTCTTCGTGTTCGCCTATCTGCTCAAGCGCGAATACTGGAAAGACGTGCATTGATTCGCTGATTGGTTTGTCCGGTCCAACGCGCGCGCCCTTAGTGGGCGCGCTCGTTTTTCTGCCTTTTTAATTTCAAGCGAGGAGGAGCGCCATGGGCGTAACCAACCGGTTGGCCTGTTATTCCGACCCCGCCGACCATTACTGCCATCGCGTGCGTCTGGTGCTTGCGGAAAAGGGAATAGCGGCGGAGATCATCGAGGTTCATCCAGGGCGTTGCCCGCCACGCTTGGCTGAAGCCAACCCCTATGGCAGTGTGCCGACTCTGGTCGATCGCGATCTGGCCTTGTACGAATCGACCGTGGTGATGGAATATCTCGAAGAGCGGTATCCTCATCCGCCACTGATGCCGGTCTATCCGGTAGCGCGGGGCAACACCCGCCTGCTGATTCACCGCATCCAGCGCGACTGGTGCGTGCTGGTGGACCGGATACTCGATGCGCGCAGCAAGGAAGCGGAGCGTGTACAGGCGCGCAAGGAACTACGCGAGAGCCTGACCGGCGTATCGCCGTTGTTCGGTGACAAGCCGTACTTCCTCAGTGAGGAGATGAGCCTGGTGGACTGCTGTCTGCTTCCCATTCTCTGGCGTCTGCCCATGTTGGGTATCGAGCTGCCGCGGCCAGCGAAGCCGCTGCTCGATTACATGGAGCGCCAATTCGCCCGCGAGGCCTTCAAGGCCAGTCTGTCTGCCGTCGAGCGCGATATGCGCTAACTGCAAGGAGCCTTCATGAACTCCAGTCGTCCCTACCTGATCCGCGCGCTCTACGAGTGGATCGTCGATAACCAATGCACGCCGCACCTGCTGGTGAACGCCGAGTATCCCAAGGTGCAAGTGCCGGCCGGCTATGCGGCCGATGGGCAAATCGTGCTCAACGTTTCGCCTAGTGCGGTGCGGCACATGCACATGGACAACGAGGCGGTGAGTTTCGAGGGGCGCTTCGGCGGTGTCGCCCACAGCCTGTTCATTCCCGCAGCGGCGGTCCTGGCGATCTACGCGCGTGAGAACGGCCAGGGCATGGTCTTCGATCTGGAGCCGACCAGTGCGCCAGGAGAGGCGCCCGAGGACGGTGGTGGCGGTCCGGACGACGAGCCGCCGCGGCCGAGCGGGCGACCCAGCCTTAAAGTGGTGAAATAAAAAAGGCGACCCTCGGGTCGCCTTTTTCATGCCTGCTCGTCGCTAGTCGATGTACTCGAAGAGTTTGACGATCTTCTGCACGCCGGAAACGCTCTGCACCTTGTTGGTCGCCAGGTTGGCTTCCTGGTGAGTGACCAGGCCCAGCAGGTAGACGATGCCGTTTTCGGTGATCACCTTGATCCGCGAGCCGGGGATCACGCTGTCGGTGAGCATCTGCGTCTTGATCTTGGTGGTCAGCCAGGAGTCGTTGCTTCGCGCCAGGGCGGACGAGGGCTGCAATACCTGCAACTCGTTGTGCACGCGCTTGACCCGTTGCACGGCGGCGGCGGATTGTTCGGCGAGGGCCTTCAGATCGGCGCGTGGCGTCTGCCCGGCGAGCAGCACGACGCCGTTGTAGCTGGCGACGACGATGTGCGAGTTCTGGTCGAGGTCGGGGTTGGCCTTGGCGATGTTCACCGCAGCCTTGGTCTCGATCAGCGAGTCGTCGATCTTGCTGCCGATGGTGCGCGTGCCGCGGTCATCGTCGATCGGCTTGTCGCGGGTGGCGGTGAGTACGGAGCTGCAGCCGCTCACGCCCAGGCAGAGGGCGATGGCGAGCAGGGAAAGGCGTTGCCGGATCATTCTTCACTCCCGAACAGTTGACTGTCGATCTGGTCGCACAGGCAGTGGATCACCAGCAGGTGAACCTCTTGGATGCGCGCGGTAACTTTCGCTGGCACGCGAATCTCCACGTCCTCCGGCAGCAATAGAGAGGCCATGCCGCCGCCGTCGCGACCGGTCAGGGCGACGACCTGCATCTCGCGGTCATGGGCCGCCTGGATTGCCTGGATCACGTTGGCCGAGTTGCCGCTGGTGGAGATCGCCAGCAGCACGTCGCCGGGTTGGCCGAGGGCGCGAATCTGCTTGGAGAAGATCTCGTTGTAGCTGTAATCGTTGGCGATCGAGGTGATGGTCGAGGTATCGGTGGTCAGCGCTACGGCGGGAAGGCTGGGGCGTTCGCGCTCGAAGCGGTTGAGCAGTTCCGAGGAGAAGTGCTGAGCATCGCCGGCCGAGCCGCCGTTGCCGCAGGTGAGGATCTTGCCCTCGTTGAGCAGTGCCTGAACCATCGCCTGGCTGGCTTGTTCGATGCACGGGATCAGGACTTCCATGGCCTGCTGCTTGGTCTCAATGCTGGCCTGGAAGTGCTGGCGAATTCGGGATTGCATGTCCATCGGGTAAGTGACCTTCAGTGGGGCAGCCGTTTCAGGTATCGAAGGCGTTGCGGATCCAGTTCAGATCCGTTGGGAGGTTGCTGTCGGCGCTGATGGCAACCACGTCGAAACGACAGGGATGCCTGCTCCAGCGTGACTCCTTTTGCAGGAAGTGCTCGGCGGCGCTGATCAGCCTGGCGCGCTTGCGCGCATCCACGCTCTCCAGCGCGCCGCCCCAGGCGTTGTAACGCCTGTAGCGCACCTCGACGAATACTACTGTATCGCCGTCGAGCATGACCAGATCGAGCTCGCCGCGGCGGCACGACCAGTTCTGCACCAGCAAGCGCAGGCCCTCGCGTTGCAGGTGCTGAAGCGCTCTGGCTTCGGCGTTGCGGCCGCTGGCCTGGCGATCCGGAGCATCACTCAATATGCGCTGTCCGGCAGACGCTGGACGCGGCCGTCGCGGAATTCTGCCCAGGGCAGCTGACGTTCGATGCGCTGCTGCGGGTTCAGGTGCAGGCGCCCGGAGAGGCCCTCGACGCTGCTTTCCGGCAGCGCCTTCAGCTGGCCCAGATGCGGCGCCAGGCGATAGGCATCGGCGCCCATGGCGTACAGCCGGCCCAGGCTGCCGGCGGCTTGCGGCCACTGACTGCTTACCTGTTGGCGTAGCGGGCTGCTGGTGTCGAGCAGCCAGGGCGTTTCGCAGAAGCGAATGCCGTTCAGGTCCAGGTACTGGGTCTGGTCGTTGCCGCCCGAATAGAGGTGGGAGGTGGCGTAGACCGGCACGTCGCCGGCGTACTGGAAGGTCAGTGTCGGCTTGATCTGCTGGGCCTGCTGCGGGGTGGCGGCGAGGAAGATGAAATCGACATCCGAGCGGCGCGACGGCTGCGCTGCCACCTCGGTGCCCAGCGCGTTCTGCAGTCGCTTGGCCCGTGCCTCGCTCTGGCGCAGCTG
>DIEE01000060.1:4036-4325 GCA_002418465.1 Pseudomonas sp. UBA5782 | reverse complement strand
GGCCAGGCCGAGGCCGGTGCCACGCCCGCCGCGGGCGCGGTCGCCGCGGATGAACGGATTGAATATCTCGCCCAGCTCGGCCTCGTCGATGCCTTCGCCGCGGTCGAGCACGCTGAGCACGACGTAGGGCGCGGTGAAGTCGTCGGCCACGTAGGCCGCCACTTCGACGCCGTTGCCGCCGTGGTTGAGGGCGTTCTCGATGAGGTTGGTCAGCAGGCGCTTGATCGACACGCGGCGCAGCGGGAACGGCGGGATCTGCTCCAGGCACAGGCGTACCTGCTCGCCGCCC
>DIEE01000060.1:0-3923 GCA_002418465.1 Pseudomonas sp. UBA5782 | reverse complement strand
CGGCGTGCGCAGGTCGTGCGAGACGCCGGCGAGCATCAGCTCGCGCTCGCGCGCCGCCTGCTCGACGTCCTCGGCCATCTGGTTGAAGGCGCGGTACACCTCGGTCATCTCGCTGGGCGTGTCGCTCACCGGCAGGCGCACGCTGCGGCCCTGGCCGAGCTGGCGGGTGGCGTCGACCAGGCGCTTGAGCGGCGCGTTGAGCTGGCGCACGAAGATCCAGGCGGCGGCGGTGGACAGCAGGCCGATGCCGAGGAACCAGCCGAGCACGCTCCAGATGCGCTGGCCGCGCAGCGGATGGGCATACATCGGCACCTTGATCCATTCAGCCCCCAGCGCCGGCGCGCGCACCCACAGCGCCGGAGGGCTCTGCACGCGCACGCGCACCTCGGTGTCGGCGCCCAGTTCGACCTGCATCTGGCGCTGGAACACCTCGCTGTAGGGCCAGTGCTGCTCGCCCGGCGGGAGGATTTCCTGCGGGACGATCTTCAGCCCGGCGGAGTCGGCGATCCGCGGGCGGTCGTCGGCGTCCGCCGCCCAGTAGGCGCGCAGGGTCAGCGCCGCGCCATGGCTGTACTGGCGGTCGACCAGCATGTCCTCGTTCATCATCAGGTAGACCAGGGTCAGCGCCTTGGAAAACAGCACGACGACGAGCACCAGCCAGAGGGTGCGGGCGAAAAAGCTTTGCGGGAACCAGACGGGGGTTTTCATGACGGGAAGCCAGAACGGCGCGGCGCCGGTCGCAGGAAGGAGCGCTCGGCGCGCGAGCGGGGAAGCCAGGCGGTGAACGCGGCGGCGGGCCGCGTCCACCGCGCGATCACTTGTTGCCGTCCGGCACGAACACGTAGCCGACGCCCCAGACCGTCTGGATGTAGCGCGGTTTCGACGGGTCCGGCTCGATCAGCCGGCGCAGCCGGGATATCTGCACGTCGATGGAGCGCTCCAGCGCGTCCCATTCGCGGCCGCGGGCGAGATTCATCAGCTTGTCGCGGGTCAGCGGCTCGCGGGCATGCTGGACCAGCGCCTTGAGCACGGCGAACTCGCCGGTGGTGAGCATGTGCACCTCGTCGCCGCGCTTGAGCTCACGGGTCGCCAGCGACAGTTCATAGTCGCCGAAGGTCACGGTTTCCTCTTCGCTGCCCGGCGCGCCCGGCACCAGCGGCGCCTGGCGGCGCAGCACGGCCTTGATCCGCGCAAGCAGCTCGCGCGGGTTGAACGGCTTGGCCAGGTAGTCGTCGGCGCCCTGCTCCAGGCCCTGGATGCGGCTGCTCTCGTCGCCCTTGGCGGTGAGCATGATGATCGGCACCTGGTTGTTCGACTCGCGCAGGCGGCGGCAGGCGGACATGCCGTCCTCGCCGGGCAGCATCAGGTCGAGCACCACCAGCTGGAACAGTTCGCGGCCGAGCAGGCGATCCATCTGTTCGACGTTTTCCACCGCCCGTGCGCGGTAGCCCTGTTCGGTGAGGAAGCGTTCGAGCAGGCGGCGCAGGCCGGGATCGTCGTCGACGATGAGGATCTTTTCGCCTTCGCTGGCGGGGGCGGTGCTGTTCATGAACTCTCCAAAAATCATCCGGGCGGCATTATGGCGTAGTCGCGGCACGCGGGAGCGTCAGCCATTGTTAGCAGATTTTTCGCCGCGCGGCGGAGCACGCAGCGGTGACGCTTATCCACCGGCTGCCGTCCGCCGGCGCCATGCGTGTTTATAATGCCGGCCTTTCGCGCAGGCACGGCCTGTTCTTCTTGTCTGATTCAGGTGGTTCATGGACAGCATCAGTACCCGCATCGCCAACGAGCTGGGCGTGCGCCCGCAACAGGTCGCCGCCGCCGTGGCTCTGCTCGACGAGGGCTCCACCGTGCCCTTCATCGCCCGCTACCGCAAGGAAGTCACCGGCAGCCTGGACGACACCCAGCTGCGCCATCTGGAAGAACGCCTGCGCTACCTGCGCGAGCTGGACGACCGCCGCGCGGCGATCCTCGCCAGCATCGAGGAACAGGGCAAGCTGACCCCGGAGCTGAGCCGCGAGATCAACCTGGCCGAGACCAAGACGCGCCTGGAAGACCTCTACCTGCCGTACAAGCAGAAGCGCCGCACCAAGGGCCAGATCGCCCTGGAAGCCGGCCTCGGCGAGCTGGCCGACGCGCTGTTCGGCGACCCGACGCTGAACCCGGAAGCCGAAGCCGCGCGCTTCGTCGATGCCGAGAAGGGCTTCGCCGACGTAAAGGCCGTGCTCGAGGGCGCCAAGTACATCCTCATGGAACGCTTCGCCGAGGACGCCGACCTGCTCGCCAAACTGCGCGACTTCCTCAAGGACAACGCCACCCTCGCCGCGCGCCTGGTGCCCGGCAAGGAAACCGAAGGCGCCAAGTTCAGCGACTACTTCGAGCACGACGAACCCTTCAGGAGCGTGCCCTCGCACCGCGCCCTGGCGATCTTCCGCGGGCGCAACGAAGGCGTGCTGAGCGCCGCGCTGAAGGTCGGCGAGGAGCTTCCCGGCAGCATGCATCCGGGCGAAGTGATGATCGGCGAGCGCTTCGGCATCGCCAACCAGGGCCGCGCGGCCGACAAGTGGCTGGCCGAAGTGGTGCGCTGGACCTGGAAGGTCAAGCTCTACACGCACCTGGAAACCGACCTCTTCGGCGAGCTGCGCGACGCCGCCGAAGACGAGGCGATCAGCGTCTTCGCACGCAACCTGCACGATCTGCTGCTGGCCGCCCCGGCCGGCCCGCGCGCCACCCTCGGCCTCGATCCGGGCCTGCGTACCGGCTGCAAGGTTGCCGTGGTCGATGCCACCGGCAAGGTGCTGGACACCGCCACCGTCTACCCGCACGCGCCTAAGAACGACTGGGACGGCACCCTCGGCGTGCTCGCCAAGCTCTGCGCCAAGCATGGCGTCGACCTGATCGCCATCGGCAACGGCACTGCCAGCCGCGAGACCGACAAGCTCGCCGGCGACCTGATCGCCAAGGTGCCGGGCCTCAAGCTGACCAAGGTGATGGTCAGCGAGGCCGGCGCCTCGGTGTATTCCGCCTCGGAACTGGCGGCCAAGGAATTCCCCGGCCTCGACGTCTCGCTGCGCGGCGCGGTGTCCATCGCCCGCCGCCTGCAGGACCCGCTGGCCGAGCTGGTGAAGATCGATCCGAAATCCATCGGCGTCGGCCAGTACCAGCACGACGTGTCCCAGCTCAAGCTGGCGCGCTCGCTGGACGCGGTGGTGGAAGACTGCGTGAACGCCGTCGGCGTCGACCTGAACACCGCTTCCGCCGCGCTGCTGGCACGGATCTCCGGGCTCAACGCGACGCTGGCGCAGAACATCATCGCGCACCGCGACGCGCACGGCGCCTTCGCCAGCCGCGACGACCTGAAGAAGGTCCCGCGCCTGGGCGAGAAGACCTACGTGCTGGCCGCCGGCTTCCTCCGCGTGATGAACGGCGACAACCCGCTGGACGCCTCGGCGGTGCACCCGGAAACCTATCCGCTGGTGCAGCGCATCGCCGCCGACACCGGCCGCGACATCCGCTCGCTGATCGGCGATTCGAGCTTCCTCAGGCGCCTCGATCCGAAAGCCTTCACCGACGAGTTCTTCGGCCTGCCGACCGTCACCGACATCCTCAGGGAACTCGACAAACCCGGCCGCGATCCGCGCCCGGAGTTCAAGACCGCGACCTTCCAGGACGGCGTCGAGAGCCTCAAGGACCTGCAGCCGGGCATGCTGCTGGAAGGCGTGGTGACCAACGTCACCAACTTCGGCGCCTTCGTCGACATCGGCGTACACCAGGACGGACTGGTGCACATCAGCGCGCTGGCGGAAAAATTCGTCAAGGACCCGCGCGAAGTGGTCAAAGCCGGTGACGTGGTCAAGGTCAAGGTGATGGAAGTGGACATCCCGCGCAAACGCGTCGGCCTGTCCATGCGCCTGGGCGACACC
>DIEE01000082.1 GCA_002418465.1 Pseudomonas sp. UBA5782 | reverse complement strand
AGGGCTCCGGCAACCCGCAGGGCGTGCTCTACCTCAAGCTCTCCGCCCACGCCACGGCGCTGTCGCAACTGGTGGTGAGCAGCTTCGGGCACACCCGCCGGCTGCTGGAGCGCGTCGAACGCGGTCGCTACTGGGAGCCGTGCGGCGTGTTGCAGATCGCCTTTGACGATGCCGAAGCCACGCGCCAGCAGCGCCTCGCCGAGGCCTTCCCGGAAAGCCTGCTGCGCCTGCTGCCACGCGCGGAAGCCGAAGCGCTGGCGGGCGTCGGATTGCCCGCCGGCGGACTGTTCTTCCCCGAAGCCGGCTGGGCGCACCCGCCGGCGCTGTGCCGCGCGCTGATCGATCACCCGAACATTCGCCTGCTCAGCCACAGCGAAGCGTTGCGCCTGGAGCGCGAGGATGGGGGCTGGAAGGTTTTCGCCGAGAACGGCCTGCTGGCCGCGGCAGAGGTCGTGGTGCTGGCCGGCGCCGCGGAAATCCAGCGTTTCCCGGTTGCCGCCGAGCTGCCCCTCAAACGCATCCGCGGGCAGATCAGCCAGATTCCCGCCACCGCGCCCAGCCAGGCGCTGCGCACGGTGCTCTGCGCCGAGGGCTACATCGCCCCGGCGCGCGGCGAGGAGCACACGCTGGGGGCGAGCTTCGGTTTCGACGATCCGGACCTGACGCCGACCGCCGCCGACCACGCCGGCAACCTGCGCATGCTGGAGGAAATCTCCGCCGACCTGGCCGAACGCCTGGATGCCACGCAGCTCGACCCGCACCAGTTGAAGGGCCGCGCCGCGTTCCGCTGCACCAGCCCGGACTACCTGCCGATGGTCGGCCCGCTGGCGGACGCAGCGGCATTCGCCGAGGCCTACGCCGTGCTCGCCAAGGACGCGCGCCAGGTGCCGGATGTGCCCTGCCCCTGGCTCGACGGCCTCTACATCAACGCCGCCCACGGCTCGCGCGGCGTGCTCACCGCACCGCTCTCCGGCGAACTGCTCGCCGCTTGGCTGGGCGACGAACCGCTGCCGCTGCCCCGCGCGGTGGCAGAAGCCTGTCACCCGAACCGGTTCATGTTGAGGAAGCTGGTGCGCGGAAAGAGCTGAGCGCCAGCGGATTCGGATGATCACGTAGGTTGGGTCGTGCGAAGCGACACCCAACGGCGATGGTGGGCCAGCCGATGGGTATCGCTGCGCTCAACCCATCCTACGAAACTGCAATCTTCCAGCCGCAGGTTGAGTCGAGCGAAGCGCTTTTTTCCTGACCGAGCGATCCAGTTCCGCCCAACTGGTTCGGATTTTGCTGCCTGTGCCGGGTATCGTTTTGCCATCCATGGAAGAAGGTGCTCCACCATGCGACCTACGACATTCGCCCTCGCCCTGACCCTCGCGGCGCTCGCCGGCTGTGCCAGCCACTCGCCGCTGTCCGAGCGTGCCATCGCTCGAGTGAATCAGGCGATCGCCGACAAGGCCACGCCTACCACCCGCTGCCGTGCAGAAACCAACTATGGGCAACAGGAACCGTATTCGGGCGGCGCGGCGTCCAGCGAGGGGTTTCGGCCGCCGCGACTGGTGAGCGGCGATCAGCCAAATACGCCGGATGACTACGAGTACGGTCAGCGCGAGCGGGTGCGCGTCATGGCCACCATCAAGAGCAATGGACGCGTCGGCAAGACCCGCATTCAGGACTCCACCGACATCGCTTCCAACTCCGCCGCGGTGGCGGCGATCAGAAGCTGGCGTTTCGAGCCGGCGCGGTTCGACGGCAGCCCCTGTGAAATGCGCATAGTGGTGCCCGTGAGCTTCTACAAGAAACCGCGAAAACTGCCGCGCCCTCCGCTGCTGCTCAAACCCTGCGCCAGCGTTTCGTCGACTACCGCCTGCCGCCGCTAGTCGGCGGGCGACTCGACCCTCCCGCCGCCCTGCTCGGGCATTTCGAACAGCTCCGCCGCCCTCAGCAAGCCGGCCAGCAGCGCATGGCGTTCCCATTCGGGCAGGCCGGCGAAGCGTTGCAGAACGTGATCCGGGAGCAGCGGCGGTGCTTCGCCGAGGGCTTCGCGGCCGGCGTCGCCGAGCACCAGCCACTGCTTGCGGCGGTCCTGTTCGTCACGCCGCCGCGTGAGCATGCCGCGGCCCTCCAGGCGTTCCAGCACGCCGGACAGCGAGGCCGGCGAAAGGCTGACGAAGCGCGCCAGCTGGCTTGCCGTGAGCGCCTTCTCCACCGCCAGCACCTGCAGGATCAACAACTGTAAGGGGGTCAGCCCGCCGTAGCGCGAGAGCCGCTTGGCGTGCACTTCGGCCGACTGCTGCAGGCGCCGGAGGGCCTGAAAGATGGACAGTGCGTAGGTATCGCTGAGGTTCTTTTTAGTTTCGGTCATAACTTTTCTGGCCGTCTTCTTCCGTGAACAACTAGGGGAACTGCATAGAACTACTTTGACCTGAAATCGGTCACTAGTTCTGGTTCGCGGTATCGAT
The DNA here is from genome assembly GCA_002418465.1 of Pseudomonas sp. UBA5782. GTDB lineage: Bacteria > Pseudomonadota > Gammaproteobacteria > Pseudomonadales > Pseudomonadaceae > Pseudomonas_O. The sequence goes on along the minus strand of DIEE01000082.1, from coordinate 17,082 downwards.
ACCGCGAAAAAGACACCCACGCCCCAACGGAGAACCGGTAAGGATATGTGCGGAATAGCAGGAGAGCTGAGATTCGATAAGCGCCCGAGCGACCTGGCAGCGGTCGAGCGCATCACCCAACATCTGGCCGATCGCGGCCCCGACGCCTGTGGTTTCCACAGCGAAGGGCCGCTGGGCCTCGGCCACCGGCGGCTGAAGATCATGGATCTGGAAGCCGCCTCGGGACAGCCGATGGTCGACCCCTCGCTGGGCCTGTCGATGGTCTTCAACGGCGCCATCTACAACTACCCGGAACTGCGCGCGGAACTGCAGGCGCTGGGCTATCAATTCTTCTCCGAAGGCGATACCGAAGTGCTGCTCAAGGGCTATCACGCCTGGGGCGAGGCGCTGCTGCCGAAACTCAACGGCATGTTCGCCTTCGCCATCTGGGAGCGTGATTCCGGCCGCCTGTTCCTCGCCCGCGACCGCCTCGGCGTCAAGCCGCTGTACCTGTCGCGCACCGGCGAGCGTCTGCGCTTCGCCTCGACCCTGCCGGCGCTGCTGCAGGGTGGCGACATCGCCAAGATCATCAACCCCATCGCGCTCAACCACTACATGAGCTTCCACGCCGTGGTGCCGGCGCCGCATACGCTGATCGCCGGTATCGAGAAGCTGCCGCCGGCGACCTGGCTGCGCGTCGAGGCCGATGGCCGCAGCGAGCAGAAGACCTGGTGGACGTTGGAGTACGGGCAGACCGCCGAAGAAGCCGCCCTGAGCTTCGAAGACTGGCAGACCCGCACGCTGGATACCCTGCGCGAGGCGGTGGCGATTCGTCAGCGCGCCGCGGTGGACGTCGGCGTGCTGCTCTCCGGCGGCGTCGATTCGAGCCTTCTGGTGGGCCTGCTGCGCGAAGCCGGCGCGGCGGACAACCTGCTGACCTTCTCCATCGGTTTCGAGGATGCAGGCGGCGAACGTGGCGACGAATTCCACTACTCCGACCTGATCGCCAGGCACTACGGCACGCGCCACAACCAGTTGCGCATCGATGAGAAGGAAATCATCGAGCAGTTGCCGGCCGCCTTCGCCGCGATGAGCGAGCCGATGGTCAGCCACGACTGCATCGCCTTCTACCTGCTCTCCCGCGAAGTCGCCAGGCACTGCAAGGTGGTGCAGAGCGGCCAGGGCGCGGACGAACTGTTCGCCGGCTACCACTGGTATCCGCAGGTCGATGGCGCCGCCGACCCGGTGGCGGCCTACCTGCAGGCGTTCCGTGACCGCGACTTCGCCGAGTACGCCGACACCGTGCAGGCCAACTGGGTCGATGGCGATCACTCCGGCGATTTCGTCCGCCAGCAGTTCGCCCAGCCCGGCGCCAGCGCGGCGGTGGACAAGGCGCTGCGCCTGGACAGCACGGTGATGCTGGTGGACGACCCGGTGAAACGCGTCGACAACATGACCATGGCCTGGGGCCTGGAGGCGCGCACGCCGTTCCTCGACTACCGCGTGGCCGAGCTGTCGGCGCGCATTCCGGGGAAATTCAAGCTGCCCGACGGCGGCAAGCACGTGCTCAAGGAGGCCGCCCGGCGAGTGATTCCGGCCGAGGTGATCGACCGGCCCAAGGGCTATTTCCCGGTGCCGGGGCTCAAGCACCTGCAAGGCGCGACGCTTGGCTGGGTGCGCGACCTGCTGCTCGACCCGAGCCAGGGCCGCGGCCTGTTCAACCCGCAGATGATCGACCGCCTGCTCAGCGATCCGCAGGGCCAGCTCACCCCGCTGCGCGGTTCGAAACTTTGGCAGTTGGCGGCACTCAACCTTTGGCTGAGCCAACAGGGCCTGTAGCGCCAAGGATGTCAGCCAGCGGTCCGGATGACCGCACCCGCGAGGCAGAGGCGCCATTCCGGCCCTCGTCCGCAGACGATTTCCGCCGCGGCATGGCCTCGCCTGCCGCGGTTTTTCAGGAGGCTTCATGCAAAAGTCACAGGCCTACGGCCAGCGCCTGGTGCGCGGCCAGGCACCGTCCTACGAGCGCCTGCAGGCGCAGCGCGCGGAGGACGGGCTCGACGGAACCGAAGGACCGGTAGCCCTGCAGTGCGGCTGGGGCCGCCTGCTGATCGGCCACACCTATTCCGACCCGGCGCGTCTGGCGCGCGACCTGCTCGCCGAGAAAACCGGCGAACGCGACATCGCCCTCTACGTCGCCGCGCCGCAACAGGTGCTGGCACAGGCGCCGCAGCAACTTTTCCTCGACCCCTCCGACACCCTGCGCATCTGGTTCTCCGACTACCGGCCGGCGCGACGACCTTTCCGCGGCTTCCACCTGCGCCGCGCACAGAGCGCCGGCGACTGGGCCTCGGTCAACCGCCTCTACCAGAGCCGCGGCATGCTCCAGGTCGATCCGCAGAAAATCACCCCGCGCGAGGAAGGCGGCCCGGTCTACTGGCTCGCCGAGGACAGCGACACCGGCGTGGCGCTGGGCACGGTGATGGGCCTGAACCATCAGGAAGCCTTCGACGATCCGGAGAATGGCTCCAGCCTGTGGTGCCTGGCGGTCGATCCGCAGTGCGGCCGGCCAGGCGTCGGCGAGGCGCTGGTGCGCCACCTGATCGAGCATTACCTGTCGCGCGGGCTGACCTACCTCGACCTCTCGGTGCTGCACGACAACCGCCAGGCCAAGGCGCTCTACGCCAAGCTGGGCTTCCGCACCCTGTCGACCTTTGCGGTGAAATGCCGCAACGGCATCAACCAGACGCTGTTCCTCGGCCCCGGCCCGGACGTGGAGTTCAACCCCTACGCGCGGATCATCGTCGACGAAGCGCTGCGCCGCGGCATCGAGGTGCAGGTCGACGACGCCCCCGCCGGGCTCTTCACCCTGGTCCACGGCGGACGCAAGGTGCGCTGCCGCGAGTCGCTCTCCGACCTCACCAGCGCGGTGAGCATGACGCTGTGCCAGGACAAGCGCCTGACCAACAGCTACCTGCGCCGCGCCGGCCTGGAGTTGCCGACCCAGCAACTGGCCGGCAGCGACGAAGACAATGCCGCCTTCCTCGAAGCCCACGGCAGCGTGGTGGTCAAGCCGGTGGACGGCGAACAGGGCCAGGGCGTGGCGGTCGACCTGCGCAGCGTCGAGGAACTGCGCGCCGCCATCGAGGCCGCGCGCCAGTTCGACAGCCGGGTGCTGCTGGAAAGCTTCCACGAAGGCCATGACCTGCGCATCCTGGTAATCGGCTTCGAGGTGGTCGCCGCCGCCATCCGCCGCCCGGCCACGGTGATCGGCGACGGCCGCAGCAGCATCCGCAAACTGATCGAGAGCCAGAGCCGTCGACGCCAGGCCGCCACCCACGGCGAGAGCAGGATTCCGCTGGACGACGAAACCGAACGCACCCTGCACGCGGTCGGCCACGACTACGACACGGTGCTCGGCGAAGGCATGCAGCTGGCCGTGCGGCGCACCGCCAACCTGCACACCGGCGGCATCCTCGAGGACGTCACCGCGCAGTTGCACCCGACCCTGGTCGACGCCGCGGTGCGCGCTGCCCGCGCGCTGGACATCCCGATGGTCGGCCTCGACCTGATGGTCAAGGCCGCCGACCAGCCGGAGTACGTGTTCATCGAGGCCAACGAGCGTGCCGGCCTGGCCAACCACGAGCCGCAACCCACCGCCGAACGCTTCGTCGACCTGCTGTTTCCGCTGAGCAAGATCTAGCCTCGTTTCCGGCCGGGCCTTGCCTGGCGAACAGGTTCGCCCCTACGAAAGCGGCGTGGTTTCTGTAGGGGCGAACTCGTTCGCCAGCGGGTCTTCCGGCCGGAACACCCCCGCTCGCCGGAACCGATCCGGCTGAATGTTTCCGCCTCATCCGGGTCGCAATACCTATCGGCCACGCCACAAAACTGCGGCGTGCGCCCTCACAGTCAAGCCGTACGGGAGAATTCCATGAGCGCAAGACTGCCCGAACCGGACATGCAGTACATGCAGAAGGTCCTGCTGGAAATGCTCGCCATTCCCAGCCCGACCGGGTTCACCGACACCATCGTTCGCTACGTCGCCGAGCGCCTCAACGAACTAGGCATCCCCTACGAACTGACCCGCCGCGGCACCATCCGCGCGACGCTCAAGGGCCGCCGCTACAGCCCGGACCGGGCGATTTCCGCGCACCTCGACACCATCGGCGCCAGCGTCCGGGAAATCCACGCCAACGGTCGCCTGGCACTGGCCGCGGTGGGTTGCTGGTCGAGCCGCTTCGCCGAAGGCAGCCGGGTCAGCGTATTCACCGATCGCGGCGTGCTGCGCGGCAGTGTGCTGCCGCTGATGGCCTCGGGGCACGCCTTCAACACCGCCGTGGACCAGATGCCGATCAGCTGGGAACACGTCGAGCTGCGCCTCGACGCGCTGACCAACAACCTCGAGGAAACCCGCGCGCTGGGCGTGTCCATCGGCGATTTCGTCGCCTTCGACCCGTTGCCGGAGTTCACCGAGAGCGGCCACATCAGCGCCCGCCACCTGGACGACAAGGCCGGCGTGGCGGTGCTGCTGGCGTCGCTCAAGGCGATCGTCGACAGCGGCCTGGAGCCACCGATCGACTGCCACCCGCTGTTCACCATCACCGAAGAAACCGGCTCCGGCGCCGCCGCCGCGCTGAACTTCGACGTCAGCGAATTCGTCGGCATCGACATCGCCCCGGTCGCGCCCGGCCAGCAATCCACCGAGCATTCGGTGACCGTGGCCATGCAGGATTCCGGCGGCCCCTACGACTATCACCTGTCGCGACACCTGCTGCGGCTGGCCGACCGCCACGAGATTCCGGTACGTCGCGACTTGTTCCGCTACTACCACAGCGATGCGCAGTCGGCGATCACCGCCGGCCACGACATCCGCACCGCCCTGCTCGCCTTCGGCTGCGACGCCACCCACGGCTACGAGCGCACCCACATCGACAGCCTGCTGGCCCTCGGCCGGATGATCTGCGCCTACCTGCTCAGCCCGCCGGTGTTCGCCAGCGACGCACACCCGGAGAAGGCCTCGCTGGAGCGCTTCAGCCACCAGATCGGCGAGGACGTGCAACTGGAACCCGAGACCCGCGTTCCGGCCGTGGAAAGCGTGGTCGGCGACGAGGAACCACGCTGAGTGCCCTCGCCGTTGCTGAAGGGTAATCCGCGGTTTCTCAACAGCGTGCTGCTCGGCGGCGGTACGTTGGCAAACTGCCGCGCGGCGCGAATCGCAGGCTTCGATCAGATCGAGCTGTGGCGCCAGGACGTCGAAGCCTTCACCGCCGATGCGCCAGCGCTCGGCCATGCGCTGCGAAGCCTGGAACTCGGCCTGACCGACTACCAGGTACTGCTGGACTTCGACGGTGCCCCCGATGCGCGACGCAGCGAAAAGCGCGACGAAGCACTGGAGATGCTCGATACCGCCCTCGACGTCGGTGCCACTACGCTGTTGGTGCCGGCCAGCACCGACGCCGACTGCAACGCCGAACGTGTCGACGACGACCTGCGCTGGCTCTGTGCGCAGGCGGCGCAGCGCGGCGTGCGCATCGCTTACGAAAGCATGGCCTGGAGCACCCGGCAGGCGACGTTGCCGGATGCCTGGGCCTGCGTGCAGCGGGTCGGGGCCGACAACCTCGGCCTGGTGGTCGACGCCTTCCACCTGTTCGTCGGTGGTCGCACGCTGGCCGATCTCGACGGCATACCGGCCTCGCGGATCTTCCTCGTGCAGCTGTCCGACCTTGCACGCCGCGTCGGCCAGGAGGACCTGGTGAACGTCGCCCGCCATCGGCGCCTGCTGCCCGGCCAGGGACACTTTCCCCTGCGCGCGCTGGTCGAGCGTCTGGAGGAGATGGGCTACGCCGGCCCGGTCGGCCTGGAAGTGTTCAACGACCGCCTCAGGGCCGGCGACCCTGACGAGGTCGCCCTGCAGGCGATGAACGCGCTGCGCGGCGTGCTGGGCTGAGCCGAAGTAGCTCCACGAGCGCAAGCGATTCGCGAGCAGCGAGCGTGCCTGCGCGCCGACAAAGCGGCATTTTCAGAACAGTCCCATCTGCCCGTCCACCAGCGCGTCGAACCCGTCGTTGACGAACGGCAGGATGGCGTCCGCCACCGGTTGCAGCTGGCGTGTCACGTAGTGGTCGTAGTCGATCGGCGAGCGGCGAACTTCCAGCGGTTCCGGGCCGGCCAGGGTGATCACGTAGCTGATCCAGCCGCCGCGCTGGTACTGCCGCGGGCGGCCCTGCTGGTCGTTGTAATCGTCGGCCAGGCGTGCCGCGCGGACCTGCGGCGGGACGTTGCGCTGGTAGTCGTCGAGGCGCCGGCGCAGGCGCTTGCGATAGACCAGCAGCTCGTCCAGCTCGCCGGCCAGGGTGCGCCGCACGTAGTCGCGCAGGTAGTCCTGGTACGGCTGGCGGGTGAAGATGCGCAGGTAGAGTTCCTGCTGGAAGCGCTGGGCCAGCGGCGACCAGTCGCTGCGCACGGTTTCCAGGCCCTTGTAGACCATCTCCTCGCTGCCGTCGGCGCGCCGCACCAGGCCGGCGTAGCGCTTCTTGCTGCCCTCCTCGGCGCCGCGGATGGTCGGCATCAAAAAGCGCCGGAAGTGCGTTTCGAACTGCAGCTCCAGCGCGCTTTCCAGGCCGTACTCATCGCGCAGGTGCACCTGCCACCAGTGGTTGACCCGCGCCACCAGCGCCCGGCCGATGCGCGCCGCCTCGTCTTCGGCGTGTTCGCTGCCGAGCCAGACGAAGGTGGAATCGGTGTCGCCATAGATCACCACATGCCCTTCGGCCTCGATCAGCTCGCGGGTGCGGCGCATGATCTCGTGCCCGCGCAGGGTGATCGACGAGGCCAGGCGCGGGTCGAAGAAGCGGCAGCCACTGGAGCCGAGCACGCCGTAGAAGGCGTTCATGATGATCTTCAGTGCCTGCGACAGCGGCTTGTTGCCGTCGCGCTTCGCCGCCTCGCGCCCTTCGGCGACGCGCGCGACTATCGCCGGCAGGCAGTGCCGCGTTCGCGAGAAGCGCGCGCCGCGAAAACCCGCCACCGAGTCGGCATCGGCCGGATGGCGCAAGCCTTCCACCAGCCCGACCGGATCGATCAGGAAGCTGCGGATGATCGACGGGTAGAGGCTCTTGTAGTCCAGCACCAGCACCGATTCGTAGAGCCCCGGCCGTGAATCCATGACGAAGCCGCCGGGGCTGGCCTCCGGCGGGCGCTCGCCGAGGTTGGGCGCGACGAAGCCCTGGCGGTGCATCGCCGGCATGTACAGATGGCCGAAGGCAGCCACCGAGCCGCCACTGCGGTCCGCCGGCAAGCCGGTGACGCTGGCGCGTTCGAGGAGGAAGGTGAGCAGCTCGGTCCTGGCGAAGATCCGCGTGACCAGCTCGCAGTCCTTGAGGTTGTAGTGCGCCAGCGCCGGCTTGTCCTCGGCGAACATGCGGTTGATCTCGTCCATGCGCTGGTACGGCGTGCTGATCGCCTTGCCCTCGCCGAGCAGCGTCTGCGCGACGTTCTCCAGGCTGAACGAGGGGAAACTCCAGGTCGCCGAACGCAGGGCTTCGATGCCGTCGATGATCAGCCGGCCGGCGGCAGCGGCGAAGAAGTGGCTCTTGCTGCCGTGCTCGCGCCATTCCATCGGCTCGCCGCCGCGCCCCAGGCGCAATGGCACCTTGAGGCGCTGCGCATGTTCGTGCAGCACGCGCAGGTCGAACTGCACCAGGTTCCAGCCGATGATCGCGTCGGGGTCGTGCAGCGCCATCCAGTCGTTGAGGCGCTCCAGCAACTGCGCGTGGTCGTCGCAATAATCCAGCGGGAAATCCAGCCCACTGGCATCGCCGTTGGCCGGGCCGAGCATGTATACCTGGCGCTGGCCGCAGCCTTCCAGGGCGATGGAGTAGAGTTCGCCGCGCTCAGTGGTCTCGATGTCCAGCGACACCAGGCGCAGCTGCGGGCGATAGTCCGGCGCCGGTTTCAGCTGGGCGTCGAGGATCAGGCCGCTGGCGTCGAGCGTGCCGCCGAACTGCACCGGCGCGGTGATGAAGCGCTCCATCAGGTAGCGCTCCGGCGGGCGGATGTCGGCTTCGTAGACGTCCAGACCGGCACCGCGCAGGCGCTTTTCCAGCTGGATCAACTGACGATGCTGGCGGCAGTAGAGGCCGAGCACCGGGCGATGGCGGAAGTCGCTGAGCTCAAGCGGGCGCAGCTCGACGTCGCGCTCGCCACGCAGCAGCAATTCGGCGCGTTCGCGCTGTTCGGCGGGGATGAACGCCACCGAGGTCTGCACGGGCAGACGCAGGCGACGCGGGCCGGCGTCGGTGGCCAGCCAGAGCTCCACCTGGGTGCCCGCGGGCGTGTCCTGCCAGTGCCGGGTCAGAACGAAGCCCTGCTGTAGATCCACCGTCGTACCTCGTGAAAACCTCATCCGCGCAATTCTACGCAGCATCGCCACGCCGCGCGCCGAAGAACCAAGCGCGCGCCACAGTGCCTAACCGCCAGGCGCCGTGATCAACAAACAGAGGCTTCCACGCGTGAGCATCGAGCGTTACACCGGGCTGGCCCAGGCGCTGCACTGGCTGACTGCCGCGGCACTGTGCTTCGTGCTGCCCTTCGTCTGGGTCGCCGAGAATTTCCCCGCCGGGCCGGTCCGCACCTTCTGGTACATGGCCCACGAATCCATGGGCCTGTGCGTGTTCCTGCTGATCCTGCTGCGCCTCAGCTGGCGCTGGCGGCACCGCGCACCGGCCTATCCGCCGGGGACGCGGCGCCTGATGCGGCTGATCGCCGGGCTCAACCATGCGCTGCTCTACGCGGTGCTGCTGGCGATGCCGATCACCGGCTACCTGATGGCCGGCAACGGTCAGGACGTGCCCTTCTTCCGCCTGCTTTCGTTGCCCGGTTTCGCGAAGAACGAGGAGCTCGGGCGCCTGGCCAACCGGCTGCACGTGTGGGGGCAGTTCGCCGTCTACGCTCTGATCATGCTGCACGTGGCGGCCACCGCCTGGCACGTCGCGGTTCGCCGCGATGGCCTGCTCGAGCGGATGCTCCCGGAACAACGCCGCTAGAGCGCGCGCGGAAGCGGCCGCCGCGCCCCTTGAACGCCCTCTCGCATCAGGGCACAGTGCCGCCACGGAGCTTTCATCTTTGAGGTCACGATGCCTCGTATCTGCTTGGCGCTATTGATATTTCTGTTTGCGGGAGTGGCCTCGGCGATGCCCGTGGCGCCCCTCGATCAGGATGAGCTGCGCCTACCGCTCGGCCCCTACGTGGGCGTGCTCGAAGACCCCTCGGGCAGCCTCGATGTCGGCCAGGTGCTGAACCTGGAAGACCGCAGCTTCCACCCCATCGCCGGGCCCTACGCCAACATGGGCAAGAGCGTTTCGACCTGGTGGCTGAAGGTCGACCTGCGCAACAGCCGCCCGCACCTGCTGGATGGCTTCATCGAGGTCAACTACCCGCTGCTGGATGACCTGCAGCTGTACCTGGTCACCGCGGATGGCAGAATCCAGCGCCAGTTGGGCGGTGACAGCCATCCGTTCGGCGAGCGTGCGGTGCCGGTGCGCAACTTCTGGTTCCCGACCCAGGTTCCGCCCGGCGACAGCGTGCTGCTGTTGCGCGTGCAGACCACCAGCACGGTGTTCGTGCCGCTGTTCTTCAGCACCCACGGCGCCAGCGCCGCCGCCCAGGAAATCCTCATGGGTTTCAACGGCGCCTTCTACGGCGTGCTCTTCGCGATGTTCTGCTACAACCTGTTCCTTTACCTGTCGCTGCGCGAATCCGCCTATTTCTGGTACCTGGCCTACAACGTCAACATCGGCATCTTCGCTGCCAGCTTCGACGGTTTGCTGTTCCAGTTGCTGCCCGACTGGCTCGAACTGCAGCAGGTCGGCATCTACGTCCTGATGTTCAGCCACTGCCTGTTCGCGCTGCAGTTCAGCCGGCATTTCCTGCACACCCGCCAGCACTTCCCGATGATGGACCGCGCCCTGCAGCTGCTGATGCTCGGCACCGTGGCCTGCCTGTGCTCGGCGCCGCTGATCGGCATGATGGCCTGGAGCGTGCTGGCCAGCCTGACGGTGCTGATCGTCTCCTTCCTCTCGCTGCTGGCCGGCATCTACGTGTGGCACGCCGGCCTGCGCTACGGCTCCTACTACATGCTCGCCTGGGGCGTGCTGCTGCTGACCTTCATCCAGGCCACCACCGGTTCGCTGGGGCTGGAGGTGTTCGGCATCTTCGGCGCCACGGCGGTGAAGATCGGCGTCACCGTGGAACTCATCACCCTCTCCATCGGCCTTGCCGACCGCATCAACCTGCTCAAGGAGGAAGGCTTCCTGTCGCGCCAGACCGCCGAGCAGGCGGTGATCGAGAACAAGGCCAAGAGCCGCTTCCTCGCCACCATGAGCCACGAGATCCGCACGCCGCTGAACGGCGTGCTGGGCATGCTGCAGCTGCTCAAGGAAACCAGCCTGGACCGCAGCCAGCGCTTTTACGTGGAGACCATTGCCAGCTCAGGCACCGCGCTGATGGCGGTGATCAACGACATCCTCGATTACGCGCGCATCGAGTCCGGCAAGCTGACCCTGGAAAACATCACCTTCGACCTCGAGGAACTGGTTTCCGACACCCTCAGCCTGTTCACCGCCCAGGCCATGGAGAAGCGCCTGCGCCTGCACGTGGCGCTGGAAGCCGGCGTGCCGCAGCGCATCAAGGGTGATCCGACGCGCCTCAAGCAGGTGCTGATGAACCTGCTCGGCAATGCCATCAAGTTCACCGCCGAGGGCCACGTCGCCCTCAGCGTGGCGCGGCGCAGCGATGCCCGCGGCCAGGAGCAGCTGGTGTTCATGGTCAGCGACAGCGGCATCGGCATTCGCCGCGAAGTGCTCAACAAGCTCTTCGAGTCCTTCGCCCAGGGCGACTCCAGTACCACCCGCCGCTACGGCGGCAGCGGCCTGGGCCTGGCGATCAGCAAGGAGCTGGTGGAAATGATGGGCGGGCGTATCGAGGCGCAGAGCAGGCTCGGCCAGGGCACGCGCTTCATCTTCGACATCCCGCTGCAGGCCGAAGCCGACACCGACGGCCTGCTCGGCCTGCTCGAAGGCCAGCACGCGGTGCTCGCCTCGCTGGACGCCACCGCGCTGGAAACCGTCGGCCATCTGCTGCAGCGCTGGGGCATCCGCACCGAACACTGCCAGAGCCCGGAGCACCTGCTGGAGCGTCTGGAAAGCGAGCCGAAACCGCCGCTGCTGGTGCTGATCGCGCCCTGGCCAGGCAGCGCCGAATACTGGCTGGACGGCTTGCGCAGCACGCTGCAGAGCGGCCAGCGGGTGTTGCTGCTGTGCCCGCCGGAGCAATGCCAGCGGGTGCCCGACAGCCAGGTGCTGAAGCTGCTCACGCTGGCCCAGCCGATCTCGGTAAAACCGCTGCGCGATGCGCTGCTCAAGGTCTACCGCTGCAGCGAGGAAATGCCCGAGGAGCCGCCAGCCGCCCCGCGCCATGGTCTGGCCGATGCGCCCTGCGTGCTGGTCGCCGAGGACAACGCGGTCAACCAACTGGTGGTTCAGGGCTTCCTGCGAAAGCGCGGCTACCGCATCAAGCTGGTGTCCGACGGCATCGCCGCGGTGGAGGAATACCGTCGCTACCCGCGCGGTGTGCAGGCGATCCTGATGGATTGCGAAATGCCGGAAATGGACGGCTTCGAGGCGACCCGACGGATCCGCCGCCTGGAGCACGAGCTGGACCTGCCGCCGGTGCCGATCATCGCCCTCACCGCGCACATCCTCGAGGAACACCGCCAGCACGGCGCCGACGTCGGCATGGACGGCTTCCTCGGCAAGCCACTGGACAGCCAGCTGCTCTACGCTACGCTGGATCGCTATCTGCCAAGGCCCACCCCGCAGACGGCGCCGGCCGTCGATGACGCGGATGACCGTTCCTGAGCGACGCGGTAGCATGCCGTCGCCCCAGGAGGCCCCGATGCTGATTCCCTACGAGCAACTGCAAAGCGACACCCTCACCCGCCTGCTGGAAGACTTCGTCACCCGCGAAGGCACCGACAATGGCGACGAGACGCCGCTGGAAACGCGCATCGAACGTGCGCGCAAGGCGCTGGAAAAGGGCCGTGCGGTGATCGTCTTCGAGCCGGAAAGCCAGCAGTGCCAGCTGCTGCTCAAGGAACAGGTGCCCCGCGAATGGCTCGATTGAGCCGATTGCCGTTGCGCCGGGCACCCTAGCCTAGCGCGCCGCCTTCGCGCTCCCAGGCGCAGCGCATGCGCAGGTCGCTGTCGTGCGGGCTGTGCAGCCCGCTCTCGGACTCCCAGCGGAAGGTGTGCATGCCGTTCAGCTCGGTCTCCAGATGGACCACCGCGCTGGCCCAGTACAGGCGCCGCAGCAGCGCCTCGAACTGCTCGATCCAGATCGACCACTCGTACTCCACCGCCGGGTAGCTGGCGGCGAAGTGGATCACCTGGGTTCGATACAGGCCTTCGCCGGGTCGCTCGCAGCAACTGAACAGATCGCGGCCGAGAAAACTCCAGCCCTCGGCCGGCAGCGAGGCGAGCACCGTACGGTTGCTCGCCCGGCGTTCGGCGCACTCCGGCGTACTGACCGTTGGCCAGTCGCGGATGCAGCCATAGACGATGGATTCGGACTCCACGCCGTTACTCCGAAAAAACCAGGCTGCCTTCTAACACAGCCACGCCAGACGGAGAAGCATTCGGCGGGAGCCGATGGGTGAGGCTGTGACCGGCTGCGAGCAGCTCGCCGACCATCCGACGGAGCCTGCGCGCTGTTCTCAGCCGCGTTGCGCCTTGGCGCGCATCTTCTCGGCCATGCCGGCCATTTCCGCGTACAGCGCCTGCGGGTTCTTCTGCTTGAGGGTCCAGGCCATGCGCCCCATTTCGTGCGGCAGGATCATGAACTCGCCCTTGGCGATCTCCTGGTAGATGTAGTCGGCGATCTCGGCGGCGCTGATCGGCGAGCCTTCCAGCAGCTTGCCGACCTGCGCCTTCATCGCCGGCGTCGGGCCGCGGAAGGAGTCCAGCAGGTTGGTCTGGAAGAACGACGGGCAGACCACGTGCACGTCGATGCCCTGCTGCTTGAGCTCGATCAGCAGGCTCTCGGACAGAGCCACCACGCCAGCCTTGGCGACGTTGTAGTTGCTCATCGCCGGGCCCTGCATCAGCGCCGCCATCGAGGCGATGTTGACGATCCTGCCCTGACTGCGTTCGAGCAGCGGCAGAAACGCCTTGCAGCCCTTGACCACGCCCATCAGGTTGATCGAAATCTGCCATTCCCAGTCCTCCAGCGAGAGCTCGCTGAAGAATCCGCCGGACGCCACGCCGGCGTTGTTGACGATCATGTCGATGCCACCCAGGCGCTCTTCGCAGGCCTGGGCGAAGGCGGTGAGCTGGCTGTAGTCGCGCACGTCGCAGCGCTGGGTGAAACCGTCGCCGCCGACCTCGCGGACCATTTTCAGGGTTTCCGTCAGGCCCGCCTCATTGACGTCGGAAAGCGCCAGCTGGCAACCCTCGCGCGCCCAGCGCAAGGCCATTTCGCGGCCCAGACCGGAACCGGCGCCGGTGATCATGATGCGTGTCTGCATGGGGTTTCTGCCTTCTTGTTGTTCGTCGTGAATGGCCGCAGTGTAGCGAAGGCAAACCGTCCTCCGGCCAACCATCAGGCTGCTGAATGGGCGCCCAGACGCGCCGGCGATTCACCCGCGGCGGCGGCGCCCGCGGCGCAGCAGCAGCCCGTAGACCAGTAGGTTGAGCAGCAGCACGACGCCGCCCAGGTACAGCTGAACCTGCGCCGTCAGCCCATCCGGATAGATCAGCCGCAGCAGGTAATGCTCGACGAAATCGCCCGGGTAGCCGGCTTCCCCCGCAGCTATGCGCAGGGCCTTTTCCCAAGGCGTCAACGGGCAGTACAGGTGCAGCAGCTCCACCGCCGCGCCCCAGGCCACCGCCGGCAGATGCAGCCAGGGCACCCAGCGCCAGCGCAGCGCGAGCAAGCCGCCGAACAGCACGAAGAGAATGAACGCCAGGTGCAGCACCAGCAGTGCATCGGCGGCGAAACGGTAACTCATGCAGCCCTCCACATGGGCAACGGCAAGGGGCGAACGGCGGGACCGACGCCGGACCTGGTTGAATTATTCCCAGGCGGCGGGAGTCGGATCAGATAAGCGTGGCCAAAAGCTCAACCCTGCTGGAAGCGCGCCACGCGCACCGTTCTCACATAAGGAGTTCCATCATGGGCATCGGCACTATTCTGATCATCATCCTGATTCTGCTGTTGATCGGCGGTCTGCCAGTCTTCCCACACTCGCGCAGCTGGGGTTACGGGCCATCGGGCATCGTCGGCACCGTGCTGATCATCCTGCTGATCCTGGTACTGCTGGGCAAAGTCTAGCCAGCGCCGTAATGCGAAAAGCCCGCCTGGTGCGGGCTTTTTCGTGCCTGTCATTAATCGGTTGTCAATCCGCGAAGGCGAACGAGTTCGCCCCTACGAAAGCGCGCACGAACGCTGCCGCAGGCGCTGGAAAAGAAAAGGGGCAGCCGAAGCTGCCCCAATTTGCCCGAAGAGCAGGCGGTCAGTGCGCAGCGGCACCGCTCGAACCGAGGCCGGTCTGCGAGCGAACGAACTGCGGGAAGAACAGTGCGCGTTCGCCGACGGCAGCGTTCGACTTGTCGGTGATCGAGAAGAACCAGATACCGATGAAGGCGATCAGCATGGAGAACAGCGCCGGGTACTCGTACGGGTAGATGGCTTTCTCGTGGCCGAGGATCTGCACCCAGATCGTCGGGCCGAGGATCATCAACACCACCGCGGTGATCAAGCCGAGCCAGCCGCCGATCATCGCGCCACGGGTGGTCAGGTTCTTCCAGTACATCGAGAGCAGCAGCACCGGGAAGTTGCAGCTCGCGGCGATGGAGAACGCCAGGCCGACCATGAAGGCGATGTTCTGCTTCTCGAACAGGATGCCCAGGCCGATCGCCAGCAGGCCGAGGGCGACCGTGGTGATCTTCGATACGCGCATCTCGTCCTTGTCGTTGACGCGGCCCTTGCGGAACACGCTGGCGTACAGGTCGTGGGATACCGCCGAGGCACCGGCGAGGGTCAGACCGGACACCACCGCGAGGATGGTGGCGAAGGCCACCGCCGAGATGAAGCCGAGGAACACACTGCCACCCACGGCGTCGGCCAGGTGGATCGCCGCCATGTTGTTACCGCCGAGCAGCGCGCCGGTGGCGTCCTTGAAGTCCGGATTGGTGCTGACCAGCAGGATCGCGCCGAAGCCGATGATGAAGGTCAGGATGTAGAAGTAGCCGATGAAACCGGTGGCGTAGAACACCGACTTGCGGGCTTCCTTGGCGTCGCTGACGGTGAAGAAGCGCATCAGGATGTGCGGCAGGCCGGCGGTACCGAACATCAGCGCCAGGCCCAGGGAGAAGGCCGAGATCGGGTCTTTCACCAGGCCGCCGGGGCTCATGATGGCCTCGCCTTTCGGGTGCACCTTGATCGCTTCGCTGAACAGCGTGCTGATGTCGAAGTTGACGTGCTTGAGCACCATGATCGCCATGAACGAGGCGCCGGAGAGCAGCAGCACGGCCTTGATGATCTGCACCCAGGTGGTCGCCAGCATGCCGCCGAAGAGCACGTAGAGCACCATCAGGATACCCACCAGCACCACGGCGACGTGGTAGTCGAGGCCGAACAGCAGCTCGATCAGCTTGCCGGCACCAACCATCTGGGCGATCAGGTAGAACGCCACCACCACCAGCGAACCGCAGGCCGACAGGGTGCGGATCTGCGTCTGGCCGAGGCGATAGGAAGCGACGTCGGCGAAGGTGTACTTGCCCAGGTTGCGCAGGCGTTCGGCGATCAGGAAGAGAATGATCGGCCAGCCGACGAGGAAGCCGATCGAGTAGATCAGACCGTCATAGCCGGAGGTGAACACCAGTGCGGAAATCCCCAGGAAGGACGCCGCCGACATGTAGTCGCCGGCGATCGCCAGGCCGTTCTGGAAGCCGGTGATGGAGCCGCCGGCGGTGTAGAAGGCGGAGGTGGAGGTGTTGCGCTTGGAGGCCCAGTAAGTGATGCCGAGGGTCAGCGCGACGAAGGCGACGAACATGGCGATCGCCGAAACGTTGAGCGGCTGGCGCTGTACATCGCCGGTGAGGGCGTCGGCCCAGAGCAGCGGAGCGAATCCGGCGAGGGCGAATGCGGAAAGCAGGCGGGCGATCATTCTTTCACCTCATCCAGGATGGCTTGGTTGAGACGATCGAATTCGCCGTTGGCGCGCTGCACGTAGATGCCAGTCAGCACGAAGGCGGAGACGATGAGGCCGACACCCATCGGGATGCCCCAGGTAACGCTGGAGTCGGGGCTGATCTTGGCGCCGAGCAGTTGCGGCGCGAAAGCGATCAGCAGAATGAAGACCACATAGAGGCCGAGCATGATGGCGGAGAGAATCCAGGCGAATTTCTCCCGTTTTGCCACCAGTTCTTTGAATTGCGGGCTCTGTTCGATCCGCTTGTAAGCAAGGTCGTGCATTTTATTTTTATCCTCCACCGACGATTTGCGGTGAAGTTACTGTAAGCCGCCAGATAGGCGGATACAGCCGACCTTAGTAGTAATCGCGACCATAGTCGTAGAGCCGATTCGATGGCTGTTTTCAGGACTTGTCCCTCACCCCTGCCCTCTCCCCGAGGAACAGGGGATCAACGGCATTGCCCGCAGATTTTCAGACCGACCGGCAGGCCTGAATGAAAGGGCGCAGGACTTTCCGGGCCACGCGGATTCCCCACTCGCCCTGCGGGACAGGGCTGGGGTGAGGGGTGCGGTTGCACACGACGAGACCCTGTCAGCGTCCCGCGGGTGCCGCCGGCGCGGCCTGCCAGCCGCCGCCGAGGGCGAGGAACAGGTCGATGCGGCCCATTGCCGCCTGCGATTCCGCCGCCGCCAGTTGGCCGCGCACATCGGTGTAGGTGCGCGTCGCCTGCAGGTCGGCGAGGAACGACTCGCGGCCGGCCAGGAAGAACCGGTGGGTCTGCTCGGCGGCCTGTTGCGCCGAGCGTTCGGCGTCGGCCAACGCGTCACGCCGCTCCAGCAGCGCGCGGTATTGCG